>JAOZUW010000089.1 GCA_029938465.1 Bacteroidales bacterium | reverse complement strand
CTATCTTCGTTACTTATTAAAATAGATCCTATATGAAAGTCCAAGGAAAAGCGCAACAAACTATTTGGTTTGAAGATTCAAAAGTAAAAATCATTGATCAGAGGTATTTGCCTCATCAATTTGTGATAAAGGAAATTGAAGATGTGCAAACCATGGCTACTGCCATAAAAGATATGTGGGTACGCGGAGCAGGTCTTATTGGAGTTTCTGCTGCCTTTGGGATGTATTTAGCGGCAAAAAATGGAAATGATTTACATAAAGCAGCTGATTTGCTTACTCAAACACGCCCTACTGCTATAAACTTAAGCTGGGCTGTAAAATTTATGCTCCATAAATTGCACACCATTTCCAACCCACAAATAAAAGAAAATCTTGCATTAAAATGGGCGCAACAGATTGCCCAAGAAGACGCCGAAAACGCCCGATTAATTGGACAACATGGTTTGCCTCTTATCGAAAAAATAAGTAAAATTAAAAATGGTGAACCCGTAAATATTCTTACTCATTGTAATGCTGGTTGGTTAGGATTTGTAGATTATGGTAGTGCTTTATCGCCCGTTTATGCTGCATTCGAAAAAGGCATAAAAGTACATGTATGGGTCGACGAAACCCGCCCAAGAAATCAAGGTGCAAAATTAACGGCTTGGGAGCTCGGCCAACAAGGTGTGCCACATACTATTATTGCCGATAATACTGGTGGTCATTTAATGCAAAACAATATGGTGGATCTACTTATTGTTGGCAGCGACAGATGTAGCCGCAATGGTGATATTGCCAATAAAATAGGCACTTACCTCAAAGCTCTTGCAGCAGCAGATAATGCTATTCCTTTTTATGCAGCACTTCCTTCCTCCACCATTGATTGGGAAATAACTGATGGCTTAAAACAAATACCTATTGAGCAAAGAGATGCCAAAGAAGTAAAATATATGGATGGGAAAAATGCCCTAGGAGAAATTGTAGAAATATTGATTGCACCAGAAAATAGCCCTGCCATAAATTATGGTTTTGATGTGACTCCAGCACGATTAATCACAGGCATTATCACCGAAAGGGGTATTGCCAAAGCTCAGGAAAATTCATTATTGAAATTATTTCCTGAAAAACAAAAATTCCCTAATGATTTGTCATCATAAAAAATGAAGCGTTTTTTATATTGATTTTCAGTTTTCACGCCCACTTTAACAAATAATTTTCATTTTATTTTTAACTTTTTCCTTTAATATCGTTTATTAAATAACAATAGCTGTTTTTACATCTCATTGTTTTCCAAAGTTTTAATTCAATATCCTAACCAACAATCATAAATATTTGAATTATCTTAACATGTATTAAGTATTTCAGTACCTTTATTACCTGAATACCAAAATAAAAATTATTTAATACATCAATAGAAATATTATGAGTACAACAAGACGTGAGTTTTTAAAAAATTCTGCTGCGGCATCGGTAGCCACTGCTGTTGGAATGTCTCTCCCAATGGGACTTCAAGCAGCCGCTAATAATGCTGAAAGTGGATGGAGATGGGATAAATCGGTTTGTCGTTTTTGCGGTACCGGTTGTGGTATAATGGTAGCTACTAAAAACGATAAAATCGTTGCCGTAAAAGGTGACCCTGCTGCTCCTGTAAATAGAGGGTTAAACTGTATTAAAGGTTATTTTAATGCAAAAATAATGTATGGTGAAGACCGCTTACAAAAACCACTCTTACGAGTTGACAAATCAGGCAATTACAGTAAAACTGGTGATTTTAAAGCTGTGAGTTGGAAACGAGCTTTCGACGAAATGGAGAAACATATCAAATCCTCTCTGAAAGAATTAGGTCCTACTGGAATAGGTGTTTTTGGATCTGGACAATATACTGTTCAAGAAGGATATGCAGCTGTAAAACTAATGAAAGCAGGTTTCCGGTCAAATAATATCGACCCCAATGCACGCCATTGTATGGCGTCTGCTGTTGCAGGCTTTATACAAACCTTTGGTATTGATGAGCCTGCAGGCTGTTATGACGATATTGAACTCACTGATACAGTTGTTACTTGGGGAGCAAATATGTCTGAAATGCACCCTATTCTCTGGGCTCGTGTTTCTGATAGAAAACTGAGCAACCCCGACAAAGTAAAAGTAGTAAACCTTAGCACTTTTTCCAATAGAACTTCTGATTTGGCTGATATTGAAATAATATTCAAGCCTCAGACTGATTTGGCATTATGGAATTATATTGCCAGAGAAATTGTATATAATCATCCTGATTCCATTGATCAGGAATTTATAGATAAACATATAATTTTTGCTACCGGACCTGTTGATATAGGTTACGGAATGCGAAAAGCAGGACACCCAAAATACAGTGCTAAGGAATCTGTTATCAACGAAAAACAATCGGCAAAAACAGTTTCTGCAGCTGAAGGAATAAGCCTTAAATATTTAGGTTATAAAGAAGGTGATACCTTAGAAATGAAAAATGCTGCTTCAGCTGGAAAACACTGGAAAATTGAATTTGAAGATTTTAAGAAAGCATTGGAACCTTACACCCTTGATTATGTAGCAAAAACAGCAAAAGGTGATGATAATGAATCTTTAGTACGTTTTAAAGAAAAACTGATAGTACTCAAAGATTTATATGTTGAGAAACAAAGAAAAATGGTTTCTTTCTGGACCATGGGAATGAATCAGCACACTCGAGGTACTTGGGTTAATGAGCAAGCCTATATGGTACACTTTCTATTAGGAAAACAAGCCAAACCAGGAAATGGTGCTTTTAGTTTAACCGGACAACCATCAGCTTGTGGTACTGCTCGTGAAGTGGGAACATTTGCTCACCGTCTTCCTGCTGATATGGTTGTAGCCAATCCAAAACATCGTAAAGCTTCAGAAAATATTTGGAAGTTACCAAAAGATACGCTTAACCCTAAAGTAGGAACGCATTTTATGAAATTAATGCGTGATATTGAAGATGCTAAAGTAAAATTTGCCTGGATACAAGTAAATAATCCCTATCAAAATACTGCCAATGCCAAACATTGGATAAAAGCAGCAAGACAAATGGATAACTTTATCGTGTGTAGCGATTGCTACCCCGGAATATCTGCCAAAGTATCAGATTTGATTCTACCAACTGCTATGATTTATGAAAAATGGGGTGCCTATGGAAATGCCGAACGTAGAACACAGCATTGGAAGCAACAAGTTGTGCCCATAGGTGATTCTATGTCGGATACCTGGCAAATAATGGAACTCTCTAAGCGTTTTACTTTAAAAGAAGTTTGGGGTGCTCAAACCATACCTGGCATCGAAGGTGGACTTCCGGATGTGATGCCTGAGGCCAAAACTATGGGATATAATGAAGACACCACACTATATGAAGTGTTATTTGCCAACGATGAAGCTAAATCTTATACCTATCCTGATCCTATTGGAGATGGTTTTGATAATTGTGAAGTGATAGGAGATAAAAGAAATGTTGTAGGATCTGACGACAAGGAATGGAAAGGCTATGGTTTCTTTATACAAAAATATCTATGGGAAGAATACCGTAAGTTTGGTGAAGGTCATGCACACGATTATGCCGATTTTGATACTTATCATAAAGTAAGAGGCTTAAAATGGCCAGTTGTTGATGGTAAAGAAACACAATGGCGTTTTAATGCTAAATATGACCCTTATGCTAAAAAAGCCAATACCGGAGATTTTGCCTTTTATGGTAAAGCCTTTAAAAACTTGCCTCAAGGAGGTTTAAAAGGACCAGATGCCGATAAAGGAAAATATGATCTAAGCAATAAAGCAAAAATCTTTTTCCGTCCATATATGGATCCTCCGGAGATGCCAGACAAAGATTATCCATTATGGTTATCAACAGGTCGTGTATTAGAACATTGGCATAGTGGAACCATGACTATGAGAGTCCCAGAGTTATATCGTGCCGTTCCAGAAGCACTCTGTTATATACATCCAAAAGATGCCGAGAAATTTAATTTCCAACAAGGTGATTTAGTTTGGGTAGAATCCAGAAGAGGCAAAGTGAAAGCTCACGTGGATACTCGAGGAAGAAACAGACCTCCTGTAGGTTTGGTTTATGTGCCTTGGTTCGATGAGAAAGTATTTATCAATAAGGTTTGCCTAGATGCTACTTGCCCTATATCGAAACAAACGGATTTTAAAAAAGCAGCTGTAAAAGTATATAAAGCCTAAGTGTTTTTATGCAACGAAAGGAAAATACAACAAGCCGAAGAGAAGCCATCTTGAAAATTTTTCAAGGTGCTGGCCTTTTAAGCCTTGGAGGATTAGTTTGGGGTGCTTTTTTAAATAAAGCAAGTGTTTCCAAACTAAGCCTTCGACCGCCGGCTGCTGTGGAAGAAGAAGATTTTTTGGCTGCCTGTATTAAATGTGGCGCCTGTGTGCAAGCTTGTCCTTACGACACCTTAATGCTGGCACAACCACAGGACAACATACCTATTGGCACTCCCTTTTTCATTCCCCGTATAACACCATGTTATATGTGTGTTGATGTTCCTTGCGTTCCGGTTTGCCCCACAACAGCACTTGATATCAATAAACTTATTCCCAGCGACAAAGTAAGCACACCCGAAAATATGGATGTAAATATGAGCGATATGGGTGTAGCTGTTATTGATGAAAAAAGCTGTATTGCTTTTTGGGGTATACAGTGCGATGCTTGCTATCGTGCCTGCCCTCTTATCAACCAAGCCTTGGTTCTTAATTTTGAGAGAAATGAAAGAACCGGAAAGCATGCCTTCCTTAAACCTGTAGTAAATCCTGAGATTTGTACAGGCTGCGGAATGTGCGAACATGCTTGTGTAACGGAAAAAGCCGCCATCTTTGTTTTGCCCCGAAAAGTGGCTGAAGGTAAAGCTGGAAATTTCTATATCAAAGGATGGGAAGCAAAAGACGAAAACCGACTGAATGAAGAATCGAAAGAATCAGATATCAAAGGTAAAACTACCAAAAAATCCTATTTAAACGATTGGGAGGAATTGATAGATGAATAAAATGATCTTCAAACATCGATTTTTGTGGTTACGCAGATTTAGCCAAATTGGGATATTACTATTGTTTATCGGCGCCAATAAATGGGGTTGGAATATTTTGATAGGCAATTTAAGCTCTGCATATGTATTTGAAACCTTTTATTTAAGTGATCCTTTTGCCATTTTACAAATACTTTTGGCCGGTTTTATACTGGGAGCAGATGTTTTAATTGGTGGGTTGATAATATTATTAATCTATGGAATTATTGGAGGTCGTGTTTTTTGCAGTTGGGTTTGCCCTATGAATATAGTAACCGATACCGCTCTTTGGTTACGCAAAAAATGGAAACTTAATGAAATACAATTTCATACACCAATCAATAGAAATATTCGATATTGGGTACTATTTTTAGCTTTGATACTCTCTGTTTTTTCAGGAGTAGCGGCATTTGAATTTGTAAGCCCTGTTTCCATGCTACATCGAGGACTTATCTTTGGGATGGGCTTTGGATGGGCCGCAGTGGCTGTTATTTTTCTATTCGATCTTTTGGTATTGAAAAATGGCTGGTGTGGACATGTTTGCCCTATTGGTGCTTTTTATTCAGTAGTGAGTAAATACCATTGGATAAAAGTGCAACATACGGTTGAGAATTGTACCGACTGTATGGAATGTTTCGTGGTTTGTCCCGAACCTCAAGTATTAAAAATAATTGGTAAAAAAAGTGGATCCATAAATAATGGAGAATGCACAAACTGCGGTCGTTGTATCGAAGTTTGTGATGATAAAGCATTAAAATTTATAAAAAGAGAAAAAATAATCAGGAGGAATGAAAATGAATAAAAATTTATTAGCAATAGTATTGTTATTAGCCATCGTTTTAGGGGCTTGCAAAACTAAAAAAACGACTGTAGAAACTACCAGTACTCCAGTGGTTCAAGAAACTACAACTGAAGACTTATCTAATGAATCTTTTGTGACTAGCGAAGAAATTGGCTACCGACACAATGATTTGTTTGATGAGGATGACCTTGTTTTAGAAGATATTACTTTTCCAGCAGCAGCACCTGGTACAACAACAAATATCGATCGGTCATTTGAAAATGCACCACCTATGATACCACACACTGTTGTGGGATTTGTACCAATTAAAGCAGCTAGTAATGCCTGCCTAATTTGCCATATGCCTGCAGTGGCTGTTGCTATGAATGCAACTTCAATACCTAAGTCGCATTTTACTAATTATCGACCAGATGTGGTGGAAGATGACGGACTATTTAAAGTAGATGCCAAAGAAGGTGCTGTTACTAACAAGGACTTGGGTTCCGATTTAAATAAAGCCCGTTTTAATTGCACCCAATGTCATGTAACTCAAGCGGATATTAGTGTTTTTATTCCAAATAACTTTAATCCGTCTTTCCGTAATGAAGGAGATGCGAAAAAATCTAATTTAAATGAAACAATTGAAGAAGGTGTAAAATAAAAATGCGGAGTGAGTGAAGAGTGGTAAGTCCTAAGCTTTTATAAGTTATAACTCATTACTCTAACTTCCTGTTTTTTTCTTTAATCGTCAACTACCAATACCTATGTATTTAAAAATAAGCATATTTATTCTTTTATCAAGCTTAAGCATTCCTACTTTTGCTGTGCAACCACTCTATAGCCTAAAAGCTCAGGGTTCGGTAACTGCTATGTTTATTGAGGGAGAAATTCTATATGCGGCAACGGATGCTGGTTGTATAGACGTATTTAACTGGCAAACAAAAAAACCATTGAATAGTATTACATTTCCCAAGATAAAAGATTTTATGGGCGACGAAATAGCTCCTAAAGTTTATAGCATAGATAAATGGCAAAATAAAATTCTTAGTGTGAGTCAAGGTGTCCATGGTTTCCGAAATGTTTTTACCATTGAAGATGGGAAAACAAATCTGTTGATAAATGCCGAAATCGATAAAATGATGATCAAAAGAGCTGTCTTTATCAATAAAGATCAAATACTTATAGCTACCTTAGGTAATGAACTGATGCTGTTTGATTTGATAAGCAGGAAATTTATTTACAAAAAACAATTGGGTACCTCCGTTTTTTCTAATATTGATTTAAATGATGATAGAAGCCAAGTTGCGGTTGCCGATGAAAGTGGAATAGTTCATATTATTAATGTAAAAAATGGCGAAAAGCTAAAAGATCTACAAGGAAGAAATGTAGATAATATCTATCAAGTAAAATATAATAATCATTGTATATTATCTGCTGGGCAAGATCGTAGAGCTTCAGTCTATTTTTCAAATTCCAACATCAGCTATTATTTAGAATCAAGTTTTATCATATATAGCGTTGGTTTAAGCTCTGATGGTAATTATGGTGCATTTTCTTATAGCGAAAACAATTATATTAAAATATTTAATACCAATACAAAAGCAGAATTGGCTCTGCTAAAAGGGCAAAAGAGTACACTAACTCAAATCGAATTTATAAATAATGATATGATCATTAGTAGTAGCGAAGACCAACAAATAATGATATGGAAATGGAGATAAATAAAAACCAAAACCTATAACTCTTAACAAATATGAACATAAGTGGAATACTTGTACAAACAAAAGTAGAAAACACCGAAAAAGTGATTATACAGATTAAAGCAGCCGATTGCTGTGATTATCATATGCACGACGGAAAAGGAAAAATTGTAGTTACTATTGAAGGTGCAGATGTATCGGAAGAAATTGCAAAACTTAGAATACTGGAAAAAATGGATGGGGTGATATCTGCTGATATGGTATATGCCTATGCCGAAGATGAACTAGATCAAGAAAGGGAAAAACTAGCCAAAGGTAATAAAATCCCTGATTGGCTTAATGATCCCAATGCTAAGCCAGAAGATATTAAATATAATGGAGACTTGCGCGGCAAAGGTTTCTAATAATTAAAAATTACTTGAAATCGATATGTTTCTGTCTTAATTCATGAAGAATTTCAATATGGTTTTGCTGAGGAGTTCCCTTGGTTTCGTCATCGGTAATATGTTTATACAATAAGCGGGAACCTTTTATGTTCATTTTCCTTTGCTCGATCATTGTTGCGCCAATATAATCCTGAAAACCATTTATCAAACTATAATCTTTATAATAGGCTCTGTAGTATTTTAACTTTGAAAGATCCAGTGTTTCAGGATGTAAATCTTTAATGGCTTCTGGTATTGAAGGAGGTTTATAGTTAAGGTTTGTATTGGACTCCCCATTCACTATATAATGAAAGAAAGCATTATTTTTTTCATCAGAATATATCCAACTAAAAGAACAAATATCAGCCTTACCAACTATTTTTGCTTCAAAATTATTCAATTTTCTATTTAAAATATTTGTGTTGATTTTTATTGTTTCGAATTCTTTTGGAATTTCATTGCAGTTTGCAATCATAAAATCGCTACTACCTCCATTATTGACTTGATAGTAAGTCCAGAATGCATTAAATGTATTTTCTGGATAATAAGCTCTGACACTGGTACTCCCACTACTAGTTGTATTCAAGTACACATCATATAACTCATAAAATCCTGTCAAGGGATCATCGCCTTCTATATATAACACCATACTTGAGTTGGAAGGGAAATCCACATCAACATAATGAGTCATTTCATCTAGTTTATCAAAAGAAACTGAAACCGATTCATTGAAACCAACATCAGGAAACCACTTATAACGTGGCAATCCAAGAGGATTCTCTTTTACCATTAACCAAATATCATCAGGATAATAATATTGCTCCACCTCATACACATTTTCATAAGTATTTATAATATCACAATTTTGGTTAGAGCTTTTTAGCTTTTTACTATAAATATTTGCTAGATTGATATCATTTAAATCAACGGTAATACTTCCAATGGGATGGCTGGTTTCCCAGTCTTCAGGTTCACTTCCTAATATCCAATGGCTGGGATTAATATCTGTATAAACACTAATATCATAAAAATTGGTATTTGATCTTTTCTCTGGATAATCTTGCAAAGTAATTAAATGCACATTTAGATTTTTCTCTGATAAATCGAAAGAATAACTATGATTATTATATAACTCTTGCTCATATAATAATTTATTATCATTAGTATATAGAACTACCCATTTCCGCTCAGCCATTCTACTAGAACTCTTAACAAAACCATTACCAACAGTGAATCTGAAAGAATAATTCTCTTCAACTGGCATATCATTTTTTTGACAAGACCATAATAAACTCCCTAGTATCAATATAACAATAAGGGATCTTTTTGATGCATTCATCTTTATAATTGTAGCTTTCCTTTGTTATGAGTGTTTGATGAAGTGCATAATATTTGATTCTGTAAAGATAATCATTTTTTTAATAATGATAAAATTCTAGGAGAACCGGCATTCAACCATCTAATTACCAACACTATTCGCTACTTATTTATTTGATAACAAAAAAACCATCTCAAAACTTCAAGATGGTTTTTTTGGGGGAAATTATATCAATTTTATTGTATCACAACTTTTTTATAAGAAATACTCTCTCCATAAGTTATTTTTAAGAAATAAACACCTCTTTCATAATTATTTAAATTATAGTGCTTTTCTAATTTATCTGAGGTAATATCCATTATTCTCTCTTCCATAATTAATCTTCCAGCAAAATCAATAATAGATATCTTAACTTCATCTTTGATTCCTGCTAATTCAAGATTAAACTCTCCATTATTTGGGTTCGGATATAGATTAATACTTACATCCTCTTCAAGATCGAATTCTTCTACAGCCATACATTCATCATATTCAATATCTATAGAAGCTTGCGATTCACAACCTAATTCGTTAATAACAGTTACGGTATAGCTCACTATTCCCGGTGTATCTGATGTCACTTCAATAGTTGAATTATTTTGTTGACCAGGCTCCCAAGAGTAGCTAATTGCTCTAAATGCATAGGCTTCTAAAGTAACTATTTCATTAAGGCAATAAGGTCCTTGATGTGGGTTAACATTGATAAACACTTCAGATGGGTATTGTTCCACAATAACAACCGGATTTCCTGAATAATATTGAGTGCAGGAATTTGCATCTTTAACAATAACAATATAAGTATCAGCTGGAAGGTTACCAAAAGTAGCACTACTTTGATAGGAATTACCATTATCAATTGAATAATACAACGTGCCCTCTCCTCCATTGGCAGTAATAGTAATTGATCCTAAGCCACCCTGGCAACCTCCATTTTCAGCTAATACTTCAGGTATTAATATTTCAGAGGATTGTGTAATATATAATGGGTTGTTTGTATAAGATATTTCACATTCATTTTCATCTTTTATAATTAGTTCGTATTCACCAGCAGCTACATCTACAAAAGATTCACTAAACTGATAATGTGCACCTCCATCAATAGAATACTGCAAACTACCTGTTCCACCACTTGCAGAAATTGTAATTTCACCAAGACCATCACCATAACATCCTGCATCTACAGTTTGAACATCATTAAAAACAATAACTTCAGGTTCGTTGATAATTACTGGATTTCCAGCATAGAACTGCTCACAACCCAAATCGTCTTTTGTCATCACAACATATGATCCAGCAATAAGATTATGAAATTCATAATTCGAATTCCAACTGTTGCCGCCATCTATGGAATAACTGTATATACCTGTTCCACCACTTGCAATAATAGAAATGATACCGGAAGCATCACCGGCACAAGCTGCAACATCTGTTGTAGTAGTAGTCATAATTACTTGGATAGGCTCTGTGATAGTTATAGGATTAGAAGCATATTCCCCTATGCAATTATGTTCATCAGAAATAAATACTTCATAAGTTCCTGCAGCAAGATTCTCAAATAATCCACTATTATTAACAAAAGTATTGCCTCCATCAATAGAATAGCTAATATTCCCTGTGCCTCCATTGGCAGAAATATCAAGAGAGCCATTTGTATTACCATAACAGGTAGATACATCAATAACACTCACATCATTCACTATTAACTGTGCTGGTTGATTTATTTGTACTGGATTATCAAGTACATATTCACAGGCATTCTCGTCGTGGATTTGGATATGATAAAAACCTCCAGCTAATCCCACAAAATGGCCATCATTTTCGAACCATGTATCACCTTGATCAATAGAGTAACTATGTATTCCTGTTCCTCCAACGGCTGTAATATGTATTTCACCACTTAAATCGCCATAGCAGCTTGTAATATCTACCATATCAATATCTAATAAATTAAGAGAAGCAGGTTGATCTATTTCAATTGTAGATCCCCAATAACTAATACAATTATGAGCATCTCTTAGTACAACATCATAAGTTCCTGCTGCTAAACCACCAAAGTGACTTGAGCTTTGCCAAACGATTCCATTATCAATAGAATATTCATAAGACGGAGTACCGCCAATTGCCGCAATATCAATCTCTCCAGTTAAGTCACCATAACATACTAACACATCTAGATTAGTTACATCATCAATCTCCAATAATGGAGGTTCTGTAATGATAATATCTGTAGCCCATATTGCTTCACAATTATTGATATTTCTTACACTAACTGTATAAATACTTGGAGAAAGATTAGTAAACAAACCTGTTGTGTTGCTATAATCAATTCCATCTATACTGTATAATAAACCTGAAAGACCACCTGTAGTTATCACAGTAATTGTTCCATCAGCTGCACCAAAACACTGCACATCTACATCATTTACAATATCAATCGTAAAGGCTTCATCATCAATTATATTAACATTGAATGAACAATTAGATGTGTTTCCATTAATATCAATTACAGTAAACTCAACACTATGAGCACCAGCATCACCGCCATTAAAAACAGTTCCAGGTGCTGGCAATTGAGTAATTGTAGCTATACCACAAGCATCGGTTGCCGTTAACAATGGAGTGTAATCTGGTAATGAAATATCACAATTTGCATCAATAAACAAATCTTGATCAATTGGACAAGTCAATACTGGTGGAGTTATATCGTGAATAGTAACAGTTGCATTACAGCTTGAAGTATTTCCACAATCATCTGTAATAGTCAATGTTACTATATTGTTTCCTATATGCGAACAGTCAAAATTAAGCGGACTTGCTGATAGAGTAAGATTTGTAGTTGCCGTACAATTATCCGTAGAGCCACTATCAATATCTGTTGGCAAAATCGCAGCTAATCCATTAGCATCCAAGTTGATGATAATATTTTTACAAACAGCATTGGGTGCTAAATTATCCTCTACTGTAATAATTTGAATTTGATCTATTGCAGCATTTCCACAATCATCAACCAAACTCCAGGTTCTTGTTATAATTTGTTCA
>JAOZUW010000212.1 GCA_029938465.1 Bacteroidales bacterium | reverse complement strand
CTTAAAGGACTACGCATGGGTTGACAGCCCCTTTTTAGGGGATAGCGACCCTGGTACATCAGAAAAGCAAATTAAAATAATAGCTTTTATTTTTTCTCAAATTCAAGCCGTCCTATTTCACCATCCTCCTCATACTCTACGATAAAATCATCAAAAGTGAGTCTCATAATATCACATTCTATGGATTCTTCTTCAGAGGAACTTAATTTTTCATTAAAAAAAGGAAATGGAAGGAAATGAGTATTTTTTTGTGAATTTGAACGTTCAGTAAGTCTAATGCTATTCTTCTTATCTATCCACTCCCAATCATATGATATATGTTCCTCATCACCCCAATCGTTAAAAAGAATATCGCACTCAATAGTGCCCTCTTTTTTAATATCCCAATAATAATGACTAAACTCATCCATTATTTCAATATCATCTCCGGAAAAGCTTGCATTTTTAAGTTCCCATTTCTGGCATAAACGCTTTTCTTTACTTCTTAAACTTAAAAAAGGACCTTCTTCGTATTTTTTACAAGCACTAGTAACCAATAATAAAAGGACTAAATAAATACCAATTCTCTTTGTCATCTTTCTTTGTTTTAATAATCGTTTCAATATTAAAACTTCTCATCATATTTAGTCCATAAATCATCACCAAGTTTCCAAGCTTTTTCCACTACAATATTTCCCCATTTAATAGAATAATTCGTTAAATATTCACTGCATTTCTCTGGTGATTCTTTATAGAGCTTTAAAGCATCTTCTTCAAATTTTACTTGCTTATCAAATAGTTCTTTTTGCATAGGATTCCAAACTGCATCAACATCTTGGTGCATATCGCCCCAACGTTGTGCAGCTAAAGTCCCCATACGGTTAAAAGCCCACCATGCCGATTCGCGTGTAAAACCCTCTGTTCGTCCGGGAGTTTTATAACTCTCAGGCAAATCGGTAGTTCCAGCATAAACAGGAATATAAATAGAAGAGGCAATATTATCCATGGCCAACCATTCTACACCACCAATCATATCGGGCAACCAGCTACGGCACTGAATAATAGTACCATACATAGTATACCAGCGTGCTATGGTTCTTTCACCTAACCAACCCCAACCACCATTTATTTGATGGAGTTTATTGGCATCGTAAGGCATAAAAGGATTAGCTAAAGGAGATTTTACCATCTTCCCGCTATCATCTGCCACTACAAATTTATTGGTCATATCAAAAGGAGTACCTGCATAATAATCTTTAAATATTTCTACCATTTTATCTAAGGTTACCAAAGTATCAGGCTTTATAGAAAATGGGAAGTCCTGCCCATTAGGATCTAAATGCAAAGAAGGTGCAACCAATTCAAAAGCTCGCCATTCTCTTCTTCTTGAAGCCATAGAAAGTCGGCTTTTTGGAGCATACACATAATTAAACTTAAATATATCATGCTTTTTCTTCCACCAGCCATTTTCTTCAGCTACTTTATAAATATTATCGCTAGCCATAAAATATTCACCATCTTTAAGATCTATTTCTTTAATAGTAGAGGCGTTGGCATTTACCGAGATATGATCATCTGGTACTCTCTGTGCCACCCATACTGCACCCACTTTATCTTTGCCAGACCCAACAATTTCCAAATGCCACACTTCTTTAGGATCGGCAATAGTAAGACATTCACCAGCATCGTTCCAACCATATTCTTTTAGAAGATCACCTGATAGCTGAATGGCTTGTCGAGCAGTAGTACATCTTTCCAACATAATAATACATAGTCGCTGGCAATCGATTATTCCCTTATCACTTTGCAATTCAGGACGACCACCAAAGGTAGATTCACCGATAGCTAATTGATGCTCATTCATACTGGCATAGGCCGTATTTATATATTGGTAGCTATACTCCACTTGTGGTATTTCTCCTATCTCTTGATGAGCATAAGAAGGCATAGCCCTTTCACCAGTCGATGTTCTTTTATACATCTTCATACCTTCTTCAACATTATTCTTTGTGGCGGGTTTAATATCCATCCATGAACGTGTTTTATGGCTATCATCGGTATGCGAAGTCATCACAGAGCCATCAAAAGAGGCTGATTTTCCAACAGTTACAGAAGTGCACCCTTCAGGCACACCTGCTGCCCAGTCTGATTTATCAATGTTTTGCGCATTTACTGCTCCAAAAGCAAAAATGGTAATAATTAGTATTAAATTTTTCATTTAAATATTTTTTTGGTACAAAGGCCAAATTTAATACTTTTGAGAAAATTAAAAAAAACCAAAAATTATGTACAAAAATTTAATCCTTATTTTGCTTTTAGCCGTATCAATAAACACTTTCGGGCAATTTGGCGGAAGCATTGAGCGGCATTTTAGAAAAAAAACAGAAAAGAAATTTAAAGACAAAGGGGAAGAAAAAGCTCAAGAAGGCATTGATAAAGGAGTAGATGCTGCTTTTAACGAAGCCGATAAGGGTATTGATGCAGCAGCGAAAGAAGAACAAAAATTCTACGATTGGGCTGATGAAGAATTTGCTGATGAAGCGGTATTTGTGGATGAAAATTTAATTGATGCCAATAATATTCAATGGCAACGTTTAAAATTTGTAACAGGAAAAGATATTATTTTCTACGATAAACCTTTCAATTACGAAAAAGAAGATAAAGCGCCATCTAATTGGATTATTCAATACCGGTCTTCAACAGAAATAAGCGATTTTGATCAAGGAAGAATGATTATTACTGCAGGTGAAGGTTTTTTAACACCAAAAGTAGAAAACATCAAAGAGGATTATTTACCCAGTCATTTTACTTTTGAATTTGACTTTATGATGCCCATCTCACCATTCTCGAAACCCATGAATATTAATTTCTATGCTAAAAACCAACAAAGTAAAAAAGGATTCTGGCCTATAAAGATCAATAAAAATATGGTGACGTATAAAGATTCTACCAGACATTATCCGGTGATGTATCTTGATGAAGATGGCATGGATCATTGGTATCGCTTCTCTCTTTCTTATGATAATGGTTTGATTAAAATATATCTCAATGAACGATTGATGATTACTTATAAGGATGATATAGAACCTACAGGAATTTCTATTGATTATACAGCTTACACTCCTATATTCTTTAAAAACTTTATTATAGCTACCAATATCCAAAGCATTGACGAACAATTAAATTCTGGTGAATATACTAGCTATAATATTGATTATGTTTCCTATAAAGAGCTTTTATCTGGAAGAAGCATTACTGAATTGGCTCCTATTGCCAATATACTGAATGCCAATCCTGAAATGAAAATCGAAGCTGAAGTATACTTTTCGCAACACGAAAAGAAAAAAGACAATGATAAAGATGGTAAGAAAAAAGCCGCAGATATAAAAACGGCTTTGGTTTCTATGGGTGCTTCTGATGATCAAATTACGGCTACCTATAAAGGTTCAATTGAATCCTCAGCCAATAATCTGGATAATAAAAAATCGGAAATGGTTGTTTTTAGAAAGAAATAAAAGACTAAAACTAAACCAATATGGATTGGAAGTACCATAGGTTTATTTTACGAATAAAATTCGTTTCTGTTTTAATCCTAA
>JAOZUW010000088.1:11265-12346 GCA_029938465.1 Bacteroidales bacterium | reverse complement strand
ACATACCAGTCATAGCCCATTACTCCAACAATAAGATAAGCTATTGTAAAGCTTAGCAAGACTAGAATAAAAAAATGGACTGATTTGCGAAGAGAAAAGAAACCACTAATTAAAAATAGTGTTGTAAGAATCGGAATAATGGGTAAATAATAATGGCTATTTCCTATAGCTAAATCGCTCATGGGCATTTTAAAAGCATAAACTCCCATAGCTAAAGACAATATCAACCAAGTAATCCAAGCAGATTTTGGGGTATAGTATTTTATGTTTTCTAAATGAGAACTACCCTTATCTCTCCAATATTTATCCTCTTCGTAAACCACAGAAAGCTGAGGGTTTTTCTTTATTTTACGGGCATATATCAATATCCAGCTAATACCCACCAAATTAATAATTATCCAACTAAAAAAGCGGTATTCAATACCGGAGAATAAAGGAATATCAGATAATCCTTGGGCTATGCCAATGGTAAAAGGATTTAGCAATGCTCCGGCAAACCCCAGACCTGCAGCCACAAAACAAAGGCTTACACCCACTATGGAATCATAACCCATACTAATAGATAATGGTACAAAAATGATAACAAATGCAATGGTTTCTTCACTCATGCCATAAACGGCTCCAAACATGGAAAACATCAGCATAATAAGAGTTAGTATGATGTTATCTACCCCAAGAGCTTTGATCATTTTATTATGTTCCAATTTTTTACTAAAACGCAAAAAACTCATAATACCTACATCTATGGCTTTACTTTCGTTCATTATCCAAAAGGCACCACCAATAAGCAAAATAAATACAATAATATCTGCTTTATCTACAAAACCATCAAAAAGAGCTGAAAAAACTTGCCAGGTTTGGGGTTGGTTTTGAGTAAATATAAAACTATTTTCGGTAATCACCTCTTTGGTTCCACCACCTTCTAGCTCCACTGTGTGACGACCAAATTGTCCACCGGGAACAAACCATGTCATCATAGCTACTGCCACAATAATATAAAATACAATTACATAAGTATGTGGGATATTACGTTTTTTACTCATAATCAATTGGTGTTGTTTCTTAAAAGCACAAATGTAAA
>JAOZUW010000088.1:6037-11165 GCA_029938465.1 Bacteroidales bacterium | reverse complement strand
ATATTGTTTTTAAAAAACAATAAGCTTTTGACTATAAGCACTTTTATCTCTAATAAAATATACTCCTTTTGCTAAGAAACGAATATTAATATTTGTGGTATATTTTTCTTCATAAAGTAAAAGACCATTTAAAGAGAATATTTGTATATCAGTAGGTTTGTTCAGATACAAAACTCCTGTATTATTTGGATTGGGAAATATCTTAAATGGTTTTGGAGATGCGTATTCTTCTATTGCATCAAATATATTGGTATAACCTGGTGTGGGTTTTGCAAATAATTGCCAGATTTCTCCACCATCTAAGCTTCTACCTTGTGAGATATCACTAACTTGATTTTCATAATGTAAGGTATCAAGAGGAAAAGAGTTAGTTCCTTCAGCGTCAAAAATACCTATTTCTTCGCCTTCTTTTTTAAGCTTAAAATTGGTGTGCATATTTCCTTTTCCTGTTTCAGCATCGGCCCAGAACAGCGCAAAATCGCCCGAGGCCAAACTCATATTTGGCATTTGCCATTTATTGGGATCGCTGATATTATCACTTAGGTATTTATCCCCCAAAAATACCTCTTCAGCATCGGCATTAAATACTTCAATCCAGTCGCCATAATCGCCATATTCATCTGCAATAATACTTTGGTTACTGGCCATAAATTCATTCACCACTAAAGCTGGTTTTTCTGATTCTCGATAATAATATTCAATGGCTTGGCAAGGAGCAAGGGAGATCACAGCATTGCTATTTTCTGCTTTAATTTGATACTTTATCAGCGTGTTTAGTGGAATATTGGCAAGAGTATTAGCATATACACCATCTCCGGCTTCTATATCATTATGTTCACCATCATCATACATTTGTAGTTGTTGTTCTGATCCATCATTTTCGGTATACCACAATACTACTGAATTACATTCTTCTCTCACATAGGCTCTTATTCGTAAATCTTGAGCATCATTTTTCACTTTATAACGAATATGGTTTATTACTGCTTGAGATTGAAAGTCCTCCAATTGCTGTATTGCCGAATTTCTTCTGATTTGTAGATATGGCAATATACCATAAGCTACATGATCACCCCATGCACTTTGATATGAATTATGAAAATCCTGTATAGTAAAACCATAATCTAAAGGATAATAGGGGTCGTTTTCAACATAGGGAGCAATCATTTCTTTGATCTCTAAGATGCGATTTTCGAGCACACTGCCAGTGATATTATCTTGTAGTAATTCATTCATATACTGAGAATAGATACTGCGCAATTCGCTGTTATCCATCATTTTAGTATATATAGGCCGAGGCTCTCCTTGTTTGTACCAATGATAAATATTTCTATTTCCCCAATCAATATTCATCCAATCTATTCCAAAAGTATTATCCAAATCATAAGGAATATATTCCATACGTTTGGTTTTAGTATTATGGTATAAGTAGAAATTGTTTTTGTTATAAATAGGCCCATCCCAATTGCCTATAAATACATCCATTGCAATTACTCTTAAATAATCGTAAACGTTAAAAGTGTTTTCTATTTCGCATTGAAATGTTTCTGATGGTAAATTATTGAGTTGATCGATATACAGTGCCAAATCACTATAGTTATCGGCTACTTTATTGGTTTTTAAATCATAAACTCGTCTGTCTCCGTTTTCATGTTTATAATCCTCTCCCGATGACCCTCTATAATCCAAATCGGCTGGCCATAAACATTTGTATAAGTTTCCATCTTTATTTTTAAATCTTAAATCAATAAATTCTTCATCAATATGTTCTACATTTATGTATAGGCCATAATAATTCCCATTGATATAAACTTGCACATGATTTACTCGTGGGGCAGGAATACCAAATTTTCGTATGAGATCCCAAGCCGTTTTTGATCGGATAATACTGGGATCATTATGTTCGCCATTCAAATTCATTTTTTCTAAGCCATAATACTCTCTGCCGGATTCATAGGTATTAAACGAAATTCTAAATGATTTTTTTTGAGCTTCCCGAGAGGTGTTTCCTCTTAATCTAAAACCTATTTCATTGATAGTATCTTGTAAATCATCAGTAGAAAAAACAAATTGAGCTCTGAATTCAGTATTACTATATACATGATCGTATAGCCAATCCAGTGTATCTGGGTTAATATGGATATCGATACGAGGTACCATATCATCTCTAAACAGGGGTCCATCCTCGGGGAAATTTGCTTGTGCATAACTAAAGTTATAGCTGAAGATAGTTAGGATAAATAGCAAAAAGTATTTTTTTTGAGTTGGCATGTCTTTGTTTTTGTACAAAAATAAGAGAAAAAAAGTAAAAGGGCGAATCTGCTTATAAAAACAGTTCGCCCTTTTTGATTTGTTTTAAAAGTATTATACTAAAATGCTATAATAATACCGAATATAAAACGATTCTTTTCGCCTTTTTCTTTTTTGCAAAATTATTATATAGCTACGGCTATAAAAGGATTTTGCGCATCGAATAAGACAAAAATAATTCATTTTCTAAATCGGAATTATTAAACCAACTTAGTATATTAGCTAATAGCTGCTAATGCTTTTTCATAATCAGGTTCGTCCACAATTTCAGGAACTTGCTGTGTATAAACTACTTCACCATTTTCATTGATAATAACAACGGCACGGCTTTCGAGTGCTGCCAAAGGACCATCAGCTATTTCTACCCCATAGTCTTTTCCAAAACTTCCGTAGCGGAAATCAGATAGGTTTTCAACATTCTCTAGACCTTCAGCACCACAAAAACGAGCCTGAGCAAAAGGTAAATCCTTTGATATACAAAGCACTTTGGTATTAGCTAAACCAGAAGCTTCTTGATTAAATCTTCTTACAGAAGCTGCACAAGTTGGAGTATCAAGACTTGGAAAAATATTTAATACTAATCTAAAACCTTTATAATCAACTAGCGATTTTTCGCTTAAATCATCTTTTACTAATTTGAAATCAGGAGCTTGTGCTCCTACTTTTGGAAGATCTCCCACGGTGTGGAAAGGATTTCCTTTAAGTGTAATATTTGCCATAATTCTATATTTTTAATTTGTGCAAAGATAGTAAAGAAAACTAATTTATAATGAATCTAAACAATTAATCTTCAAATTCTGCTTCATCATCATAAATCTCGTCAGGTGTACCAAAAAGTGAAATGATTTTCCCAGATAGAAGTCCGGCAACAACTGCAATGACAACAGTAACTAAAATTCCTTTGAGCTGTGCGCTGGCATCTAATCCATCTACTACTACAATAGCTGCTAAACCACCAAAGATACCAGGTATTCCATGTAGATTTGATACCCCACAAGTATCAATAATTTTATGAAATTTCTCTTGTTTTTCTTGGAAGATAGCAAATCCTACTGTTGAAAGAACACCAGCAATAGCACCAATAATCATAGCCTCTAGATGAGAAGCATGATCAAAAGTAGCACCTATGGCTACACCACCAGCTAAAGCGGCATTTGCAATATCTGCAGCATTTATTTTTCCACGAATGGAAACAGATGCAATATAGGTGGCAATGGTAGAACCACTAAGAGCTATAAAGACATTAACTACAGCATAAGGAATAGCTTCGGCAGGAACCAGTGCTCCGCAGAAGCTTGGCCAGAATACCCACAATACCATACTCCCCAATAAAGAATATCTATCAGAAGTTGCATCAGCTAAAATGGGTGTTTCTCTTTGTTTAAGTGTAGATAATGAAATGGCTGCTGAAATACCAAAAATAGCACCAAAAGCGTGAATAACAATAGAACCACCTGTATCGGCAATAGTACCTATCCAATTAAAATGATCATCAATGACTATGATTTCATTTAAAATATAGAATGGGATAAATAAAAGACCCATAATCATATATTGATACATTTTTATTCTACCTAAAACAGCTCCTGCAGCAATCAACAAACTAGCAGCCCCAAATTCTGCTAAAATAAACTGCTCAATTTCGCTTTTAGCTTCAAAAATACCTAATTCTTTAACTGCTAAATACAAAGGTATCGATACACTTACCAATAAAAAAGTAGCTGTAATGGCTGAGCGACCATATTTTTTAACAAAGACCATTAAAAAACCGAAACCAATAAGTAACATAGCCATAATATGAATGGCTCTATTATATTGTTGTACTTCAAGAATAGAATTAATATCCGATCTTGTAACTTCCTGAGCTATTGTGCTATATGCGCTACTCAATAGCAATACTGATAATGCTATTATTTTCTTTAAATAATTTTTCATTACTATTATTTTGTGAATATTATAACAGGCCAAAATTAATGCACTAACATTCTTGCAAAACAAATTGATATAAAATAATATGATATTTGGAATAAGTGTAAATAGTATTTTTCCCACTCTTAAATCACCACTCACTATTTTTTACTTCTTATTCAAAAGCGACAATAAAATGTAAATTAGAATAATAATAGGAAAAGCGCCAACATAGAAGAAAGCAAGCAATACAACACTAGCTAATAAAAAACTAAAACGCAGTTCGTTTCCTGTCCATTTAAAATTCTTAAATTTTAATGCAAAGAGAGGCAGTTCAGACACCAATAAAAAAGAAAGAAGGAGTGTTAAAGACAAAAGAATATAATAGTTGTTAAGCCATGCTAGTTGTATACTCCAAAAACCGGTGATAATAAAAGGTAGACTACCTATTACCAAAGAGTTAGCAGGTGTTGGTAAGCCAATAAAACTATCAGTCTGTCGGGAGTCAATATTAAATTTTGCCAATCGGAAAATAGATAATACAGGAATAAGAAGAGCTATATAAGGAGCTATATTTGTTTCACCAATATTTAAGAGTGGTAAATTGGGGCTGGCTTTCATGAGCTGAAACATAATAAAACCAGGGACTACACCAAAGCTCACCGTATCAGCCAAAGAATCCATTTGTTTACCCATTTCTGATTTAACATTTAGGGCACGAGCAGCTAAGCCATCAAAAAAGTCGAAAAATGCACCTAAAGCCATAAGCATAGCAGCAGTAGTTAAGTCACCTGAAAAAGTAAACATTATAGCCAATAAACCACTAAGGAGGTTTAAAGAGGTAATCATATTAGGGATTTGTTTTATCATGGTATTATTTTTTAACTTTATAAACAACATCACCATCACC
>JAOZUW010000088.1:0-5937 GCA_029938465.1 Bacteroidales bacterium | reverse complement strand
AATAAGATATCCGACTCTTGTAATTGCGGCATTTTGTCCATGGTATTTTTCGAATCAGAGGCCACTAATGAAGCTGCGATAAATAGGTGCTCTTGTATGTTGAGTATAAGCTCCTTATCCTCATCTGTCTCACATAAATCTCTGATTAAACCCAAATAACTGTTTAACTCATCAAGGCATCCATAAGCTTCTACTTGTTTATGATATTTGGGAACTCGGGAACCACCAATAAGGGAAGTTTCGCCATTATCGCCGGTTTTAGTATATATCTTCATTTTAACATCATTTTATGCAACAAAGGTAAAGCTTTTTAATATCTTTGTTCATCTGCAAATAAAACAAAACAAATGAAGACCTATTCTATTCAAGAAATAAATGAAGTACTAAAAGGAAAGCTGGAAGGTGACGCAAGTATAAGCATTGAAGGTCCTGAGGAACTCAGTAAGGCTGAAAAACAGCATATTACATTTGTTGGCCATAGAAAATATGTGTCTGCCTGGGAAACATCAAAAGCTTGTGTCGCTGTGGTGAATGAATCATTGAAAATAGAAACAGGTGAAGGCAGAGCTCTTATAAGGGTAAAAAATGCAGATTTAGCTATGGCAAAAATTCTGGAGATGTTTGATCCCGGACCACCAGAATGGAGTATAGATATTCACCCAACTGCTGCCATTGACGATAGTGTAAGTATTGGGGCTGGATGTAAGATTGGCGCCGGTTGTTTTGTGGGTAAAAATGTAAAACTTGGCGATGGGGTGATTCTCTATCCTAATGTAAGTGTATTTAATGATAGCGAAATAGGAGCAGCAACTGTGGTGTGGTCGGGTACTGTTATTCGGGAACGAAGTATTATTGGTCAAGCTTGTATTTTTCATAATAATGTGAGTATTGGTGCCGATGGCTTTGGTTATCGTCCTGCTGAAGATGGCAGAGGATTGGTAAAAATACCTCAAATAGGAAATGTGGTTATTGGTAATGGAGTGGAAATAGGAGCCAACTCTTGTGTTGATAGAGGTAAATTTAGCTCTACCATTATTGGTGATGGATGTAAGATAGATAATCTGGTTCAAATAGCTCATAATTGCGTTATGGGTCGTTCTTGTATTATGGCAGGAAGTAGTGGGTTAGCAGGTTCGGTTACTTTGGGCGATGGAGTAATTATTGGAGGAAGTGCCTCTATTAAGGACCATGTAACCATTCATTCAGGAGCTACTATTGGAGCAGGCTCGGGAGTGGTTGGTGATGTTCCTGCTGGTAAAACATATTTGGGTTATCCGGCTGCCGAAGCTCGTGAAACTCTAAAACAATGGGTTGCTTTACGCCAATTAGGGAAAGGTAAATAATATGATTCAAACAAAAATTCGTTTAGCGATTTTAGGTTACGGAAGTCGATGTAGTGAAGAAAATGCAAAACATGCCCAGCAATTGGGAAAGATGGCAGGAGAACAAGGCTTGTCGTTAGTGGCAGGAAATACTACGGCTACTTTTAAATATGCCTTTGAAGCTGCTCAAGCTTATTCTGTGGATAGAATTTGTGTGATAGAGAAACATAAAGAAATAAAAAAATCAGCTTTAAGTACACAATTATTAACTACAGCAGATACGCATAGCAAGCATAGTAAAATTGCACAAATGGCAGATGCTGCAATTGTAATTGGCGGAGGTGCCGGAACACAGCTTTTGATTAAATACTTTTTAAAATACAAAAAAACAATAGTTGTTATTGCTGATAGTGGTGGTGTTTCGGATAAGGAATTACCAAAAGGCGTGCATTTGGTGAAAAATATTCGAGAAGCCTTTAATTTGCTGAATGGAGTAAAAGAGCAATATCACCTTTCTACTTCTTTTGGCATGTTAAGTATAAGCTTTGATCAATTTGCATTGTGTAAAGCTCATATAGCTGCTGAGAATAAAGATCCAAATAAAAAAGATAAACATCCTATACTTCAGCAATTTAAAGAATATTTGGCAGGACAAAGGATTGATTTTGAATGTAAAGTACATTTACAAGGTACCGAATTTCAAAAAAAAGTTTGGAATGCTTTACTCACTATCCCTTATGGAAAAACCATAGGATATGGTGAATTGGCAAAGCAAATAGGAGAAAAAAAAGCCAATAGGGCTGTGGGTGGTGCAGCAGGAAAAAACCCTATTTGGGTGATGCTTCCCTGTCATAGAGTAATTGGAAAAAGCGGTAAGCTAACTGGATATGCCGGAGGTTTAGAAATGAAAATGCGCCTTTTGGATTTGGAGAAACACCAAACAGAATTGGAGTTGTTTTAAGGAGACTTCTAAGAAAGCCCCATTTTTTATACATTTGCCAAAAAGATAAGCTTTAAATATGCTCAAATCAAAAACTTTTTTAGCGCTATTAAGTGGTATTTTACTTAGCCTTTCATGGCCTACTTATGGTTTCCCGTTTTTAATATTTTTTGCTTTTGTTCCTCTCTTTTTTCTTGAAGAAGAGCTTAAAAAACAATCAAAATCATTGTTTCTTTTTTGGGTATATAGTTTTTTAGCTCTAATTATTTGGAACCTCATCACCACTTGGTGGATATGGAATTCTACAGATATTGGCGCTGTGATGGCTATATTTCTTAATAGCTTGTTTATGAGCTTTGTATGGCTTGTTTACAGTTTCTCTATGCGTTATTTTAAATCCAATAGAAATGCTATTTTTCTACTTCCCATCTATTGGGTAGCCTTTGAATATTTACATTTAGACTGGGATTTATCTTGGTCGTGGCTTAATTTAGGTAATGTTTTTGCTCAGCATCCCTATGCCATACAATGGTATGAATATACAGGTACTTTTGGAGGAAGCTTTTGGATTTTAATTGTAAATATTCTAGTGTTTCAATTACTATCAAAAATATTTCAAACTGAAAAAAAATCCCGAAATATTTTACTTTGGATTTGGCCAACTTTAGCCTTTATTTTTATTCCATTAATATTCTCCTTAGTTCAATATATTACTTACGAAGAAAAAGGAGAATCTGTAGAAATAGTTGTTTTACAACCCAATATGGATCCCTGGAGCGAGCAGTTTTTAAGTCCTCCGGAAGAAGTAATACAAAGGTGTATTAATCTTTCAAAACCTTTATTAACAACGGAAACACAGTTTTTATTGGCTCCCGAATCAGCCATTCAGGAGCATTTATTGGAGCCCCAGTTTCATTATGCTGCTTCCACCGGAAGAACAAGTGTTTCTATGCCTCTTTTAAAAGATTTTTTAAAGGATTATCCGTCTTTAAATTTGGTTATAGGTTTATCTTCTTATGCTTATCTTGACCAAGCTACTCCCACAGCCAGACTTTTAGGAGATAGTAATTTTATTGATGAATACAATACAGCTATTTTGATGAATTACAAAGGTGTTGAGGCGCTGTCTCATAAAAGTAAATTAGTTCCGGGACCAGAAAAAATGCCATTTCAAACTATTTTAGGACCTATACAGGAAACTGTTTTCAATTTAGGAGGTACGGTTGGAAGTTTAGGTTCTGACAGCGAAAGAACTATTTTTTATTCTGCAGATAAGACGATAGCAGCAGCACCATTAATTTGTTACGAAAGTATTTATGGTGGTTTTGTGGCAGAATTTGTGCGTAATGGAGCGCAACTACTTTTCATTATCACCAATGATGGATGGTGGGGCGATACACAAGGACATCAGCAACATATGGCTTATGCCCGATTGCGTGCCATAGAATGTCGTCGTAGTGTAGCTCGTACTGCAAACACCGGAATATCTGGTTTTATTAATCAAAGAGGAGACTTGATAAATATGACCAAATATTGGGAAGAGGATGCCAGAAAAGCCAGTATCTTGGCAAACACAGAATATACTTTTTTTGTTCGTTACGGTGATTATTTGGGAAGATTATCCGTTTTTCTTTCGGCATTATTGTTGCTTGTTAGTATAGCCATAATGCTGAAACGCGAAAAACAATGATTTTTAAAGCTCCCCTTTTCCTCTTATTATTCTTATTCGTATTTAGCTTTTGTGGTTTATCTCAAAACAAAACAGATAGCTTAAAAAGTATATCTAAAGCGGATTACAAACATTTTAAAGATAGCCTTTATATAGTATGGGAGGATTTCCGGATTCAGGAGCAAAAAAAAGAAGACAGCTTACATGCTATTAAAAGAAAAACTGAACTAGAGAAACTAGCTCATCAAAACCCCGATTCTCTGACTCAGCTGAAGTTATCAAAATTAGGATTGAAGGAAATACCAAATATTACAGCATTTCATTTGGTGAAACATATAGATTTACACTATAATAAAATCAAGAAAATTACTAAAAAATCATGGCCAAAGTCTGATAGCCTGACTAGTATTACTTTGGAACATAATCAACTTGAAAAAGTATCTTTCCCTAAGAATTATAGTATCAAAAGTCTCAATTTAAGTCATAATAAGCTGAAAAGAATTCCGCATTCCATTCGCAGATTGAAATCATTAAGAAATATAGATTTAAGCCATAATGAGATAAAACGTATTCCTGGTTTTATCAAAAGGATGGATAGTTTAGTAGAGATTAAACTCAACTATAATCAATTACAGAAATTGACAAAAAGGGATGTGCGAAGACTTAAAAACATGAAGTTTATTCATCTAGGATCCAATGAATTACAAGAAATCCCTGATAATATTTATCTCCTTCGAAAAGCCAATACTTTAACATTTAGTCGAAATCATATTTCATCACTGCCCGCTTCTTTTGCTAGGCTCGATAGTTTGGAACATTTAATATTTTATAGAAATGATTTCCAAAAGATTCCAAAAGAAATATGGGCTTTGAAGAAGCTTAAAGAAATAGATTTTTACTATAATAATTTGCAGGAGATACCAGACGAGATTGGAAGTATGATAAACCTTCAGCAAATATTTTTTGCATTTAATGAAATTGAAATAATTCCGGATACTATTTTTAGTCTAAAAGAATTAAAAGCTTTATATCTGCATCACAATAAAATTATGCTGATATCTAACTCCATTTCAAAATTAAAAAGTTTGTTGTATCTCGATTTAGGATATAATGCTCTTTTTGAAACGCCAGATATGAGTAATATGGAAAACTTACGCGAGATTGATTTACAGGAAAACAACCTGTCGGAGTTTCCTTTTGAACTGTTGGAGAATAAAAACCTTACACATATTTATCTCACAGGTAACTCCTTTGTTATTACAGCCGAAGAACGTGCTGAACTAGAAATTCTTCAGGAGGAAATGAACAAAAAAGGTATTCGTTTGTATTTTTGATATGATTGTGAATATATGTATGGTTTTTATCGTAAATAATATTATTTGTCCATATTATTTGAATTATTGAACAAACATTGTTTTTTTTCCTAAAACTGAACACCAAACCGTATTATGTCCATTTATTATGATATTTATGAACAAATCCGTTGTTTATGTATGGTAAAATAAAAAACGCTAGGAAGGGCTTTAACCGCACCCAAAAAACAGCAGATACATTGGCTTCAATTCCTATAACACTTCTTTCAAAATCCGGTACCGAAAGTTTTCGGAATTGCCGTTTGGCAGGGACAGGCTGTCAATACAATATTTAGACTCTAGACTATGCCCGATCCGAATACTTAATTATTGGCACCTATGCTTTTTTCAATTTTCAGTTTTTCAGTTCTAAATTCATATATAAATCGAATTTCATCCTTTTTAAATTTTAGAAAAGCCTTTTTGTTTATTAGTACTAAATCCAGCAGGAATGTAAATTCTATTTCGTATTCGTTCCCTTTTATTATAATTTCATTTAGAGGATAGTTTAATGCATCACAATCATTACAGTCAATCCTAATATTTAAATTCCCAATTTTCTTAATTTCATTGCTCTTAATTAAATATATCGGATATTCAGAAATGTATTCATATTCAACTTCTGTAATTAATAGAAAGTCCTTTTCATTTTTT
>JAOZUW010000087.1 GCA_029938465.1 Bacteroidales bacterium | reverse complement strand
ATAACAACTCCATGGCATTTATCTCCATTATGTCTGTAGTGTAGTCTATTAGCTTAGTATTGATTATAAGTAGTGTAGGAGTGAAGGCTTTTCATTAACCTTTTTTTTATAGCGTTTACACATTTCAAATATAGCCTTTTTTTTCATCTAAGCACAAATAATAATCAGGGAAATGCAATGAACATTGAACTTTGAACCTTGAACCCTGAACTTCAAACACAAAACCTTAAACTTTGCTTTGTCTCCTAACACATTAATTCTCCATTATTTAACAAATGTTAAACGATTTTCATTACTTTCTTTTGACCTTTGCTAAAAATACGTTAATTTTATGCAATCATGAAAAGATTTTTTGATAACCAAAAGCATGATCACTATGATGTAATAATAATAGGCGGAGGCATTTCTGGTGCTTTTGTAGCTTACGAAGCCGCTACTCGTGGCTTAAAAGTAGCCCTATTTGAAAAAGGTGATTTTGGAGAAGCCACATCAGCAGCAACATCTAAACTTATTCATGGAGGACTACGATATTTAGCCAATCTGGAGTTTGGATTAGTCAGAGAGTCGTTAACCGAAAGAAGAGTTTTAGAAAACATTGCACCAAACTTTGTTTATCCACTACCTATTATTATTCCTACCTATAATAATATCAAGAATAGCAAAGTTATTCTTACAGCAGGGATGTTACTCTATGATTTATTATCTTACGATAAATCATGGACATGGGATGATTCTAAGAAAATCCCCTTTCACAAAACCATAAGCAAAAAGAAAACAAAGGAGCTGGCACCCATCATCCCTCAAAAAAGATTAAGTGGTTCCAGTATATTTTATGATTGCCAGAATATTAATCCTGAACGTTTAACCCTTAATGTTATAAAATCAGCCATTCATTGGGGAGCCCATGTTGCCAATTATGCCAAAGTTGATCAGCTGATAGTTGAAGATCACACCGTAAAAGGTGTTTTGGTTACGGACTTACATACTAGCGAAAAACATAGAATAACAGCTGACATTACTGTAAACGGAACAGGCCCTTGGTCAGATATTGTATTAAACAACACTACCAATCATCAGCATTCTGATCATCATATTCGCCGATCAGAGGGGATTCATATCATTACAAAAAAAATGATTAAGGATCACGCCATAACTATTATCACCAAAAAAAAGCGACATATTTTTTTACTTCCTTGGCGCAATCACACTATTATTGGTACCACTGATAAAGCATACGAAGGTCTGCCTGACAAATATCGTGTTAGTAAAAAAAGTTTAGAAGAGCTTCTAGAAGAAATCAATTCAAGTCTTGGACATGAACACCATATCTCCACTGAAGATCTATTATTTGTGTATGGAGGAATGCGTCCACTCGTTGAAAAGCAAACTGAAGGCACCTATAATAGCTCACGCCGCTATGAACTTTGTGATAATTCTAAAGATGGATTAAACAGATTATTCACTGTTGAAGGAGGGAAATATACAACAAGCCGCAATCTGGCCGAAAATTTAATAAAAATGATCTCGAAAAAACTAAAAAGAGATTTAGGAAAATCGATTACTCATGAGAGCTATTTAAAAGATTCTGCTATAAAAAACATGGGAAATTTTATCGCAGAATTAAAAAAGAAATACAACTCATTTTCAAATAAAACCATTGAATATATCGGTAGGAATTATGGCGAGAGAAGTCATCAGATTTTTGAATTAGCTATAAATAACTCTTCATTAGCAGATGTATTGACTCCTGATGGTGAGATATTAGCCGAAGTAAGTTTTGTCCTAAAAGAAGAAATGGCCTATAAACTTAGTGATGTGTTTTTTCGAAGAACAGGAATAGGAACACTAGGATATCCTGGAGATGAAAACTTTAAAAAAGTGGTGGATTTATGCAAAATTCATTTTAATTGGACTAAAGAAAAAACCCAAGAAGAAATTAATGAAGTGATGGAGAAATTTGTGATTCCGAATTAAAACTTTAACAGATGAAGACATATAGAGATATTTTAAAATGGGGAGATAAAAGAGAATTCGAATTAGACGAAGGAACAAAAAAACTAATCATAGAAAAACTTGGCTATAGCGAAAGTGATTTTAAACAGAAGCACTTAGCTGGTGATCATCCTATCCAACTAAAAAAAACAAGTGATATTGATGCGGAGATCTTAAAACAATTCACATCTATTGTTGGAGAGGAGAATATCTCCACTTTGGATTCCGAAAGAGCTTCCCATTCCTATGGAAAATCATATCCTGAATTATTAGCACTTCGTTTGGAACAAATCCCTTCTCCTCCTGATGCTGTTCTATATCCTCGTACAGATAAGGAGATTATAGAAATTTTAGCCATTTGTCAAAAAAACAAGATCGCTATAACCCCTTATGGAGGAAATTCATCAGTTACTGGAGGATTAAAAACTCCCTTGGGTGGTATTAGCCTCGATTTAACTAAACATATTAATCAAATTATTGAAATTAACGAAACAGATTTCACAACCACTGTTCAAGCCGGTATGTTTGGACCTGCATTTGAAGAATACTTAAATAATTATGGTTCTAAATATAGCTGTGGTCATTTCCCACAATCCTTTGAATATTCAACAGTTGGAGGCTGGGTTGCGGCCAAAAGTGCCGGACAAGCTTCAACAGGCTATGGCAAAATAGAACATATGGTATTATCTTTAAAGATAATCACACCAACAGGAGTCATACAAACAAAAACATACCCTGCCAGTGCTCAAGGCTGGGATATTGCTCAAATTTTTATAGGCTCCGAAGGTAGTTTGGGTATCATTACTGAAATTACAATGAAGATTAGGAAATACCGACCAGATAATACTGATTATGCATCTTTTATCTTTAAAGATTTCGCCTCTGCAGTTACTGCCATGCGTATCTGTATGCAAAAAGGTATTGGCAAACCACATCTATTTCGTATTTCCGATCCTGAAGAAACAGAAATAGCTTTTAAAACCAAAGGATTCGAAGGCAGTTTCTCAGATAAATTCCTCAATACCATTGGTTATAAAAGTGGCAGCAGATGCTTGATGTTTGTTGCTGTGGAAGGACATAAGGATTATACCAAGCAAGTTATTTCACTAATTAAAAAGGTAGTAAAGAAAAGTTCAGCATTTTCATTGGGAAGCAAACCCACAAAAAAATGGCTTAACCAAAGATATACTAGTGCATATATGCGCGAACCCCTGATGGATCTTGGCATTATGACCGACACTTTGGAAACAGCAGTAATGTGGTCTGATTTATTACCATTATGGGAAGCTGTTCGGAAATATTTAAAAAAACGAGAAAAAACAGTTGTCATGGTTCATATTTCACATGTTTACGAGAATGGCGCTAATCTGTACTTCACTTTTTTAAGTCCTATGAAAAAAGGTGAAGAACAAAAAGAATATACTGCCTATCATAAAGGAATTATAGAAACCATCTTAAGCCATAAAGGTTCCTTATCACATCACCATGGAGTAGGTCGCATATTGGCACCATGGATGGAAAAAGAACTGGGGAAAGAAAGTTTACAATTGATGCAAGCCATTAAAAATCATATAGACCCAAAAGGTATAATGAACCCAGGAAACACCTTAGGACTAAAACCTTAACCTCCATTTTATGAGTCATAAAAACAAAGATTACGTTATTGTTATTGATGCAGGCACCCAATCCATTCGTGCTGCTATAATCGACATGAAAGGTGAAATCGTTCATATTGAACGTATTGAAATAGAAGCTTATTTCTCTGAAAAAGCTGGATATGCTGAACAAGATGCTGACTATTTATGGGAAAAATTATGCGAAAGCACACAAAAGCTAATGGAAAAGTCTACTATTCCTAAAAATCAACTCAAGGGCTTATCCATCACCACACAAAGAGGTTCTGTAGTGAATATAGATAAAGATGGCCAAACACTGCGTCCGGCAATTATTTGGCTCGATCAACGAAAAGCTAAAGTAGGAAAATGGCCAGGAGGCATCCTGAAAAAAGCTTTACAGCTCATCAATCTTCACGAATCTATCAGTCATGCCATTAAGGATGGAGAATCAAATTGGATACAGCAAAACCAAGAAGAAATATGGAAGAAAACCCATAAGTTTCTTTATCTATCTGGTTTTTTTAATTATCGCATAACAGGAGAATACAAAGACTCTATTGGCAATATGGTAGGTTATATGCCTTTCAATTATAAAAAACAAAAATGGGCTGATCCTGGCAGCCTCAATGGAAAAATGTTCCCTATTGATCAAGAAAAATTAGCAGAATTGGTTCATCCATCCCAACCCATAGGTCATATTACAGAAGAAGCAGCACAACAAACAGGGTTGCCACAAGGGTTAACCGTAATAGCTGCAGCAGCCGACAAAGCTTGCGAAGTACTTGGCTCTGGTTGTTATAGTCCTGAAATTGCTTGCCTGAGTTATGGCACTACAGCTACTATTGAAACTGTTAACAAAAAATATACCGAGGTCATTCGCTTTTTCCCATCCTATCCCAGTGCCATACCTCATCATTTCAATACCGAAGTAATGATATATCGAGGATATTGGATGATTAAATGGTTTAAGGAAGAATTTGGACATAAAGAAATAGAGTTAGCCAAAAAAACCGAAAAAAACCCAGAGGAGTTATTCGATGAAATGATTGAAAATATACCTCCTGGATCCATGGGCCTTACACTTCAACCTTATTGGTCGCCTGGCGTAAAAATACCTGGTATAGAAGCCAAAGGCGCTATTATTGGTTTTGGTGATGTGCATACTCGCGCTCATTTGTACCGATCTATTTTAGAAGGGCTAACCTATGCTTTAAAAGAAGGAGCAGATTTAACTCAAAAACGCACAGGAGTAAAAATAAAAAAACTTAGAGTATCTGGTGGTGGATCGCAAAGTAAAAATGCGCTGCAAATGACTGCAGATATTTTTAATTTGCCTGTAGAGAAACCTCACACCTTTGAAACCTCAGCCTTAGGAGCTGCTATAAATTGCGCTGTAGGCTTAAAACTCCATCCTGATTTTGAAACAGCTATTGAACAAATGTGCAGTGTAAGCGAAGTTTTTATGCCCAATAAAAACAATACTGCTCTTTATAAAAAATTATACCATAGCGTATATAAAAAAATGTATGGTAGACTAAAGCCTCTATATAAAGATATTCGTGAGATTACTAATTACCCTAAGAAAGACTAAAGATTCTATCAAAGAAACATTATCTTTTTTACAAACCCCTAAAAGCTAAATAATCAACGGGGGCATAATCGTCAGTGAGCACTTTTTGTGAAAGGAGAATAGGTTCGTTTACAACTTTACTCAATAAGGTATCTAAACCTATATCCGATGATTTTAAAGTATATTCCTGATCTGATTTAAGTGCTATGATAATGGTACTTTGAATACGATCTCTATATTCTGGTCCAGCATCGGCAAAAAGAAAAACTTGAGGAAAAACTTGCTGAAAGGTCTTTAGCTCGGCTTGTAAAAATAAACTAGATTTCCCCTCTACAGCCTGAATAACATTCACCAAAACTACGCCTCCAGGCTTAAGCATATCATATTGTTTCTGCACAGCTTCTACAGTTGTAAGTTGATAAGGCAAACTCACAGCATTACGGAAAGTATCACTATAAATTACATTATAATTCTTTTTACTGGAATTAAGATAGGTCCTGGCATCCTCATGAAAAATATGTAATCGAGAATGATTTACATTCAAATTAAAATATTCTTGAGCAATCTCAGTTAGTTTCTCATCAATCTCTATCACATCAATAGTTGAACTCGGATATTTTTCAAGAAAATATTTTGGGAAACTATAAGCAGCACCGCCAAGCATTAATGCACTCTCAAATTGTGGTGTAAAATATTCCGCCAAACGAAAATAATATAAATAATTAAAAGGTAAAGGTCTCCCTTTTAAGCTCATTGCTCCTGCCCTTTGTTTACCTAATTGCATCATTAATATGCTATCGCCAGATTGATAATCAATAGTAGGATATATCTTTATACTATTATAACTCGACTCTCCCTGATAAACATAACTATCATTTTTCTTATCCTGACTGATAAAAAAAAGTAATATCACCACAACCGCAAAGCTAAGCACCACTCCAATCCATTGCTTTCTGATAAAAAAAAGGTATAAAGATAAGGAAATAGAAATGACAATTAAACCAGCTAAAATAACACTTAATGAAAAGCTAGGAATAAGAACAAAACCCGCCATAAAAGTCCCTAAAAGACTACCAATACTTGAATAAGCAAAGACACTACCCATGGTTTTTCCTGCTTTGTCAAGATCCTTAAGTATTAATTTGCTCACCATTGGCGAAATACTACCAAAAAACAAACTTGGAGGCACAAATAAAACAATTGTAGAAATTAAGGCCGAAGCTCTTATCCCTTTTACATGTTGAATCACCCATTGCAAAAAAACATCTTTTACAAAAAGCACCAATAACAAACTCAATCCTGCAGCAAATAATGAATAGGCCAATAAATCCTCTTGTGGTTTTTTATCAATCCATTTACCACCTAAATGATAGCCCAAACTTAAACTAGCTAAAACTACACCAATAAGTGCCGTCCAAACATAAAATGAAGTACCAATATAAGGCGCCAAAATACGGGCACCAATAATTTCGAAGACCATAACCATAGCGCCCGAAATAAATGTGACTGTTAGTAATCGTGTTTTTAAATTCATAGGTATTTAAATAAACTAAGGATACTTCTCATTTAGAACGCAAGATAAAAATCTTTTGTCACTTCTCGGTATTCTTGGGTATATTCATTGTTTTCTTCTCTAATAACAAGCTCATTGATTTGTATTTCTTTTTCGATATCCCCAAAACTGAGTATCATCCGATTGACCTTTTTACTTTTTTTTGGGTAAATAAGCACTTTTTGAGTTAGAAAAAAATCAAATTCCTTAGCTAATAAAATAAATTGCTCCGCTGCAACATCTGGCAAAACAAGACTCAGTAAACCATTGTTCTTTAGTAATTTCTTGGCAGCTACCAACATTTCCCGAAATGATAAAGTATCCGTATGCCGTGCCAAATTTCGTTCTTTGCTTTGAGATTTCATGCTGTTCTCGAAAAAAGGCGGATTACTGACGATATGATCAAACTTTTCAGTATTTTTTGATATGTAATCCTGTAATGAAATAGTGGTAGCATTTAAACGAATAGCCCAAGGCGATATGCTAAAATTATAATTGGCTTGTGTCACCGAATCTTGATGAATATCAATGGCTTGTATTTTTGCCTTAGAAAGTTGCGCCAATGCCAAAGAGATGATCCCACTGCCACAGCCTACTTCTAATATATTTTGCGAATCTTCAATGGGTGACAAACAAGCTAACAACAAAGCATCAGTACCTACTTTCATACTACTTAAGTGGTGATAAACCCTAAATTTTTTCATTTGAAAGAAAGTGTTTTCGCTCATTATCAGCTATTTATTCATCAATCAAATATACATCCAACAAACCCTCTGGCAACAGAAGTAATATTTCTTTTTTTACACGATCAACATGTTGTACAATATCATCATTGATGGGTATCAACACTTCCTTTCCTTGATAATAAACCTGAAACAAAGCTTGATTGGGGTAGTCAAGAACTTCTTTACACTCTCCAAGTACACCTTCTTTTTCAGCTACCAAAGTATAGCCCACCACTTCATGAAAATAGAATTTATTTCCTTCTAACTTGGGTAAGGTCTTCATGGGCAAATATAATGGATGATTCACTAATAATTGTGCGGTATCAATATCCTCAATATCTTCAAAATACACTACTGCATTTTTCTTTGAATTATGCACAATAATCTCTTTAATAAAATAGGGTATTAAAGATTTTTTAATTTCAACAAAAACAGCAGCTAATCCTTCATATTCGTGAGGGTCATCTACGTCCAGAAAAATATTTACACCACCTTTATAACCATTAGTTTTGGTTATTTTTCCTAAATAATAACAATCTTCTTTTTGCATAATTTAAATATTCAAGATTTTAAAGAAAGACAATATCTGCCATTATTACGGCTAAATCTCATTTTCAATCATAATAACTTTTTTCTTTGTGAAACTCTGTAGCTACTCTGTGGCTCTTTGTGCAATAATTATCTATAACACAGAGGCGCACAAAGAAGACACAAAGTTGCTCAAAAGTATTGTTTAGTTTTCTTCATCCTGAAAGCTTTCGGGACAATAATCTCCTCAACACCTCAAAATAAGGATTAGCCATTATTACTTTACCTTTAGTTATTTTATCCATATCATAATCAAGCTACTAGCAATAATAACTAGGAGACTTTATACTTATAAACCAGTTTACTCAAATCTTCATTAGCCTTAACAATCTTCTGTTTTAAATTCTCCTTATAGGCTATATTTTTTTTCATTAAGCTATCATCTCCTGTTGCTATCATCTGAGAAGCTAAAATTGCAGCATTTAAAGCACCGTTTATTCCAACTGTTGCAACCGGAATACCAGGAGGCATTTGAACAATAGCCAAAAGAGCATCCATACCATCGAGACTTGCGTTAATGGGAACACCAATAATTGGAATTGGGGTCATAGCAGCTATTACACCTGGTAAATGAGCAGCCATGCCGGCACCAGCAATAATTACTTTTATACCTCTTTCTTTAGCTCCTTTAGCAAATTTTTCGACCTCGGCAGGAGTTCTATGAGCTGACAAAGCATTCATTTCGAAAGGAATCTCCATTTCATCAAAGAATTTGGCCGCTTTTTCCATAACTGGAAGATCTGAGGTACTTCCCATAATAATACTTACTAATGCTTTCATCTTATTCGTTTTTTTTACAAAAATACAGCATTAGTTTGTTTTAACCTGAATTCAACTTAAAATAAATAAAAAAAAGCTGCAATACTTATTGTAAAAACAGTATTTAGGAACTAATGATATTGTATATATTACCTTGACATCAAATGAAAATTTATTATGTTTGCATAATATATATTTTTCTTACACTTTGTAGATAAAACCTAAGAATATTCAATATAATGAGACCTAAAATAACAGTATACAAGCCTAAAAATCATTTACGAATTATAACAGCAGCCTCCTTATTCGATGGTCATGATGCTGCTATAAATGTGATGCGTCGAATTATTCAATCAAGCGGAGCTGAAGTGATTCATCTGGGGCATAACCGATCTGTGCAAGAAATTGTAGATTGTGCCATTCAAGAAGATGCTCAGGCTATTGCTATTACAAGTTATCAGGGTGGTCATAATGAGTTTTTGCAATATATGTACGATTTATTGCAAGAAAAAAACTGTGGCCATATAAAAATATTTGCTGGAGGTGGTGGTGTTATACTTCCAGATGAGATAAAAGAATTAGAAGATTATGGTATCTCACGCATTTACTCTCCCGATGATGGTAGAGAAATGGGCTTGCAAGGCATGATTAATAATTTATTAGAAATAGCAGATTTCCCTACCGGGAAAAATGTGGCCTTAGATATAAAAAAGTTACAAAAGAAAAACAATAAACACATTGGAGAATTAATATCTGCTGTGGAGAATTATGCAGATGAAACAGAGGAACTAAGAGCTTCAATAAAACAAATCCAAAAAACAGCCGTTCCTGTTATTGGGATTACCGGAACAGGTGGCTCTGGGAAATCTTCTTTAGTTGATGAATTAGTAAGACGCTATTTAAGTGATTTTGATAATAAAACCATTGCCATCATCTCCGTTGATCCCTCCAAACGAAAATCTGGAGGTGCTTTACTGGGCGACAGAATACGTATGAATTCTATCAATAATCAGCGTGTTTATATGCGCTCTCTAGCTACTCGACAAGCTAATTTGGCCTTATCGCGTTACGTTTCAGATACCATTGATATTGTAAAAGCAGCCCAGTTTGATTTAATCATTTTAGAAACTTCTGGCATTGGGCAATCCGATACAGAAATCACTGAGTTTAGTGATACCAGTCTTTATGTGATGACTCCGGAATACGGAGCTGCCACACAGTTAGAAAAAATAGATATGCTGGATTTTGCTGATTTTATTGCCATCAATAAATTTGACAAAAGAGGTGCTTTGGATGCATTACGTGATGTGAAGAAGCAATATGCTCGCAATCATATGCTTTTTGAAGAAAACGCAGAACTTCCAGTATATGGCACTGTAGCTTCACAATTTCATGATCAAGGTGTGGTGGAGCTTTATATTGCCTTAATGAAAAAACTCAATGAAATAACACAAAACAGCTTCCCTTCAAAACTAAAACCAGAAGATATTAGGGAAAAAACTTTTATCATTCCACCTAATCGTACCCGCTATCTTTCTGAGATATCTGAAACCATCAGAAACTATAATCTTTGGGCTCAACAGCAAGGAAAAATTGCTCATCAACTACAGGGATTAAAAATAGCTAAAGACAGTTTATTAAAAGCAGAAGCTGCCTCCACTACTATTAAAGATATCAATCAATCTATTCATAAAACAGAATTGGAATTAGATCCGAAAAATCAGGAAATTATTAAAACTTGGGAAGAAAAAGTAAAACTCTTTGAACCTGATCATTTTGTTTTTAAAGTGCGTGATAAAGAGATTAAAATTGCGACTAAAAGCACTAGTCTTTCCGGCTTAAAAATAAATAAAGTAGCTTTACCCAAATACCAAAGCGAAGGTGATATTTTAAAATGGAATCTGCTAGAAAATGTACCTGGTGAATTCCCCTATGCTGCTGGAGTTTTTCCATTTAAACGAGAGGGCGAAGATCCCACTAGAATGTTTGCCGGAGAAGGCGGACCAGAACGTACCAACAAACGCTTTCATTATGTATCTAAAGGACTTCCGGCCAAAAGACTTTCAACAGCTTTTGACTCGGTTACACTCTATGGTGAAGATCCTAACCGACGACCAGATATTTATGGAAAAATTGGTAATGCTGGAGTAAGCATTGCCTGTTTAGACGACGCTAAAAAACTCTACTCTGGATTTCACTTAGCCGATCCAAAAACATCAGTTTCTATGACAATAAATGGTCCTGCTCCCATCATGGTAGGCTATTTTATGAATGCTGCTATCGATCAAGAGTGCGAAATATATATCAAGAAAAATAATCTTCAGCAGGAAACAAAACGGAAAATTGCTGAAATATATAAGAGAAAAGGCACAAAACGCCCTATCTATCAAGGGAAATTACCAGAGGGAAATGATGGATTAGGAACTATGCTTTTGGGTGTAACAGGTGATATGGTTTTACCTCAAGAAATCTATCAGAAAATTAAAGAAACAACTATTAGCCAAGTAAGAGGCACGGTTCAAGCCGATATATTAAAAGAAGACCAAGCACAAAACACCTGTATCTATTCCACCGATTTTAGTTTAAAACTCATGGGCGATGTGCAAGAGTATTTTACTTTAAACAAAATCAATAATTTCTATTCGGTTTCTATATCAGGTTATCATATTGCCGAAGCAGGGGCTAATCCTATCAGCCAATTGGCTTTTACCCTTTCCAATGGTTTTACTTATGTGGAGTACTACCTAAGCCGTGGAATGGACATCAATAAATTTGCACCCAACCTATCTTTCTTTTTTAGCAATGGCTTAGATCCTGAATATGCTGTAATTGGCAGAGTAGCTCGTATCATCTGGGCAAAAGCCATGAAAAAGAAATATGGTGCCAATTCACGTGCTCAAAAACTAAAATATCATATCCAAACCTCTGGACGTTCATTGCATGCCCAAGAAATAGATTTTAATGATATTCGCACCACTTTGCAAGCTCTTTATGCCATTTACGATAACTGTAACTCTTTGCATACCAATGCTTATGATGAGGCCATCACTACTCCTACCGAAGAATCTGTACGTCGTGCTATGGCAATACAACTTATTATAAATCACGAATTGGGTTTGGCAAAAAATCAAAATCCATTACAAGGAGCCTTTATCATTGAGGAGCTCACTGAATTGGTAGAAGAAGCCATATTAATAGAATTTGATAGAATTACTGAAAGAGGTGGTGTTTTAGGCGCTATGGAAACCATGTATCAACGTTCTAAGATACAAGAAGAATCATTACTTTATGAGAATTTAAAACACAGTGGCAAACTACCTATTATGGGTGTTAACACCTTTTTAAGTTCTACTGGATCGCCCACAGTAATTCCTCAAGAAGTAATGAGAGCCCGCCCTGAAGAAAAAGAATATCAGATTGAAATGTTGGATGAGCTACATAAAACTTTTAAACAAGAATCTCAAAAATCTATTGAGGAATTAAAGGTAGTAGCACACAATGGTGAAAATATTTTTGCTCAGCTTATGGAAACTACCAAAACATGTTCCATTGGTCAAATTACTTCTGCTCTTTTTAATATTGGCGGGCAGTATAGACGAAATATGTAACTTTCTAACTTCCTTTGATATTGTTTAACTAAACCACTATGGACTGGAAGTACCATAGGTTTCTTTTACGAATAAAATT
>JAOZUW010000086.1 GCA_029938465.1 Bacteroidales bacterium | reverse complement strand
AAAAGAAACCATTTATATCAATCAGTTGGATATTCAGTTGGTATTACACTAAAAGGGCATACCTGCCTGCCGGAAAAGGCAGGGTTTTAACTAAGGATTGAGACCAATAAAGAGCTCAATCCTCCAGCGTGTTTTTCTTTGTAAATACTTTATATTTTATTAAACTCAAATCCATTTCTTCATATTCCTCCAGTATCTGAGCCTCTATGGCATTGTTCTTCTCCAATAATAAGAACTCATGCTGATGGTCACGATCCAAACTTAAATAGCCTATCCTGCTCAAATAGGCATCCAACGTCCAATCTTCATAAAGAGCTCTTGAAGTTCCTATTATTGTTCCTTCTGGTATAAACTGAGTAATAACATATACATCCTTAAGTTTTTCTTCATCTCTGGAAAATTCACCAAAACGCAAAACAGAAAATAGAATGATAAAAGATAAGGCCAAGTATGTTATTCTCTTTATCCATAATACGGTAGTATTTGACCACTTCTCTATAATTGCTTTAAAATATGGAATAATCAAGAATCCTATCGATAAAATATAAAAAGGAATAGAAGGGGCTAAATAGAACTTTCCTTGTTTAAGGGAAACCATTAATGGTAAAGATGCTGAAATGGCTACTAAAAGAAAAAATAATGATTCTTTACTGTTTAACAGTTTTAAATTTCTTGTCTTTCTCCAATTATAAATAGTAATATATATCAAAAGAACTATGGGAACAGTAAGTTCAATAATAAGGTCTATCATTATGGAAAAGCGATTATTAGTGGTTACCTCTCTTTGATTGTTCAAGGCTGGCAATAATTGCTGCTCAAAGTAAGCTATAATATTTCTTTTCGATTCCGGGAATAATGCAAACAAAAGATAAAACAATGATATGCTTAAAACCACTAGATAAATACCAAATAACATGGCCTTTCTTTGTTTCTTAAATTTAAAAACGATACCAAAAATTAAGGGAACAACAACTGGAAACAAACCCACAAATCCTTTGGAAAGGAAAGCCATCACTATAAACAAACTTCCTAAAAACAAATAAACTATTCTGTTTTCAATTAATGATTTTGAAATGAAATACACCGAAAATATGGTGAATACACCAACTGTATTTTCAAGAATATTATTTTTATAGGACCATGGAATTATTGGAATGCTAATCCAAAGAAGAATAAGAATCCAGGAATAATCCTTTAAATCATTATTTCTGTTAAACAATCTCCAACTTAACACTATTCCAGTAGAAGTGAGAATTGCTGTTAGCAAGCTATAAATTCTCTCCGTATATATTCCATCTCCAAATACCTTAAAAAAGAAAGACTGAATAATAAAAACAAATGGAGGATGTTCGTAAAAACTGGCATATAGTGTTTTGGTATAATGGGGATTCCAAAAAGTTCCAAAACCATTGGCCATGTTTTTTGAAATAGCGCTATAAGTAACACCATCTAAAAACATCCCGTCTTGAACCAAAGCCGGAAGTAATAAACCAATAAATACAGTTATTGTTAAAATCCAGAATGTTATTTTTGTTTTCATCTGTATGGACACAATATACACTAATGAATCACAATATTACACTTAATATTTTGTATTGAATTTAACTTCTCAATTTTTCTATAATATATTCCATACTAATACCTTCGGCCACTGCTTTATAATTACGCACCAAACGATGACGTAAAACTTGCGGGACTACAGCATTAACATCTTCAATATCAGGAGCATATTTTCCATTAATGGCTGCATGACATTTGGCTCCAATGATTAAATACTGTGAAGCACGAGGTCCTGCACCCCAACTGATATAATCATTAGTCATTTGATGAGCCTTTTCAGTTTGAGGTCGGGTTTTAGCCACTAAATTAACCGCATACTCATATACATTATCTGTAACAGGAATCTTACGAACCAAATCTTGAAAAAATAATATTTCTTCTTTTGAAAGAATGGTGTTGGGGCTTGCCGATTCAAAACCTGTAGTTGCTTTTACTACTTGGATTTCCTCATCATAGGATGGGTAATCCAAAATAATATTAAACATAAAACGGTCGAGTTGTGCTTCAGGTAAAGGATAAGTACCTTCTTGCTCAATTGGATTTTGGGTAGCCAATACAAAGAATGGTTTCTCCAACTGATGACTAGTACGCCCTACAGTTACCGATTGTTCTTGCATGGCTTCTAATAATGCCGATTGGGTTTTTGGAGGTGTACGGTTGATCTCATCCGCGAGAATAATATTAGAAAAAATGGGTCCTTGAACAAATTTAAACTCTCTTTTATCATTTAATATTTCAGAACCTATTATATCTGAAGGCATCAGATCTGGTGTAAACTGTATTCGCTTATAATCAAGGCCTAAGCTTTGTGCAATAGTATTCACCAAAAGTGTTTTTGCCAACCCTGGCACGCCTACAAGTAAAGCGTGACCTCTACTAAAAACAGAAATAATAACATCACGAACCACCTCTTCTTGGCCAATAATAACTTTTGATATCTCTTTTTTTAGATCTAAATATTTTTGAGCAAAAGCATCAACAGCTTCCACATCTGACTTATAATTTATCATTGATTTGCTTTTTCTGATTCCTCATTAGATCATCATAATATTCACAATCAGAATAATTTTCCACTATTCTGATATATGCTTTTTTAGCATGTTCCTCTACCCATTCATCTAATATTTTTTGATGTTTTTGGTTAAGAGCAATAGTATATATTTTGTCATAATCTTGCTCAATATTGGCACGATGTGTTTCTGTTTTTCTGGCTAGTTGCAATAAACGAAAAGCATCATGATTATCTTTAGTTTGATAGGTTACCGGTTTGGAAACCTCACCCACTTTTAGTTTATCAATCACATAAAACACTTTAGGATCTAAGTCTTCAGCCTGAAACATATTATTTCCTGATGCAGGATTGACTAAATAACCTCCACCAATTCGATTAGGATTATCTGAGAATATTTTAACCGCCTGATCAAAAGAGTAGGTGCTATCTAAAATAAGATTCTGTATACTATCCAAATAACTAACTGTTTCTTGCATTTGAATAGGCGATATTTTTGGTTGCAGTAAAATATGTCGCACATTTACATAATCATCCTGCCTTTCTATCATTTGAATAATATGATAACCTGCTTCTGTTTCAACAATAGCACTTATTTCTCCTTCTTTTAAAGTAAATGCAATATCTTCAAACTCAGGATACAATTCACCTCTTCCATACATTCCTAATTCACCTCCTTTTTTAGCTGATCCAGGATCCTCGGAGTATAAGATTGCCATAGTTGCAAAGCTTTCACCCTCCAATATTCTTTTACGTAGCGCTAATAGTTTCTCCCTGACAGCCAGCTTCTCAGATTCGGTTATTTCAGGTTCTTTCGTTAACTCTGCCACATAGTATTCCGTATTTATAAGAGGTAAGCTATCTAGTGGCATTTCTTTATAAAAAGCTTTTACTTCTTTTGGTGTAATACCCACATTTCGTACAATTTCTCCTTGTACATTCTGTTGTAACAACTGATTACGAACCACTTCTCGCATATCTTCTTTAAACTCATCAACAGATTTATCGTAATATTCTTCCAACTTCTCTTTAGAACCAAATTGTCCGATAAAATACCTGAATCTTCTATCCATTTCTTGTTCTACCTGGCTCTCTCCTACAACAATGCTATCCACATCAGCCTGATTGAGCAATAATTTTTGAAAAATCAAATCTTTTAAAATTTCACATTTTATAGTTCGATTACTACCTTCAATAAAACCTTGCATTCTATATTGAAGGTATTGGGTTTCAATATCAGATTTTAAGATGATATTCTTTCCTACCACAGCTACTACCTGATCTAAAATATGATCATCATTAACCTGGTTAAGGAGTTTGGTTTCTTGAGCTTGAAGTGGTACAAAAACCACTAAGCTCAACATTAGCCAAAAATATTTTTTTAATTCCTTCATAGAGATTACCATTAATAAATATCGTATTGATGTTGACTTGTAGCTTCCTGATAGATGGATTCGTCCAAGTTATTCAACAATTGCAATTTTCTTTGGTTTAATATTATATTTCTAATTTTTCTATTTTCAAAATTCAAAGGACTCACATCCTCTCTAATCCTAAAATTCCTGATATTGACAATATACCAATAAGGATGATCTTTAAAGCTGATCATTTTATTATTTTTCAAATATATTTCTTGGTGATAAGCTTCTAAAGGCACCATCTTTAATAAATCATTAAAAGGTACCCATTGCTCATCATTTAAAAAATAACTGATGGCATGTTGCTGACAAAAAAGTTCTACTTCTGCCCTATTAATTGTAGTGTCATCAATATTCTTGATGAGTTTTTGAGCATCCTCCACAAATTCTGACTTAATGGGAATCTTGATATAAACAAATTGGACAATATTTTCCTTTAATAGAAAATCTTTTTGATGATTATTGTAATAATCTTCTATCTGCCCTTGATCCACATTAGTATCTAGTTTTTGTTCCACCAAACGTTTTTTAAACTCATAAATAATCAAATTATTTTCATAAATTTTTAATTGATTGGTGAAATTCTTTAAGCTATCTGGTAAATTACTATTAGCATGTTGCAATAATAATTCCTGTCGGACCCAATTATCTATTAAGCTATTCATCATTTGAATACTGTCTGATTTATTCACTTTAACAGGAATATTATCAGCCATATCCGAAACATATAGATATTGTTCTCCAACTCTGGCCAAAATCGTTTCAGAATCAGAATATATAGGCCTCTCACAAGATAAAAGCAGTAAAACCAAGCCTATAAACAATAATATATGTTTAAAGTTCTTCATATCATATTTTAGATTCAAGAACAGTGTATACAAAATACCACTGAAATAATCATATTATTCGGTAAGTCCGTTTTTCTTTAAATCCTTAAGTACTTCTTGATTAATGACAACAGGATATTTCCCTTTGAGTTCTTCAATCCAAACACTCTCCAGATAAGTTTGATAATCGGATATAACCATACCACGACACTCATCCAACTCTTTATTAGTAGGATTCAACTTCTCGTGAATACGTACAAGATAAAGAGGCTTACTTTTTTGATTAAAATATACTTCGCTGGTGCCTTCTTTCCATTTCGTTTTATCTATTTCTTCATTTTCTCCTTTAGAGAATTTTCTACGATCATATTTCACAAGTTTTAAGCTGTCATTATGTAAAGTCTCTAAAATTTCTTCATCGCTATAATGTGCTTGAACTAATGCTGATAGGCTATCATATACTTCAGGCTTACTCATTGTAAATATAGCAGCATCTACTCTCTTACCCCACTTATATTCACTGCTATGTGCGTTATAATAAGCTATATATCCTGTAGTATCCTTTACAGCTTTTGACCATACTACTTCATCCATTAAATCGAATAACAAAATACCGTCTCGATACTCATTCATTAAGAGTGCAAATTCCTTATACTTCTCTTCTAAATGACGATCTTCATAATCAATAACCATATCATCAGAATAGGCTTTATAGTTTTTATTGATATAAATCTCAACACTCTTCGTTTCTGCCTTTTTTCTTTTTTCCTGAATATATTTAATCAAATCATATTGCGTATACGACTCATCAGAAATAGTAAAAAGAACTGCAGTAAATGATTGTGCTTTTTCGTCATCAAACTTATGAACAAGTAGAGAGGAATCAACTAATGTTTTCAATTCTTTTAATGCTTTAGCATTCTCTTTATAGCCCTCTTCTTTTTTTACCTGAGCAATTTTTGCCTGACGACCTTTCTCGCTTCTGATATCTTTTTTCAAATGATCTTTTATTTCAACTTGAACACTTTCAAAAGAGCCAATAGGTTTTTGACCTAAAAATTTAACAATATGCCATCCAAAAGAAGTGCGGATAGGTTTTGATATCTGACCGATACTATCAAACTCTGAAACCTGCTTAATAAATACAGGCACCATACGATTGGCACCAAACCAAGGCAATTCTCCTCCTTTTACAGCTGAACCTTTATCATCGGACATAGCTTTCACCATATCTTCAAAGCTTTCACCATTTTGTATTTTTTGGTAAATTTCATTTATCTTTTGTTCTGCATTTTCAGCAGATACAGTTGTATCTCCTTGTGCTGCTTTAATAAAAATATGAGCTACCTGAGCTTTTCCAATGGCAGGAATTTCATCTGTTTTTTTAATCAGATGATATCCAAAACGTGTTCTAACAGGTGGTGTAACTTCACCAATTTCCGCATTATAGGCAGCTACTTCGAATGGATAAACCATATCAAAAACAGTAAAATAACCTAAATCACCTTTATTTCCTGGTCTTGGAGGCCTACGTCCTTCTGCAGGCATATCACGTGCCGAACGGTCTTTGGAATATTTTACAGCAGCATCAGCAAAAGAAATTTTTCCATCGACAATCTCCTTGCGTATTTTTGCCATTTCTTTATATACACTTGCAGTATCTTCAGGCAATGCATCTTCATCAAGAAATAAGAGAATATGACTCACTCTTACATCCTTTTGCATCCTATCGTAAGCTTCCTTTTGGAGCTGCTCATCAATATTCTCATCAACCAAATAAGGTTTTGCTAACTGATCTCTGTATCCTTTCAATTCCTTTTTAAAAGCTGCAACTGTATCTTTCTTTAATGATTTAGCTTCGTTAACTTTTAAACGAAAGTTAATATACAGATCCAAATACTCATCTATTGATTTTTTATCAATAGCTTTTTCGGTATTGTTTTTTTGATAGATATTCCAAAACTCTTCTACACTTATCTCTTCTTCACCAACTGTCATTAGTGTTTTTTCAGCATTTTGTGCTTGAATAGATAATATTTGCAGAAATGCAAATGTGAATAATATAGACTTTAAAATTTTCATATGATAATTATTTTTCGTTTAATGATATAAATATTTTTTATGATCGGCTATAGTTTGGTGCTTCTCTCGTGATAGAAACATCATGAGGATGGCTTTCCACTACTCCTGCCGCTGTAATTTTAGTAAACTCAGCTGTATGTAAATCTGCAATGCTTTCGGATCCAGTATAACCCATTCCAGCACGCAAACCACCTACTATTTGATGTATCACTTCTGAAAGGCCACCTTTATAAGCTACACGACCTGCAATACCCTCGGGCACTAGTTTTTTTATGTCATCTTCCATATCTTGAAAGTAACGATCTTTACTTCCTTTTTGCATGGCTTCAATAGATCCCATGCCTCGATATGATTTATACTTTCTTCCTTCGTAAATAATGGTTTCTCCTGGAGCTTCATCAACACCAGCAAATAAAGAACCTGCCATAATAGTATGACCACCACCTGCCAAAGCTTTTACTATATCTCCTGTATACCTGATACCTCCATCAGCAATAATAGGGATGTTTGAGCCTTTAAGTGCATGAGCCACATTTAATACTGCACTAAATTGCGGCATTCCAACACCTGCAATAACTCGTGTAGTACATATAGATCCAGGTCCAATACCTACTTTTACTGCATCGGCACCCGCCTCTACTAAAGCAAGAGCAGCTTCTCCAGTAGCTATATTTCCAACTACAATATCAATATCTTTATGTCTGGCTTTAATCTCTTTTAATACCATTACCACACTCTTGGTATGTCCATGTGCCGTATCAATAACAATAGCATCTACGCCAGCTTTTACCAATGCATCAGCACGATCCATGCTATCGCCACCTATGCCTATGGCTGCAGCTACACGCAACCTGCCCATTTCATCTTTACAAGCATTAGGGCGTTCTTTTATTTTAATAATATCACGATAAGTGATTAAACCCACCAACTTATTATCTTTATCTACTACAGGTAATTTTTCAATCTTATATTTTTGCAAAATATCTGCAGCCTTTTCAAAATCAGCAAATTCATTGGTAGTAATCACCTCATGGGTCATCACTTCACTAACAGGTCTATGGAGGTTACGCTCAAAGCGTAAATCACGATTGGTAACAATACCTACCAATTCATTGTATTTATCTACTACCGGAATACCACCAATTTTATACTCTGCCATCAAGCCTAATGCATCTGATACTAAAGCATTTGAATGAACAGTAATAGGGTGAATGATCATACCATTCTCGGCACGTTTCACCTGTGTAACTTCATGTGCCTGAGCTTCTATAGTCATATTTTTATGAATAACACCAATTCCACCTTCTTGTGCTAAGGCAATAGCCATTGCGCTCTCGGTAACAGTATCCATTGCAGCAGAAACTATTGGTATATTAAGCTCAATATTACGTGTGAATTGTGTTTTCACATTTACCTCACGAGGAAGCACTTCGGAATAAGCCGGAATCAACAATACATCATCGTAAGTTAAACCCTCTTGTATTACTTTACTATGTGACATGATTTCTATTTAAAAAATTTGTGCAAAAGTAAGAAAAAACACGGTCTCCTGAAAGTTAAAAATAGTGAATTAAGAATAGCTCAAACTCAAGTATTCTTTTCTTACATTTCAAAACCTATTTCTTAGGCTTATAACCCGATTGTTGCAGTATTTGCTGTGCATTGATATTATTCATCAATTCCAGAAAAGAATCATCATTTTTTTTCATATAAGCACTTACAATTTGATAACCCAGATAAATGCCTGTTCGAGCAGCCGAATCATCACCTAAAACGGATGTAAAAGGACCATCACCTATAAACTTATTATAATCCAAATAATCAGATTTATATAAAAGTTCATTTTCAATATAATAACGCCAAATATCTGCTTCTTTATTTTGTAGCCATTTTGTATTTTCAGGTGTTTGAGATAATAAAATCTCTATACTCATATCAGGATTCATACTTTTTATAAAGTATAAAAGCTTAGCTTCATAAATCATTTGCTCTATCAATTTAGCATTGGGAGAAATAGGAGGAACATAGTGTTTTGCCATAGAATAGCTTACTGCTCTTCCCATAAAATCAGGCTTCATAAAACGCTGTTTATATCTTGGAATACGTGCCGATTGGTATAATTCAAATCCAGACCCAAGAAAACGATCAATGCCTATAATCACAACATTATCCTGATAAAAAACAGCATCATCACTACCTGAAATATAAGTATAAACCTCTGGGTAATTAAAGCTTGAATAATAGTATTTTACATAATGAAATATTTCAGATATCTCTTTCTCTTGAGTCCTAACATCAGGATATATTCTTTCGGTTTCCTGAAAAAGCTTTAGTAAGAAAGGATCGGCTACATAAGCTTTTATTTGTTCAATCTGTATAGTATCCATAGGATGATCACCTAAAAATAAAGGGAACTGTTTTTGCAATACACTCAATCTCTCCCTTGTGAGTTCTTCACTAAAAAGGGCTTTATCATATCGCTGAATTTTTATCTCAGCCTTCTCTATATCACTCAAATCAACCTGAAAAGAATTCCCACAGGAAGTAGTGGAAATAATTATGGCTATAAAAAATAGGTAGTTAAATAATTGTTTGTTCATTTTTATTTTGAATATTTATTTTACCAGGACATCATCCTTTAATCATCACAAAAACAACGTTTAATCAAGCTTATTATTTTAGTGATATTATGATAATATAGCTTTTCTATAAACAAAAAGCCGCCTCTACACAAGAAGCGGCTTTTTGTTAATATTTTCTAAGTTATAAGAATTTAAGTCCTAAAGTAAATACCCAAACATTATTTTTCAGGTTAATGGTACCCATATCACCAACTTCACCTTCAAAAAGATCAGATAAACCCTTTTCATAACGGATATCAAATGTAAACAACAGCACATCAATCCCGGCTCCGGCTTGCATATACCAAGTTGTTTTATTAAAATCATCTAATGATATTTCACCTTCTTGCCCTTCAAATTCTTCGCCATCACTTGTTGTATAATCATAAGTTATGTTTTTATTAGTAGCAAAAGATATCTCAGGACCAATAAAAACTCTTAAGTTAAGAAGCTTTGTTTTAATAATCTTAAATCCTAATAAAACTGGAATATCAAATGTTCCTATACCGATTTCAGAATGAACACCAACAGATTGCTCCTCAAGATCAATAAGAGGTTCTATCTCATATTCTAACTTAGTACTTCTATGGTTATAAATCAGTTCAGGTTGAATATAAAATTTCCCTATATTAATTCTAGCAAATATACCCCCTTGATATCCAAGTACATTTTCCGAATCAAAGTTGGCACTCGCATTAGTGGTGTTTAAAGATGAAGCTGTCAGTCCACCTCTAATACCAATATTAGGTAAAACTTGCGCCATAGCTACAGTTCCAATAAAAACGCTGATGATAATTAATAGTCCTTTTCTCATAATATTTCGATTTTTCTAATTTTACTCAACATATTTTTGTTTAAAAATATACAATTCTATTCACAGAATCATTGTTCAAATATACTACTTTCGTTTAAAATCAAGGAATAAATGAAATATTTATTTTAAAACTATCTGTAATTAATTACAAAAAATGAAGAATATTCTCCGAAATACAGCCTGGATTCTTGTGATATTTTTTCTTACAATAAATACACAAAACACTAAGGCTCAGCAAAAACCATTTAAATTTGGTTTTAAACTGGCTCCTGCTATAAGTTGGCTTAGCCCTGATTCCAAACACTATGAGTATGATGGAAATGCATTCTCTTTTGCCTGGGGATTTGTGGCTGACATCACCATCATGGAGCATTATTACTTAAATACAGGCTTTAATGTAAGCTATTTCTCAGGCTATTTAAAATACGATCATCAAACAACAGAGTCCGATGAAAGCAAAGGAACAATGTATAGAAAATACAATCTTCGTTATATTGAAATTCCCATTAGCTTTAAAATGAAAACTAACGAATTAATTGATAAATTCTCATTCTTTGGACTTATTGGTATCAATACTGGAATTAATATTCGTTCAAAAGCCGACGAAACATTTAAAGGTAACGGCTCCTTTTCTTATACCGAAAACAAAGTAGATATCAAAGACGAAACCAGTTTATTTAAAGCATCTCTACTTGTGGGTGCCGGAACTGAATATGAGATTGACGAATCAGTAAGTATTGTTGTGGGAGTGAATTTTAATAATGGATTTACCAATGTTTTAAAGGGTAGCAATAGTGTATATCCTGATATTGATGCTAAAGCCATACCTTATTATTTTGAGCTGAATCTGGGAGTTATCTTTTAAATATGCAAACGGGATTTTACATAGCTAAAAGATATCTATTTGCGAAAAAATCGCATCATATTATTAATTATATCAGCATCATATCAGTTGTAGGTGTATTATTTACTACTGCTGCTTTAGTTATTGTTTTGTCTGTTTTTAATGGCTTTGAAAACCTGGTGATCTCTCTTTTTAACAGCTTTAATCCCGAGCTAATTATTCAACCCGCTCAAGGAAAAACATTTCACCTAAAAAATATCCCTCAGGAAGAAATCAGAAATATTGAAGGTATCACTTATTTTTGCCCAGTCATTGAAGAAAATGGCTTAATCAAGTACAAAAACCAACAAAGTATTGTAAATATTAAAGGTGTTGACTCCAGTTATATTGAAATGAGTCAAATAGATACTCTTATGGTTCAGGGAACTTTTGTACTACAAAAAAAACGTGAAAACTATATAGTTTTGGGTTATGGTGTGGCCTACAAAATACAAAGCCGGATTAGTGATTTTTACTCCCCAATACAGCTTTTCGTTCCTGATAAAAGCAAATCATCTGCCAGTAAATTAGAAGATTCTTTTACTACATTACGTTTGTTTCCATCGGGATTCTTTAGTGTCAGACAAGATTTTGATGAGTCTTATGTTTTTGTTCCATTTTCATTATTGCAAGATGCTTTGGGACAAGGCGACAGAATTTCGTACATTGAACTTGGAACAAAAGCCTCCGCAGATATCACCCACATTCAAGAACAACTACAGAAGCTTTTGGGTGATCAGTTTTTAGTGAAGAACCGCCTACAACAACAATCCTTGCTTTTAAAGATTATGCAGTCAGAAAAAGCTATGATTTATCTTATTCTGGGTTTTATTCTCCTTATTGCTACTTTTAATGTGATTGGAAGTATTAGCATGTTAATTGTAGATAAAAAGAAAGATATGCAAACCCTAAAAGCTTTGGGAGCAAGGAAGGAACTCATCTTAAAGATCTTTGCTTACGAAGGAATGATGATTGGTTTTGCTGGTGGTGTAATGGGACTTTTTATTGGCGGATTAATTGCCTTTTTGCAACAAGAATTTGGTTTTATTTCTTTGGGAGAAGGAGGTAAAGGCTTTGTGGTTGATGCCTATCCTGTACAATTAATGGCTAAAGATTTTTTCTGGGCATTTGTAATGGTATTAATAATGAGCGCACTATCAGTTGTTTATCCACTTAAACAACTGGCCAAACAAATCTAATACCGCACAGACCTTTTCAGGAGAACCTACTTCGTTATTCACCGAAACATGGCCACCATTCACCGAAAAAGCATTGCAAAATGAC
>JAOZUW010000085.1 GCA_029938465.1 Bacteroidales bacterium | reverse complement strand
TTTGCAATCCGTGCACCATATACTACTGTGATTCAACATATTACACATATGTCTTTAACTGTGGTGTTTCCAAAATTACATCTAATAAATTCGGCAACTCAGCATAATTTCTTGCAGAGCTAAACAAATATTCCTTAGGCTTTTCAACAAGCTAACGAAGATAGCTAATTTTTGATAATGAAATAGGTTTTGAATACTATTAAACGCACGGATTAAAAATCCGCGCTAGCCTGGGATGGAAAATAAAACTTAGCTTTACCTCCTCACACTTATTCTTTCGCAACAACAATTTCACCACCCTTTGAATGTCCTCCAAACTCAGGAGCATAAAGAGATTGGATTTGAGCTGGACCCCAATTTAAAACCCCTGCAGAAGTAGCAAATAATTCATATTCCAATACAAACTCTCCTTTGGGTAAATGAGCTATAAAATAATCAGTAGCTACATCACCAGGGCTTTGGTAATAAGCCAATCCACCCTTCCAACGATAAGCCGATAATGGTTTTAAAGGCTCGAAACCTGCCGGTAAATAATCGCGAAGATGTACAAAATCCATAGCCTGTTCATTATTTAAAACCAAACGTACCAACACTTTACTACCCAAAGGAATTTGAGCACCCTCTTGTAAAGGTTTCCATTCTTGCTTTTGAGAATCGCTGACTGATAAAAAGATTCTTTTCTCTATCTCCACACCTCCACTATGAGCTTCAATCTTGCTCATTTTCTCAAAATATTGATGATACAAAGCCCCAAAGGCCAAAGCATCTCCTTTTTTATTTATTTCCAAATGGCTGACTACATTTGCAATTTCATTGCCTTTCCATGTCATCTTGAAATAACCACTTCCGGCCGAAGCATCTATTTCTATTTCTTCACCATTTATATTTAATGAAATATCTCCTTTATCATTTAATGCCCTTTTATCCGATAGCATAGCAAAGCAAGCTTGAGCTGTAGCTTGGCTATTGCCCCAATCATTGGCGCGTTTTTGCTGTAACAACCATAACTTTAATCCTTGAATAATAGATTTATCTGCTTCTGTAAGCTCCATAAGTTCAATCATAAATGCCTGATTTTCGACACTAGCATGCTGGCTTAAATCACGCCAATATAATCCACCATATTTATCAGTTAACATTTTATCTTTTATAGAAGCTAAAATAGCTTGTGCCTGCTGTTTATCATCTGATAGCCATAATACTTGAACCAAATGTGCCTGTTCTTTTATCGACATCTTAGCCCATTTGCTATTCCATTTATTTAAATAATAATCAAAGGCTTTTTGAGATTCACTATTCAAAGGAAACTCATGTAAAAACCAAGCTCTAGCTTGCAAAATATGTTGAGCAGAATAAGTTCGTTTTTTATCTTTCGATAGTTCTTTCTGATAAAAATGTAGCATTTCATCATCTAAATATTTGATGGCTTTTTTACTGATATTCTTGATACTGTTGTTCGCTCTAAAGTCCAAAATAGCTTTTTGTTTTAACTGACCCATACCATTTATAATGCTACTAGTGATATAAGTACTTTCATGCATTCCATCATACCAAGCCCAACCGCCATTATACTTTTGAAGGTTTTTTAAATGTTTAAGAGCATTTTGCAATTGATAATTCAGCTGATTTTCTTGAAATAGTCTTGCAATAGCTGCTTTGTGTTTACTCTGGTCTTGAGCATTTTGCACCCATGGTGTTTCTTGTAAAAGTATTTGTTTCAATTCTTGGTTTTGCTCTAATTCCGAAATCAACTCTTCGGGATATTGCTGTTGCCATTGTTTAAAAACCTGCTCTATTTCAGGGTTTCTTTTCACAATATCCTGAGCCATGGCATACACAAAGTAATAACTAAACCAATTCAAGGCTGCTGGATTTTGAGGTATAGAATAATTAGGCAATGCTTGAACCACATACCAAATAGGATTTGTTGTAATCTCTAATGTGAGCTCATCATCCTCTTTCCATTCTTTTTGTCTGATACCCACATCTTGAGTATTATAATTTTTGTCAGCATTTAAATAAAAAGGATAAGTATCTGTGATAAATTGCATTTGGCTTAAGACTGGCAAAATATGCTCTTCGCCATCACTATGATCCTGACCTTTGGCCAAAATACGAATAACAACTGCTCCTACTTTTTGCGGAACTTGTATCTTCCAATGTACGGTAGCCTGCTCTTTTGCCGAAAGGTTTAAATGCTTTTCAAACGGAGTACCTATCGCCTGCAAATACAAAGGTTGCATGGTTTTTGCATCCAAAATCTCCAATTCGGCTGTTATTTTTTGTTCTTTATCGAGCATATTAATTATTTTGCTACTTAAAGAAATCCGATCGCCTCCTCTTAAAAAACGCGGCAGATTAGGCATCACCATCACTTCTTTTTGAGTCACAAAATCCTGAGTGAGACTGGCTAACTCCATATTTTTTGTAGTGGCTAAGACCATTAATTTCCATCGGCTTAATGCTTCGGGACTGGTAAACTCCAACTGAACATAACCCTCCTTATCTGTAAGCAAATGTGGAAAGAAAAATGCAGTTTCTTCCAAATTTTTACGTGGACTAAGCATGGTTTCTTCTGATTTCTCTTCAGTTTGAAGCTCTTCCTTTTCATCAACAACTTCAAGACCAGATGCAAAACCTGAAATGTCTGCCTCTGAAAAAGAAAGATTATCAGTATCGGCACCTTTAGCCATCATAGAACGCATTGGAGCAACAGGATGTAAATTATATGACCAAGTATAGCTAAGAGGTGTATAACTTTGTTGATATGGGAGATAGAGCGCTTTGGTATTATTAAAGCTATAAAAACCATTTTGAACATTCTTCCATTGTGGTGATGAAGTAGAGGAAGAGTAAGGCCACAAATTCCATTGATGCTTTGCAAAAACATCTAAAGAAGCATCATACATTCCTGCCAAAACTTCTGCAGCAACAGCTTCACCTTTTTGGTTTTTTATCCATAATGTCCATTTCTCTTTAGCTCCTGCCTGCATAGGATTTCGCATAGTCACCAATTGCATATCTAGCTCTTTATTTTTATAAGGAACAGAGATGTTTTGTTGAAAATTATAAAATTTATTATTTCGCACAAAAATTATCTGCAAGCTCAAACCTCCTCTATAATCTTCGATAATAGGTATTTGAAATTGCTTAACACTATTGCTAAGCTTCTCCCATGAAGAAGTGATCAAATTTTCGCCTTGATATAATTGATAATAATAATGAAGGTTTTTAAAAGAAGAACCAAAGCTTATTTGTAAGTCATCACCCACTTCAGCGGTTATTCTATCACTATTAAAAAAGGCATCTTGCACCCAAGGCATTTTTTTTGATAAAGAGGAATAAATACGTACATACTCTATCTCTTCAACTTTATTATTATTCTTATCTTTACTACTTAAAGTCATTTTATAAACACCGCTGGATAGGGATGCGAAAATACTTTTCGGAACAACACTGTCATTGGCCGTATTCATAGTTTTCTCCAACACAATGGCTTCTACCTTATAATCTTCAATACCTTGTGCATTTTGCTGGTAAGGGAAATCCTTGTCCAAGATTTTTTTCGAAATAATAATGGTATCGCTCTTCCAAGAGTTCTCTTGTGCAATCTCATTAGGAGTTACTAGCTTTTCTAATTTAAAATGAATGGTTTTATCTAATGTTTTTCCATTTGGAGTTTCTGCTGTTATTTTTACTTGTTGTGGATTTTCTTTATCCATTATTTCAGGCAAATTGGTAGTGATAAATAAACTTCTATCTCCTAAATTCAAATTTAATATTTGCTGGTGAGTTTCACCTGTTTCATCACTTATATCTGCAATTATCTTATAGTTATACCATTGTATTCCTTTTGAAATTTTTGGAGCAATGGCCTGAAATGAAATTTGGAAAACCCCATTTTCATCAGTGGATGTTTTACCGGCAGTAATAGTCATATCTCGCTGAATATTAGGAATACAGGTCCAGCGCCAAGGCATGTATGTTGCTCGAACCACCTTATATTTCACGCTGGCATTTTGCAATCCCACTCCGGCATAATATGATGCTTCTCCCTTAATAGTTACCTCTTCGTTCAGCACATATTCTTCTTCAGGTTGTTGTAATACTACCTCAAATTTGGGGCGTTTGTACTCTTCCATTAAAACAGCAATACTTCCTTTTTTATCGCTAATGCGTAAACGACCATTAAGTCCGGCTAGTGGGCATATAAAACTACCCGATATAGAGCCAAATTCATTAGAGGTCAGACTCAAACTCTCTATCATTTTTCCTTGTGTACTGTAAAAACTTACCGTGGTTTCTTGCTGAGGTAAAATTGTTACTTTATTATCTTCCTGCTTAGTAAGTATGCCTTTAAAATAAACTGTTTGTCCAGGTCTATATATTGCTCGGTCAGTGAAAAAATAATGTTTTTCGCGACTCTTACTAGTTTTGTTTCTATTATTTAAATAGATATTGCTGCTGCGCCATTCATCGTTGCCTTTTCTTACAATTAAACTAATTCTACGAGAATTCTTGATATCATTAAGGCTAAAAAAACCCTGATTATCGCTACTCATTTCTTGTTCTAATTTCTCTAAATTCTTACGTGAACTGTATTCCCACTTCCAGCTATAAGCTTGAATATTAGCGCCTTCTACAGCTTTCCCGCTTTCTCTATCCACAAGCAAAAACCGACTTCCATCTTGTTTTATCAACTGTAATCTACTCACCCAAAAAACACCCAAGCTAAGTACATCTTTATTGGTATCAAATTCGGGGCTACTACTTAGAATAATAGCATAATGGCCTAAATCTAAAGGAGGAAGAGAAACTTCAGCAGTTTTGGAATTGAGTTGTGCGTTGTTAAGAAGCTTCCACTGTCCTTGAGCTATGCTTTGATAAGCAATATATTTTTCATAATCTACTTCTTGATTTCCCCTATTATACTTGTTTTCATCATTGGCTAATCTTATGATCTTATACCAAACATTATCCAGATTCTTAAAACGAACTTGTGCCAAAAATGCTTGTTGTGGAATTTGAGTTTCTTGTATCTCGATGCTTAGTTTTGCTTGTTCTATCAAGTCCAAAATATTTCGATAATACTTACTATTTATATCTTGGTCAATCATTTGCTTACATAAAACTTGAGCATTTTGGAGATTTTCTTCAGTCTTTTCTTCCATATAAAGCGCCACAAGCATTTGAGTAGGGATATCAACAGTATTTTGTCCTTTATAATTATTTATTAACTGCTTTAAGGTTTCAACAATAAGTTGTTCCTTATCATCGATAGAACTATTTTTCCTGAGGTATTTTAAACGCTGTACTTCTTCGAACAAAAGTGGGCTTGGCTCTTTTCTTCCGGAATGTAAACTAATTAGTTCTTGAAAAAGAAGCAAGCTTTGTTCCTTATATGTAAGTTTAAGCTTACTGCTCAAGTCTAAGTTTGAAAAACCATGATAATCTTGAAATAAATCCGAATCATTTAATAATACTAGATCCTCAGCAGCTTGATTAATAAATTCCCGTGAGGAATAAAATGCTAATGCTTTCCACGCTACAAAATCGTAGAGAAAAGGCTGGTAGTTATAGCTTTCTTCTTCAGATTGGAAAACTGCTTTCCAACTTTCAGAACTAATAACTTGTAATTCATTTTTATAGCTAAGCGCCTCATTTAAAAGCTTTTCTATTTGCAGAGTAAAACTAGTATGGCTCCATTCCATTATGTTTTTAGGTTGCTCACCAGCTATATCATTTCTTTGACGAATAGTCCATTGGTTTTGTTGGTAATATTGCAAATACAAATCACTTAAAGCTGTTAAAAGCATCGCTTTCTCCACTCCTTTCGTAAATTGTAATTCTTCTTTTATTTCTTCAATTGAACTGAGCAATGCTTCTTCTTCAAAAGCACTTCTGGAGTTGCTTTTATAAATCAAACTTTTCACTTTTTGCAAAGAATTACCCTCATTTTTAGCATATTGAAAAATCTGATCGCTTTTTTCTAAAGCTTGTGAAGACAAACCTTTTCCTTGAAGATTTTCTACTTCTTCCCAAGCTTTATCATAATTATAGTTTTGAGAAAAAAGGGGAAAAGAAAGAAGAGAAAATAATAAAGTCAATTGGATATATTTCATAGTAATTATTTTAAAAATGCAAACTGAGTAATGATTAAATCAAAAGTAATGCCAGAATTTTTAATCTGACTGATTCTCCTTAGTTTTAGTAAAATAATCGTAACTAATCAGTATCAGAAGTTCAATGTTAATTATAGCTTTTCTCTGTGAAACTCAGTGTCTTCTTTGTGTTTCTCTGTGATATAGCTGTTACTCAAAGTTACTCAAAGAAGCACAAAGTGACACAAAGAATAAACAAGAAATATTGTAAACCCTTATCGATATTACATTTCATTACACTGATTAGTTACAAAAAACCATTTACAGATCAATATTATTTGTAATTCAAAATACTAATCGTATATTTGCGATTAGAAATGAAGAGAACAATAGAAAATATTGAATATAAGCAGAATTCTTTGGATTTAGCTCTTTTTGCTAAAGCTTTAGGACATCCAACACGTATTGAAATATTAAAATACTTAGACAATCAATCTTGCTGTTTTACTGGCGATTTGGTGGATGTATTTCCTATAGCACAATCTACAATTTCTCAACATTTAAAAGAATTGAAAAATGCTGGATTAATACAAGGTGAACTAAAGCCTCCCAAAATAAGATATTGTATCAATAAAGAAAATTGGGAAAAAGCAAGGCTTTTATTTGATGAGTTTTTACAATAAATTTTTTATACTAACGATCGTTTATTTGCGATAAACTATTACTATGCTATGAGTAAAGAAATTAAAATCTTAGGAACTGGATGCCTAAAATGTAAACAAACTGAAGCAGTTGTTACTAATATTGTTGCTGAACATAATATTGACGCTACTATTAAAAAAGTAGAAGATATAATGGATATTATGAAATATAATGTCATGTCTACACCTGCTGTAGTCATTGATGAAAAAGTAGTGATCAAAGGACGAATTCCCTCAAAACTGGAATTAATTGATTTATTAAAATAGAACCCGGCTTGTTTATCTTTTAGACTTAATAATTAATAAGCTTCCTGAAAGAGATACGAGCATACATTTCTAACTATTTATGTTCAATTGGTTACAAGAAATAGCAGATTATTTAGTTTTTGATGTTTTTGGAATGAGTACTGAAGGTCACTTATCCAAAGCCTTAAATTTCTTTATTTATGATACAGTAAAAATCTTTTTATTACTCTTTGTCATTATTTTTTTAATGGGAATAGTCAATAGTTATTTTCCTGTCGATAAAGTTCGCAATTACCTGTCTCGTAACAAACTATTTGGTTTCGAATATCTTATGGCCAGTTTTTTTGGGGTAGTAACACCTTTTTGCTCTTGCTCATCAATCCCCTTGTTTATAGGCTTTGTAAAAGGAGGTATTCCTCTTGGGGTTACCTTTTCTTTTTTAGTCACCTCTCCTTTAGTAAATGAAGTAGCCATTGGATTATTTCTAGGCTTATTTGGAGTAAAAACAACAGTCATTTATGTAGTAAGCGGTATTTTACTTGGAACAATTTCTGGAGCAATTCTTCAAAAGTTAAAACTGGAAAAATATCTAAGCCCTTGGGTAAAAGAGGTGCTCATTCACTCCCAAAAAGAACAAGCTGTTTTTACTGCAGAAAAATATCCATTTCGCAATCGTTTACCATTCATTTGGAAAGAAGTTTTAAAAATACTTAAAGGTATTTTACCTTATGTACTTATTGGAATTGCCATTGGAGGATTAATGCATGGCTATATTCCGGAAGGCTTTTTTGAACAGTATATGAGTAGAGATAATTTATGGGCAGTTCCCGTTTCAACTATTTTGGCAGTGCCTATGTATTCTAATGCCTCAGGTGTTTTACCTATTGTGCAAGTTCTTGTAGCAAAAGGTATTCCCTTAGGAACGGCTATCGCTTTTATGATGGGTGTTGTCGGATTATCCCTACCTGAAGCAATGCTTTTAAAAAAGGTCATGTCTTTGAAACTCATTGCTATCTTCTTTGGAGTAGTAACACTTTGTATTATTATATCAGGATATATATTTAACTTTATTTTTTAAGCTTTAAAACAAAATTAAAATGAAACAATTTAGAATTTTTACCCTCTTAACAATTAGTATATTGTTATTATCAAGTTATGGGAATGCCCAAAACAATCAACTTAAAACTAAAAAATCGAAAAACAAGATTGAAGTATTAGGTTTTCATTCAACTCATCGTTGCATGACCTGCAATGCCATTGAAAAAAACACAAAATACACACTTGATAAATACTTTGCAAAGGAATTACAAAGTGGTATCATTACTTTTCAATCTATAAATGTAGATGAAAAAAAGAACTACCCCATTGCCGAAAAATTTGAAGCATCAGGTACATCATTATTTTTAAATGTCATTATAAATGGAAAAGAAGATATACATAATCTTACCAACTTAGCTTTTGCAAAAGGGAAAGATAAGGTATCTTTTTCCTCAGCCCTAAAAAAAGAAATTGATTTACAACTCCATAAACTGAACAATTAGTAGTTCATATGATGATAGACTTTCTAAATTCCTTTATAGAGAATTCAAATATTCCTATTTTATCTGCATTTATACTCGGGATTATGACAGCCATTAGCCCTTGCCCTCTGGCTACAAATATTACAGCAACGGCATTTATCTCTAAAAATATCACTAATAAAAAAAAGGTGTTCTTAAGCGGATTAATTTACTCTCTAGGAAGAGCATTTAGTTATACAATAATCGGAATAATTCTGTATTTTGGAGCGAGCAAATTTCATGTTGCACGATTCTTTAATCAAAACGGCGAAAAATATTTAGGTCCTTTGTTGATTATCATTGGACTAATAATGTTAAATATCATAAGATTTAGCTTCCTTGGAAAATCCAATTTTACGGAAAAATTAAGTGCAAATTTAGCTTCAAAGGGGCTGCTTGGCTCATTCCTAATAGGTGTTTTATTTGCTCTGGCTTTTTGTCCATATAGTGGCGCATTATTTTTCGGAATACTTATTCCTATGACTATAGCAGATGTTAATGGATTATTCTTACCCTTTATCTTTGCATTTGGAACAGGTTTGCCAGTGATTTTATTTACTTATTTATTAGCATTTGCAGCAACTAGTGTTGGTATTTTTTATACACGCATAACTAAAATCGAGAAAATTATGCGTTTGATTGCCGGTATTATATTTATTCTTGCAGGGTTTTATTATGTATTCATCTTTATTGGAATACTTTAAATAATACATCCTTAAACTTTTATTTCAACCAAAACTTAAAAGTTATAAAAAACTAATGATTAGTACTAAATAGGATCTAAACACCTTACAATTGAGGTTTTATTTGTTCTAAATACAACTGATGAAATGCGGCATTAATACCATCACGAACTCTGATAAATTCGCTATGAATAAATTCAGGACTTCCCTCTGCTTCCGAAGGATCATCAAAACCAATATGTAAGCGGTTTTTAACACTCCCAATAAAAACAGGGCAAATCTCGTTTGCACCTCCACAAACGGTAACTACAAAATCCCAAGCTTCATGTAAATACCGCGATACGGAATCTGATTGATGTTGGCTGATATCTATCCCTATATCTTTCATTACTGCCACAGCTTTGGCATTCAGCTTCCCCGAAGCTTCAGTTCCTGCAGATGCCACCTCAAGTCTTGAATCGTACGAATTCAAAAAACCATGTGCCATTTGACTACGACAACTATTTCCAGTACAGAGTATCAATATTTTCATAAGTAGAATTTCTATTTAAAACCTCTTTCACCAAGCTGTTTTTATAGGAACTTGAAAACAGCTCCCTTTTAACCAGGGTGTAAAAATAAACCAAAAAACGAATCCCCTAAAAAAGATTGTATTAAGAAATTCTTAAAATTTTAATGTAAGTGAAGCTGGACAATGATCAGAATGTTTTATCTCGGTCAAAATATCACATTTTTCAATTCTCTTTTCAAGAGTTTTACTAGTCATATTATAATCTAAACGCCAGCCTTTATTATTGTTACGTGCATTAGCACGATAACTCCACCAAGAATAATGATGCGCTTTGTCAGGATATAAATACCTATAGCTATCTACAAATCCACTCTCTAAAAATTGACTCATCCATTCTCTTTCCTCAGGCAAAAACCCACTACTTTTAGCATTACGCACAGGATCATGAATATCTATAGCCCGATGACAAATATTATAATCACCTGAAAGAACTAGATTAGGATGCTTTTTTTGAAGTTGCAAAACATATTTTTGATAATCTGCCAACCACTGCATTTTAAATTCTTGTCTAAGATCGCCACTACTCCCAGAGGGGTGATAGGCACTAACCACAGAATAATCCTGAAAATCAGCACGTAAGAATCGCCCTTCGCGATCATATTTTTCTATGCCCATTCCAATTTCTACATGTATTGGCTCTTGCTTACTTAGAATGGCGACACCACTATATCCCTTTTTTTCTGCTGAATGTATTTGAGTATGATAACCCAATTCGGTAAACTCAAAAACAGGTATTTGATCTGGTTGCGCTTTGGTTTCTTGAATACACAATACATCAGGATTTTCTTGCGCTAACCATTCCAAAAATCCTTTTTTTATAGCAGCTCTTATTCCGTTTACGTTATAGGTTATTATTTTCATTGATAATTAGTTTTTTATTTATTACTCATTGCAAATATAAATATATACAGAAAGCAAAATCTCCATTTATCTATCATATAGCTTCCAACAAAAGTAAATAAATATTGCTTTGGCATTTCAGGAATTTGCTATAAATCTATCACCTAAAAACAAAGCAAAAAAATAAATATAATATTTCATTTTCAAACACAGCTTATATGCAATGATTATTACCTTTGCTGAATAATTAATGAATGTTTGTTCACTATATACGATTTCTTCGTTATGCTCATCTTTAAAAATGTCATTTACATAAGTAAACCCCATTATTTTAAAGATTTCACAAGCCTCGAACTCAAATATTTTAAACTAAACATTTACTTTAATGATAGGTTTTAATTAATGTGTGTTAATGAAAATTCGGTTAAAACAAGCTCCCGTTTCTACTGAGGAATATCTAATGGTTGGTATTTCAACTTCGTTGAAGGATTTTCAATTGGCTTATTATTTAAATAAACAGTTTGACACAAGTTTTTGCAAAATCCAAGATATTATTTTTTACGATAAAAATGGTTCTTTGGGAGAGTTTCCCTTTTACTATCACAGAAACTCCGATTTAAGAGTAGATTACTATATCTTTTCCAACAGATCTGATCAAAGTATTCTTTTACCTAAGTATAGGAATTTTGAATTTATTGTTCTTTTTGAAGTCTCTAGCTATACCATTCCACTTAAAGAGATATTAAAAGAAATGCGTTATATAAAAAACCTTTCTGCAGCATTAGAAATCCCATTAAACACCATTAAAAATCTAGGTGCTATTCTTGAAGATATCGAATTACATTTATTAGATGTTTCTGCAAACAAAAAAAAATCAGTGCGGAATCATTGGCTTTGGTAAGCTTTGTGTAAATTCAAATATACACGCATTATTCACTGCTATACAAAGAAATGTTTCATCAATTAGATGCAAAATACGCTATCTACTAAATACAAAATTCTACCACGGCTTAGTATAGCATAAATGATGTGGGTTAATAGCATTGATAAAATTTCTTACCTTTGATAAAATAAAACAATAAACAGATGAAGAAATTTGCAGTAATATTAGCCGGAAGTGGCGTTTTTGATGGTGCTGAAATACACGAAGCCACCATGAGTTTATATGCCATAATGAAACAAGGTGGCGTATATGAAATATTTGCCCCTGATATACCACAACACCATGTTATCAATCACATTACTGGGGAAGAAATGAATGAAGAGAGAAATGTGTTAATAGAATCTGCCCGTATTGCACGCGGGAATATTAAATCATTAACAGAATTTGATGCTCAAAATTTTGATGCCTTATTATTGCCTGGTGGTTTTGGTGCAGCAAAAAACCTATCAGATTTTGCCTTTAAAGGAGCTCAATCTCAAGTGATTGAAGAAGTAAAATCCGCCATTCAAAGCACACACAAACAGGGTAAACCCATTGGTGCATTATGTATTTCTCCTGTTTTAATAGCAGGTAGTTTGAATGAAGTTGAACTAACCATAGGTAGTGATGAAGCCACTGCAAATGCTCTTACCGAAATGGGAGCTATGCATCAAAACACCAATCATGGCGAAGTGATACACGATAAAAAGAATAATGTTTTCACTACACCTTGCTATATGTTAGATGCTACAATTTTAGAAATTGCTGATGGAGCGGAGAATATTGTGAAGTCTATGATGGAAAATATGTAATCTTCAAATCACACTTATAGTATGAATAATCCTTGCCCCTTATGCGGTGGTTCTTCTCAGGTTTTTTATCAGTTTAAAAAAAGGCTGTATCACCAATGCGAACA
>JAOZUW010000211.1 GCA_029938465.1 Bacteroidales bacterium | reverse complement strand
TATTTAGGACATTAGTATTTAACAAACCACTAACAAGTAGAATCCCGAATCACCAGATCAGCTTGAATAATTTTTGTTTCAGCTCGTTTAATACCATCTAAATCGGGAATCCTTATATGATTTTCATTATTACCCAAAATAATAACGAAAGAAAATAGCATACAAATGAACTAAATTTTAGCCAAAAAGACTATTACAATATCATCTGTTTTGCTGGCATTGGTTTCATTGCCCACCTTATATCTGATACAGCAAGCCTTATCTCACAATATTAATATGTTTTATATAAGTTGTATTATCACCAATAATTTTAATAACATACGCACCACTTTCATAAGCTGATAGGTCGAGTGAAGCATCTTCAAACAGTCTTTCAGATTTAAGGACCAACTGTCCGGCAGTATTATATAAATAAGCTACCATATCATCAGCATGAGAGATATATAATTTATCGGAAACTGGGTTAGGTAATACTTGTATACTAACTTCGTCTCCATTAATAATCACTCCTGTATTCAAAGCATCAATATAATCCTCTTTCACCAAAGCATTCTCACCAAACTCATTGGTAACTGTTAAGCTAACTGTATAAACACCACCTAAGCTATAAACATTACTTGGGTTTTGCTCTGTGCTAGTGTTGCCATCACCAAAGTCCCACAACCAAGATGTTGGGAGGTTGACAGAACAATCGGTAAAATTAACCATCAATGGTGCATCACCCCACACAGGCGTTGCAGAAAAACAAGCAATAGGAGGAACATCACCAGCTACAACATTTAAGCTATAATCTTCGGTTTCGCCATACTCACCACCACCACAATTGGTAGGGATTTCTTCCCATTGTTCCGAAACCCTCATGATAGTAGTTCCCAATACAGCATTCACGGGAACCGAAATAGCCTCCGTTAATGTTCCAGTACCCTGCACTACACCTAATTCATAGGCTTCTTCATCAAATTCAAAGTTACAATTCTGATTCCAATCTATCCATACTTTAGCATACTGAGAATAGTTTCCATTCACATCTATAGTAACAGAGATATCGTGGGTTGAACCTAATTCTAAATCGGTAGAAATATATGTATAATCCTCATAACCAACAGATCCACTAGTATTGTCAATCGTATTTAGTGTTACATTACTTATCCAATCATAATTGGTATCATTATAAACACTTTCACATAAATTACACTCTATCACATCAATGTATGCCACTTTAATCATTTCTTCGGAACTAATAGCATTGGTAACTAATAGGCTCACATCATAACTCCCTAGTTCGTTATAATAAATTGTTGGAGGATTTTGACCATTATATGATTCAGGTGTTCCTCCTTCAAAGGTCCACTCCCAAGATATGACATCACATTTTGATTCATCGGTAAAAATAACACCTTGTTCAACAACGACTGTAGTAATATCCGATGAAAAATCAGAAATAACATCTTTAACAGTTATCAGTCCTTCGCTTAACAAAGTATGCTCTTCTGTGCCATCGGAAACAGTTAAAGAAACATTGAAAATACCATTTGTATTATAAGTAATAGGTGGTGGTGTTTGACCAGTATAACTCTCGGGAATACCTCCTTCAAAAGTCCATTCCCAACTAACAGGAAAGCCATAAGATTGATCTTCGAAAACAACTGAAGAACCATTGCAAATAATTGATTCGTCTACATTAAATGCGGCTGTTATAGGAAGCGGTTCAAATTGGAAACTACATATTTTTGTCTTTTTTCCCGAGCCTTGTTTATATTCTCCCGAGAACCAAAATGTATGATCATTAATGGGATCTACAGAGGTATTAAAATAATCGCCCCAGCGATTTCCACCAGTTTGCGAGTGTGTTCCTTGGTGAACAATTTCCTCTTCTATATCAAATATACCCGAAGCAAATTCGTATTGTTCAAGAGATTGTCCGCAAATTCGCAAACCAGGATATTCAGTTGTACTAGATATTGAATAACCTATGCCTATTTCATTATTACCATTTAAGGCAATACTAGCCATCCATCTCGAGTGTTCATCTGGTGCATAAGTACCCTCTTGTCTTACAGTCCATTCACCACCGTTCTCTCTTCTTAACTCATACCATCTAACTCCTGCATGATCTGTTTGATCAACATCAACAGTATGTGTACAAAGAATGGTTTCATAAGAACCGAAATTTCTATATTGAGGCCGATTCATCATATAACCTATTAAGCCATCTAACTTTTGGCTGGTTTCTGGCTGAACGATATTTTCCCAACTAGGACCAAAATTTGAATCAAAAGGACTTACATCAAGTTGTTGTACCCTATCAAAAGTAGAATTAGAAGGATCTGACCAATCGGTAACAAATTCCCATATCCAAAGCTGATCGGGGCTACCACCCCAGGCGTCATCATTAGCTGCAATAAACAAACCTGGAGATCCATCAGGAGCAAAAGCACCATCATTATCTACTGGAGGCACGGTTACACCACCAAGATTAGGTTTCCATGCATTGTCAAAGCCTATCATTTGTGCATTACCCCCAACAAGCATTTGATCACGTTCAAAAGCATAAATATCGGTACCACTGTCAGTATTTGTACCCATATAATAAGCATCCTGCCAAACGCCAAATTTCTCATAATCAGGCATTGTAGTTACAATAAACGAATATTGATGCCAGCTTCCTGTGGGATCATTGCTTGTTGAAACAGCAATCAGCATACGGTTAGGATTCTGACAAACAGAGAATTCAGCGACTATCCACCTATCGGCTTGCTCATCATATAAAACAATAGGGTCTCCATCGTTACAATTGGTTCCAGGCACATCACCAAACAAAAGGTTCAGGGCTGTAGGGCCCGATACCAAAGTACCCACTTTATCATATATAGCAATAGAAGAATTTACAGTATTAACAAAATGATCTGGCCCTACACTACCATTGCAGTCGGAAACACTGTAAGGAGAGTTTTGCCCACTAAAATTTTCTAATATTGAACTGTTTTTACTCTTGATATTACCACTGCTTATCTGCCATACAGGGTCGTTCCCTTTTGGTAAAGCCATTTCGGTAAAAGGATATAGTTTTGCTTTTCTATCTTCCTCATTTGGAACATATCTCTTATTTAGTTTTGCTTCAAATTCTTCTTGGCTAATCGTTGCTAAGTTCTTTAATGGTGCTGTTTTGCCCCAATAGACACCCATCCCTATTTCGGTTGGATGATTCATTTTTTGTTGTGCAAAAGAAAAGCTTGGTAATAAAAATACCAAACTAAGGATTGTTGTAGTAAGATTGAGTTTCATGAAAAGTATACTTTGGTTAATATAAAACTGAATTGCTAATAAATTTGAGGTTTTTATCATCTTAAACATTAAAATTTCACCTATTCAATAACATATGAATTACCTCTATTCAAATTATACGCTAAAATAAATAATTAATTACAAACAAAAAAAAATATTAAGGTTTTTTTAACATTTAAATGGTATAGTGATAGCGATAAAACTCCCTACTGAGGAATTCTTTTAAGGCTAACTAAGCCATTAATGACATACCATATATCCATTAACATGGGTTAAGTTTCAAGCTTGAACTTTTCACAATTTACATAACCGTAGAATCCCGAATCACCAAATCAGCCTGAATAATTTTTGTTTCAGCACGTTTAA
>JAOZUW010000084.1:1690-12675 GCA_029938465.1 Bacteroidales bacterium | reverse complement strand
TTATCGTGTAAAAACAAACTCCAATTCAGAGCTTAATCTTTCATTAAAGTAATAACCAGCTTTATCAAAAAGTTTTAAATCATCAGCCTTTTCAATTTTATTTTTAATGATAAAACGGGTCATTAATCCCCGGGCTTTTTTGGCATAAATACTCACTACTTTATATTCATCGTTTTTAAGCTCTTTAAAGATGGGCGTTATTATTCTTGCATTTATCTCGTGGGCTTTAATAGCTTTAAAATATTCTTGTGAAGCCAAATTAATCAGCAGAGGTGTTTTTTCTTGATCCAGCGCTTTTTGTAATTCAAGAGAAATGCTATTTCCCCAAAAATCGTATAAGTGATTAAAATTCTTGCCTTTTAGTTTTGTTCCCATTTCCAAACGATAGGGTAAAATAGCATCTAAAGGTTTGAGAATACCATATAATCCAGATAAAATATGCAAATGATCTTGGGTATAATTCATTTCTTCTTGCGATAAGGAATAGGCATCTATTCCATGAAACACTTCTCCTTTAAAGGCTAATACAGCTTGCCGTGTGGCAGAATCATCAAAAGGAAGAGTCCATTGTGCTATTCGGTCGTGATTTAGATAGGCTATTTTTGGGCTTGTTTTCATAAGCTGAGCAAGCTCGCTTGGGCTATATTTTTGAAGTATTTTTATCAAATCCTGGCTTTTATTTAAAAATACAGCTTCACTTTTTCCTTGAATAGAAATAGGTGTTTTATAATCTAATGTTTTGGCCGGAGAAATAATAATTTGCATATTGGGTTGTTTTAAAAATCCTTTTTTAATCGTTTATTAAAAACCAAAATAGCTAATAGGGCAGAAGTGCCTCCATATAGAAAGAGTATGCCTACATTCTTTGCATAGCTAAGGAAGCCCACATCACGTCCTAAAACCTTATAAAAACCATCAATAGACCAATAGTTAATGGTAAAATGTGCAATGGTTTTTAAAAAATCTGGAAAAATAAATAAAGGAATCATACTACCACCAAGTGCCGACATTACAATGATGACGATCAAGGATAAACTTTCCACTTGTTTTTGGCTTTTAGCTATAGTTGCAATAAAAATACCTATACCTGCTGCTGCAAAGGCTGTAGCTACAATCATAAGAATGAATCCTGCAAAATGCCTGAAAATATCCAATTGAAAAACTAAAAAAGTAAAAACAACAAGAATAGACATTTGAATTAATGCAAAAATAAAACTACTCAACAGACGTGCAATAATAATATTCCAAGGTTTTAGAGGGCTATAGAGCATCCGTTTTAAAGTGCCTTGTTCGCGCTCTTGAACCAATGCGCTTCCCATACTCGCAATACTAAAAAGAAGCATCATAATAGAGGTGCCAGCAAAAGCTTGTATGAGTCCCCAAGGTGTATTTTCTTTTACTGAAAGAGCTTCTGTTTTGAGACCAGAATCAGCACTGTTGTTACTATTATCTCCCGAAAATTGTTTGTCGATATCCTGATGTATTTCATTAATCATTTCTTCCGGAAGATCGTAAGCATATTTTTCATCAATAAAATGATGGATCTGCATTTTCCCACCTTGTTCGCCTAGAAAAGGCATTACAATACTCATTAAGGCTTGTTGAGTAAGACCCATTTCCAGTTTTTTTGCTTCATCGTAAAGAAAAAGAAGAGGACTATTCTTTCCTTGTGCAAGAGAATCAGCAAAACCACTTCCAATTAAAAACAGTGCAGGATATTTTCCATCCAGAACCATTTTTCTTCCGGTGTTTTGATCTTCTTCTCTAATTTTCAATCCTATTTCATTATTTAAGGCATTTATGAGATCATGACTTAAAGCACTATGGTCCTCATTGCATACAATAAGGTTTTGTGCGCTATCTGTTGTTCCGCTATCAAACTGACCATAAACCAGAGCAAATAAAGCTATAAGTATAATAGGAAGGATAAAAGAGAGGATTATACTTTTTTTATCCTTAAAAGCTTGAAGCAGATCTTTGTATATAAGTGCTTTAATCATTATTCTCTAAGTTTTTTACCAGTTAGCGAAAGGAAAATCATTTCCAGATTAACTTTTTTTACTTCGGCTGACTGTACTTGTATATTGTTTTTATTAAATAGCTGAAGAATTTTCACCATATCTTTTGTGGGCTCCTTGGTGCTTAATAGCAATGTTTGGTTTTTTATTTGGTAATTGGTGAGAGATTCTTTCAACCAAATTTCTATTTCTTTTTCAGATACTTTTTCTTCCCACTTTATCTCTAAAGATTCCTCCATTGAAAGCTGATCTTTCAATTCCTGCATACTTCCTTCGGCTATCAACTTCCCTTGATCAATAATACCTATTCTATCTGATAGTCTTTCAACTTCTTCCATATTGTGAGAAGTGTAGAAGATGGTTTTTCCTTGCTGATGAAGTTTTTCAAATATTTCGTAGGTAAAAAATTTACTTTGAGGATCGATACCTACTGTTGGTTCATCCATAAAGAGTATTTCTGGTTGATGAAGTAAGGCTGCAGCAATATTTATACGTCTTTTCATTCCTCCACTAAAGGCTTCAATCTTTTTATTTCGGTGTTCGTATAAATCTAAAAACAACAATGTTTCATCAATTCTTTTTGATAAAATAGTTTTTTTTACGCCATTTATTATTCCCCAAAAATGCAAGTTTTCATAAGCCGTTAAATCATTATAAAGGGCTATTTCTTGAGGAACTATACCCATTTTCTTTTTTATAGATATGGCGTCATTTTTTATAGATAAACCATTAATATATAATTCTCCCGAGTTGGCTTTTAATAAACCAGAAGCAATATTGATACAAGTGGTTTTTCCTGCACCATTAGGTCCCAGAAGGCTATAAAACTCTCCTTTTTTAACTTGAATACTGAGATTGTCAAGAGCAGTATCCGAACCGAAACGCTTGCTGATATTTTGTATCCGTATCATTTATAATGCCATTTTTACATTGGGCACTGAGCGTAATTCTTTATATAGTTTCGTAAGTAATTCCTGATTGTCGATATCAACATTTATTGTAAAGCTGGTATAGGTTCCTTTTCCACTAGGTTTGTGTCGCCAATTTTTAAAGGGAATAGCCAATTTAACTAAAACAGATTCCAACTCAGCAATACTTATTGTTAAATCGGGCAGCGTCATCATTATCACTTTTAAATCAAAATTTACAGGGAATTTTATTTTTTCCTCTTGATCATATCCATTATTGCTTATTTTCATAGGGATTGTTTTTAGACGTCCTCATTTATATTTTGTTCTATTAAGCTGTAAAAATAACCTTTTTCTGAGATATGAAGCTCTACCACATCAATCAGCATAAAGTCTAGAATCATTTGATTGAGTTTTTTTGGTGAAAGATGTAAACTCTTTTTTATTTGACTCCAATTGATAGGTTGGTGCTTTTTAATAAATTCAATAAAAGATCTCTCTACTTCGGTATAGGCTATATTTACTGATCGCCCAGCTTTTTTTTGTTCCCAGGCTTTAATATATATGCCATTTGCTAAAATATTTTGATCATCTTTTCGGATATATATTTTATAATTTCCATTTTTGTCAGGGGCACTCACTAATGCATTGGGATTTCTTTCTACCGTAGCTTCTAATATAGGTTTGCCAAGTATTTTCCATTCTGTAAATTTTAAGCTTAGCTCGGGTTTACAATACATTTGAGCGGCAGCTTCTAGCATATGTATTTCTTCGTCGGAGCGTACACCAGCCGCAACACCATTATCCTTAACACCCACAAGTAATCTGCCACCATCAGTATTGGCAAAAGCAGACATGGAACGAGCAATTTTTTTCGAATCCGAAACTTCAAATTTAAAATCTTGTTTTTGATGTTCGCCTTGAGATATTAGTTCCTCTATGTATGGTTTTTTGGTTTTCATAACATAAAATATTAGGATAAAGGTATTATTAGAAGTTCACTTGAGTAGTGAGATATTATACAAGGAATTTCCTGATTAGAATTCTGCAATAACAGTTACGCCACCTACTACCTTTTCTTCAAGATCAACCTTAGGTTTTACGGATAAAGGCAAAAATAGATCTACACGACTTCCAAATTTTATAAATCCAATTTGGTCATTTTGTTTTACAGTATTCCCTACTTTGGCATAACAAATAATTCTACGTGCCACAGCTCCTGCAATTTGTCTAATCATTACTAATTTATTATCCTCTGTCTCCATACATATAGAAGTTCGCTCATTATGTTTAGACGATTTTGGATGCCAGGCTACCAGATGTTTTCCAGGGTGATATTTGACATAACGAACGATTCCTGCAAAAGGAAACCAATTGATATGAACATCTAAAGGCGACATAAAAACACTTATTTGCAAACAATCTTTTTGAATATATTCCTCTTCAAAAACCTCTTCTATCACAACGATTTCTCCGTCTGCTGGTGCTAGAATAACACCATCTTTATAAACAAATTCTCTTTTAGGGATTCTAAAAAACCGGACAATTAAATAGTAAAAAATGATGACACATAAAGCTATTGGTAATTGATACCAAAGTTGATAAGGCCCCCAATACAACAACGCAGCTGTAAGTGCAGCTAAAATAAAAAAAGCAATTACTATAATATATTTTCCTTCTTCGTGAAGTTTCATGGGCTTGTTCTAAGCTAGCAAATATAATAAAAATACATAAAATGGGATAGAAAAAATTGCAGCATCAAATCTGTCGAGAATTCCTCCATGACCTGGCATAATACTTCCACTATCTTTTATTTTCATACTTCTTTTTAATTGACTCTCTACCAGATCACCAAAAGTAGCAGTTACAACAGTTAAAAGTGCTATCATCACCCAGATAATAGGCTCAAAAATCTGACTATAGTATCCAAAAGTATATCCAATAATCATGGTCATTATGGCTCCCCCTATGCTTCCTTCCCAAGATTTTTTTGGTGAGATACGTTCAAACAGACGGTGTTTGCCAAAGCTTATACCAGATAAGTAGGCGAAAGTATCGCTAGACCATACTAAAAGAAAAAAGGCGATTAAAAAAAGAGGTTCATTTTGATTGCTGTGGATAGAGCCCATATTTTCAACCAGATTAAACAGACCAAATGGGATAGAGATATATACAACAGCTAAAATTTTAAGGCCTAATGTTTCGAAAGGTTTTTCAGAAATCTTATACAAAGATGCAATAAACAAGCTGAATACTAAAGGTATTATAAATAGAAAAGCCGTTTCGTTAATATAACTGTTGGCATAAAGACCAATGATTAGATATACAATGCTTCCCAGAATAATTAAAGAGGGAGCAGGAATATCATAACCATTTTTCTGAAACATTCGGCTAAATTCAAAAAGCCCTATGGCATTGAATAGGAAAAATAAAACGAGGACAGCTAAAGGATTCCAAATTATACTACCAATAATAATCGATACAAAAACAGCTCCGGCTAGTGTTCTGGTTATTAGATTTTTCAAATCATTATAGTGTTAAATCATCAATAAAAAATACAAATAATTCACGTGGACCATGAGCTCCCATCACTAAAGTTTTTTCAATATCGGCTGTTCTACTTGCTCCGCTAACCATTGTTAGCATGGAGGGGAGAACCCCATTATAGCGCTCTCGCATACCAATAATTGCATCAGATATTTCGGGAACCAATTGAGAAGCATATGCTGCCACTAAATGCACTTCGGGCCAAGCATATAGTTTTCGTCCTGATGGTAAGGCGGATGACATTAAAATTGATCCATATCGAGCAATTAGGAATTCACATTCCGTTAGGCCACTTTTCGTTTCTTTTAAATCTTTTTCTTCTGAAAGAAATGGAATTTCTGCTTCAGTAAGTTGTTTTTGAAGAAGAGGATTTGCGCAAAATAATGGACCTATTTTTTCTTGTTCTATAATCAGCTTAAGTATTTTGGTCATATCATCTTCATTCTCGCAAAAAATGAATTTGCCTCCTAAGGCTGATAATTCTTGAGCAAAATGCAAATCGATAGATTCTTCTAAAGGCTTCATTACTTCTTTTTCAGTATTGACAGTTGCATAAGGGTTGTTTACCTTAGTCATTAAACCATTTCTAATGGCTGTTAAAATCCTTTCTTTAGAAGTAGTCTCTTCCATTTGTTTTTAAGCTTTATCAGTAGTTTCTTCTTTGGAATCTGTTTTATCTTTATCTGTTATTTCAGTTTTTACTTCTTCAATGGATACTTTGGGATCTTTTTCTTCTTTCTTCTGACTATTCCCATTTATTATTAAGTGATCTTTCCCTTCATCCCAAGACCTTTTACCGAAAATTTCTTCCAGATCTTCTCTAAAGATCACTTCTTTGTTCATCAGCACTTTAGCTAATTGAGTGAGTTTGGCTTTGTTCTCTTCTAAAATATCTAAAGCTTTTTGGTAAGCAGATTCAATAAGACTACTTACTTCGTCATCAATTAGTTGTGCTGTTTTTTCGCTATAAGGTTTTTGAAACTGATATTCTTGTTGACCTGAAGAATCATAAAAAGAACGGTTACCAATCTTATTGTTTAAACCAAAATAAGCGACCATATTAAAAGCTTGTCGACTCACTTTTTCCAGATCATTAAGAGCACCCGTAGATATTTTATTAAAGATAATTTGTTCAGCGGCTCTTCCACCAAGCGTTGCTGCCATTTCATCCATCATTTGTTCTTGATTAGACAGTTGTCGTTCTTCTGGAACATACCAGGCGGCACCTAATGCTTTTCCTCGAGGAACAATGGTTACCTTTACTAAAGGATGAGCATGTTCTAATAACCAACTGACTGTAGCATGACCGGATTCATGATAGGCAATAACTTCTTTTTCATTTTGTGAAATGATCTTGCTTCTTTTTTCTAAACCTCCTACAATTCGGTCAATAGCATCATAAAAATCTTGTTTGTCAATAACTTTCTTTTCGCCCCGAGCAGCAATAAGAGCTGCTTCGTTACAGACATTTGCTATATCTGCACCCGAAAAACCAGGTGTTTGCTTAGCCAGCATATTTACATCGATAGAATTATCAACTTTTAAGGGTTTAGTATGTACTTCAAAAATGGCTTTGCGTTCTCCCAGTTCAGGTAATTCAACATGTATTTGTCTGTCAAACCTTCCTGCACGAAGCAGTGCTTTATCTAATACATCGGCGCGGTTAGTAGCGGCAAGAATAATAACACCTGCATTGCTGGCAAAACCATCCATCTCAGTAAGTAGTTGGTTTAGTGTATTTTCTCTTTCGTCATTTGCTCCTGTCATAGAGTTTCTACCTCTGGCTCTACCTATAGCATCTATTTCATCGATAAAAATGATGCAAGGTGATTTTTCTTTGGCTTGTTTAAATAGGTCGCGAACTCGTGAAGCACCCACTCCCACAAACATTTCTACAAAATCAGATCCTGAAAGTGAAAAGAAAGGTACTTTGGCTTCTCCAGCTACGGCTTTGGCTAATAATGTTTTACCAGTTCCCGGAGGGCCAACCAAAAGGGCTCCTTTTGGAATTTTGCCACCTAGCTCTGTATATTTTTTTGGGTTTTTTAGGAAATCAACAATCTCCATTACCTCTACTTTGGCTTCTTTTAACCCGGCCACATGGCCAAAGTTTACTTCAACAGAGCTTTCTTTATCAAATAGTTGAGCTTTAGATTTGCCAATATTAAATATTTGACCACCGCCACTACCACCACGACTCATCATCCGCATTATAAAAAACCAAACCCCAATAATTAAGGCAAAAGGAAATAACCATCCTATGATATCTTTTCCCCAGTCTTGTCGGGTTTCATTTTTCACAAATACAGGTTCTGGCACATTTTGCTGTGCTTCTTGTACTCGCTTTTCAAAAGTTTCAATACTTCCTATTTGATAATGAAAATCAGCTGTTGTGCCACTAAAGCCAGAGCTTTCTTTTTTTATTTCGTAATTGGATTTCTTATCAGCTTTAATATATATCTCAGCTATTTCTTTATTAACTAAAATAATTTGCTCTACATCACCATTTCCAAGCATTTGCCTTACTTCTCCCCAATCAGATTCTTTGGAAGTAACACCATCATTAAAATAAGTTAAGCCTATAAAAATAACAGCCATGATACCATAGATCCAATAAAAACTGAATTTTGGTTTACCATTTTTCCCACCACCAAGATTAAAAGGTGATTTGGGTTGCTCTTTTGGTTTAGAGCTTTTATTATCAGATTCTGGAGTTTTATTTTTATTTTCTGCCATTATGTCTTTTATTATTTACCCTAATTTTTCTTTATGTGTAGTTATTTCAGCATCGGCCCAAAGATCTTCTAAATTGTAAAATCTTCTTCTAGATTCTTGAAAAACATGTACTACTACATCAACGTAATCCATTAATATCCATTCTGCTAGCTGATTGCCTTCAATATGTACAGGAAGGTCGTTTAATTGTTTTTTAGCTTCAAAACCTACTGATTCAGCAATAGCCTCAACTTGAGTATTGGATTGTGCATGGCATATGATGTAATAGTCACATACCGCAGTAGGAATATTTCTTAAATCAATGGTTGTGATTTCCGATGCTTTTTTCTCTAACATCCCATATATAACGGTTTCTACCAGTTTTTCTGTGGTATAATTTTGATCTCTTTTTATCATTCAGTATTTCTTTTCAGTGCAAAAATAAGCAATTTGATGATTATTTTTGGTTTTTTAATACCTTATAACAAAATTGAAGCCAAAGATACTGTTGTCAGGTTTTTTTGAATGGGGATATTATCACAGTTTTGAAGAAAAACACATTAATTGTTATAATTTTCAAAAGGAACAGAAAATAAGCAATAAATTAATCGCCAATAGGATGTGTAATATAATACCTTAATAAGCGCTTTTCTCCAGTCCATGGAGCCGAGAAAAATGCCCAGCTAAAGGCAATTTTTCCAATACCTGGTGAATAAAACTGATTTATACTTCTCATTCTTATGGTGTCTATATTTGGATTATTGCTGTATAAATAATGATTTAGTTTTGTTTTTAAAACATCATAGAATATTCCAGCAGCTACCTCTTTTTCGTAGGTTTCTTGCATCATTAAAAGATAAACTGCTGAAATGGTATCATTATTAAAGTTAAAATCGATGTTTATATTTAAGGTATCTCCTAAATGTTCGTCTGAGAATACTTTTTCACCTAACAAATTCACAATATATCCAGATGAATCTCTGAGTATAGCTTGTAGTTCCCAATTGTTAAAAGGATGAGTGCTACCCATTAAAATAGAATATTGATGACTGTTTATAAGAGTGTCTCCTATTATTGCAAAGCTATCAATTTCAGGTAGCAATGTTTCTGCTCCTGAAGAGTCAATGATTTTATAGTTTTCATACACCCAGTAGCTACCGGCTTCTAATGGAAAGTAATTGGGTTTTTCAATAGGTTTTGGCTCTTCAACAATGGTAGTATCTTTTTCTTTTTGACAGGACATTAAGCTAAAAAATAAAGCAAAACTTAGAATAATAATTTTTCTCATGAGATCAGTTATTTAAATATAGTAACGAATTTTAGGCGTTTGTTAGTATTTCTTGGAAGCCTTTTTTTATGAAAAATTAATAGAATTTTATAATTTAAAATTAATCTAAATAAATAAAAAGTATTAGATTTGCCATCTTTAATGAAAATCATATTTAAGAAGTTCAATATCAAGAGATAATTTATTTACAATTTAAAAACTATTTTATGAAGAAGTACCTTTTATTATTATTGGTTGTAGTATTTACAGCTCCAGCATGGGCGCAAAGCGATACCGACTACATTGAAATGGAACGAACAGTTCTGAAAACGGAAAGAAAAGCTGTAGTTACTGATGCTATGCAGTTTACTGACGAAGAAGCCAAGGTTTTTTGGCCATTGTATAACGAATACACTGCTGAAGTATATAAAATTCAAACAGAGAATCTAGATATTATTTTAGATTATGCTGAGAATTATGAAACTATGAGTGATGAAAAAGCTGATGAGTTGATGTTGAGAACTTTTAAAGTAACTGATGAATTAGTGAAATTAAAGAAAGCCTATTATAAAAAATTCAAGAAGATATTAGCTAGTGGTAGAGTAGTTAGATTTTTCCAAATAGATAATAAAATCAATGCACTTATAAGTGCGGAGATGGCATTGGAAATCCCATTGGTTGAGATAAGCAAATAAGTAGAATATACTGTTAATTAGGGAGCAACATTTTTCATATGAAGAATGTTGCTTTTTTTTATCTTTGCAAGTGAAATAATGACACTTTCTGTTATTCCTGGCAAAGGTATTTACAGTGAGCTTCAATAATAATAAAATGGCAAGACGAAAACGAGAACAATTTGCTGAAAATGCTACAAATCCTATCTTCTTTGAACCTTTTTACGAGGAGTTATTATCTGGTTTTTTTTTAAAAGGGAAATGGAGAGAAGAATTCTTTAAAAATGAAAATCCAATTGTTTTAGAGTTAGGCTGTGGAAAAGGGGAGTATACTGTTGGTTTAGCAGAGAAATACCCTGATAAAAATTTTATTGGAATGGATTTAAAAGGAGCCCGAATGTGGCGAGGTGCTACCGATTCGCAAAACCTTGGCTTAGCAAATGTGGCTTTTGTTAGGAATAAAATTGAACAGATTAAGTATATTTTTGATGAAAATGAAATAGATGAGATATGGCTCACTTTTTCCGATCCTCAACCCAAGTACGAACGTAGAAGGTTATCTTCACCTCGTTTTTTAAACCTCTATAAAGAAACACTCAAACCTAATGGCATCATTCATGTTAAAACAGATAATAGAGCACTTTTTGATTATACTTTAGCTGTTATTGATTATTTTAATTTGGATATAGATTATCAGACTTATGACCTTTACAAAGCCAATTATTCAGGTGATGCTCCACAGATTCAAACTTTTTACGAAAAACAATATTTGGCACAGAGTATCCCAATTAATTATGTAAAGTTTCGATTAAATGATGATTTTAAGAATAATACTTTAGAAAAATTGCCTGAGATA
>JAOZUW010000084.1:0-1590 GCA_029938465.1 Bacteroidales bacterium | reverse complement strand
AAAAACCTAGGCATGTTCTTTGGTTTGAATGTTCGTAATGTGGGTTATATTGCTCAAGATAATACCACACAAATAAAGAAAAAATACCGTGTTTATGATATGGGTATTCCGATAGGTTTAAAATTAGGAGTTTTAGATAGATTTTTTATCTATGGTGGTTATGAGTTTGAACTACCATTTAACTATAAAGAGAAAACTTTCGAGAGTGAAGTGAAGACTGATAAATTTAATGTTTGGTTTAGCGATAGAGTACCCACTTTTTATCAAGCTGTTTTTGTGGGCCTTCAATTCCCTTATGGAGCTAATTTAAAGTTTAAATATTACCTTACACCTTTTCATAATACTGATTATGTTGAAATAGTAGATGGAATCGAGAGTAAGCCATATGAACATTTAGAAACTCATGTTTTTTATCTGGCATTAACATTTACTATGTTCAGAAATAGTAAAGTTTATTATAAATATGAGAATAGTATGCACTAAGAGTGGTGTTGAAATCTTATAAGTGAAAAAGTTATCCATCATATTATTTATTAATTTATGTTTATTGACCATTGTATATACGCAATCTGCGGATATTGCAAATATTCAGAAATATAAACTACAGGATAGTGTCGCTTCTAAAACAAAAATAATTAAACCTCTTTATAGTCATCCTTATTATGATGATTATAGCAATCAATTGGCATTGTTTTTATATGCTAAACAAAAGTATACTCGCTTTTCTATGTATCACCATGATCTCAAAAAATCCTTGGAATATTCTCCTAATGAGCAATTGAATATGGGTTTTGGGTTCAATTATAAATGGTTGGGAATAGGAATTGCTTTTAATTTTGGCTTTGTTAATCACGATGATAAACAATACGGAAAAACAAAACGATTGGATATGCAGACCAATATCTATATGAAAAAGATGGTGGTGGATTTCTATTTCCAATATTACGAAGGTTTTTATATTAAGAATGTGGAAGATATTTTTCCTGATAGGGAACAGGGACATGAGGAATATATTCGTCCAGATATAAAGACCTTAAGTTTTGGTATTGGAGGCATGTATGTTTTTAATCATGATCGGTTTTCTTATAAATCAGCATTTAAACAAACGGCTATTCAGAAAAAAAGTGCGGGTTCTTTTTTATTAGGGGGACAGATATTTTTAGAAGGAATAGGGGCTGATTCTTCTTTTTTCCCTGAAGCTTCTCATTTTGGAAATTTACCAAAAGCCAATGAGCATAATGCTGTTTATTTTGGAGTATTGTCAGCCTACGCCTATAATTTAATTATTCGTAAGCATTTTTTTGTTTCTATGTCATTTATGGCTAGCATACACTTGGGGTTAACTAACACTTATTTGGAAGATAATACCCATCATAGTAATTCTATCCCTGTCTTACACCTACAGCCCAGAATGGCTGTAGGTATTAATAAACCCAAATGGTATGCCGGCTTTTCATTTGTTAGAGATAGTTTTTATGAGTTGTCAGATGATGAGAAGCGGGAGTGGGCTTATTCTTCCAATATAGGCCATTTTCGTATTTTCATAGGCCGTAGATTTTCATGGTTTATAAAGGAGGAATAATAAATGCT
>JAOZUW010000083.1:8086-12766 GCA_029938465.1 Bacteroidales bacterium | reverse complement strand
ATTTTATCTTAATTATGTAGAAATAAGTTATCCTTAGGTTGACGCCAATGCGAAAGCTTTCGGGACACTATTCACAACTCCCAAAACACAATTCTATATCAACAGCAATAAAAACCCGTATTTTTTTTGTAGTTTTACTTTTCATAAAACCTGAAGAAAAATAATTATATGATACACAACCCTGAACTTGATTTGGCTTGGAATTTCGTAGAAAAAACCGATAGAAATATTTTCTTAACAGGAAAAGCGGGAACAGGAAAAACTACCTTTTTACATAAAATAAAAGATCATTCTTTTAAAAGATTAGTAGTGGTAGCACCAACAGGTGTAGCAGCCATAAATGCTAAAGGGGTAACCATTCATTCATTTTTTCAAATGCCTTTTGGACCAATTCTACCCGAAGAATCTGAACAAGGGCATCATTTTCAACATAAAAAAACAAATCCTAATCCACGATTCCAAAGAAAATTCAATAAGAAGAAAATAGATATTATTCGCTCCTTAGATCTCTTGATAATTGATGAAATTAGTATGGTAAGAGCTGATTTACTTGATGGCATCGATCAGGTTTTAAGGCGATATAAAAACAAAAACCAAGTGTTTGGTGGCACTCAAGTCTTGATGATAGGTGATTTACAACAGCTTGCCCCTGTGGTTAAACCAGATGAATGGTTATTATTAAAATCCTATTATAAATCTCCATTTTTCTTTAACAGCAGAGCATTTCAGGAGTCTATTGCCTTGAGTATAGAGCTGAAACATATTTACAGACAAGATAACGAACATTTTATTGGTATTCTTAATGAAATCCGAAATAATAAATTATCTCAAAACTCCCTTTTAGAATTAAACAAACGCTTTAATGAGGATTTTACACCAGAGCCTGATCAAGGATATATAACCCTAACGACTCATAATAACCGTGCTGATAGGATGAATGACAAAGAGTTAGGCAAAATCAAAAGAAAGAGTTGGTTTTTTAAAGCTAAGATATTTGATGATTTTCCAGAATATGCTTACCCTACTGATGAAAGATTGGAATTAAAAATAGGGGCACAAGTTATGTTTATCAAAAACGACTCCAGTCCCGAAAAACGGTACTATAATGGTAAAATTGGCAAGGTTGTTCAACTTGACAATCATGAAGTTGTGGTACGTTGCCCAGGCGACACTCATGATATTACCAGCGAAAGGGAAATATGGGAAAACATAAAATATAATATCGATAAAGAGAGTAAAGAAATTAAAGAAAAAATGGTGGGTTCTTTTTCACAAATCCCATTAAGATTAGCATGGTCTATTACTATTCATAAAAGCCAAGGGCTTACTTTTGAAAAAGCTATTATTGATGCAGCTTCCTCATTTGCTCATGGCCAAACTTATGTAGCACTTAGTCGTTGTAAAACACTAGAGGGCATAGTATTAAAGAGTCCAATTAATCAAAAAGGTATCATTCAGGATTCCAGAGTAATCAGCTTTACACAAAATGTAGAAGAACATCAACCTGATCATAAAAATCTTAGCGAATCTCAAAAAAATTATCAGTTAAATCTTATTGCCGAACTTTTCAATTATAAGCAACTCCCCTTTTTGGTGAATAGATGTAATAAAATCATTTACGAAAGTGGAAATAGTTTACAAGGAAATTATATGGAACCCTTAAAAATAATAAAAACAAAAGGAGTTCAGGAATTGGTAGGCATAGCCGATAGTTTTCAAAGGCAATTGGTCCAAATGAGTATCGATATAGAAGATCCTGCAAAAAATAAACCTATACAATTACGAATAAGTAAAGCCATTAGCTATTTCGCCAAACATACTCAAGAGTTTATACTTAAACCTTTACATGAGATCAGCTTTTCTACCGATAATAAAGCTATAAAAAAAGATTTTAAAGAACTATTAGCAAAAATCGAAGAAAGTATTCGTATAAAAATGTATTTATTTGATCATTTGATCCATGGTTTTCAAACTGCGAAATACTTAGAATTACGAGCCAAAGCTATTCTGGAAAAACCTCAAAAAGAAAGCACGAAAATTGAAAGAGACAATATAAGTGTACACCCTGAACTATTTAAACTACTCCGAAAATTGCGAAATCAATTTGCAAAAGATTTAGATATAGATCATTTTCAAATATTTTCACAGAAAACATTATTCGAAATATGTGAAACCCTTCCTGTAAGCCTGCAACAGTTAAAAAAAGTAAAAGGAATGGGTAAGGTACGAGTGACAAAATATGGCAACGAAATAATAGAAATAATAAAAAGCTATTGTCAGGATAACAAGCTGCAACAAAACGAAGATATCATTGAAATACCCAAAAAGAAAACATCAAAAAAAGGGGAGACACAAAAAATTACTCTGGAGATGTTTAAAGCTGGTAAAAGCATAGACGAAATAGCTAAAGAAAGGGATTATGTAAAAAGCACTATTGAAGGGCATCTTTCTGGCTTTATAAAAACTGGTGAAATAAAACTTGAAGAGTTGATGGATATTAAAAAGGCCAAAAAACTTATAAAACTAATTATTAATACTCATTTTGAAGGACTTAACGACTTAAGAACTAAATTAGATGGCAATTATTCTTATGGAGAACTAAGAATAGTAGTAAATGCTATGGAAAAGGAAAAGGGTTAAATCCAATAATCTACTACCCTAGCTTTATCAACCCATATTTTTATATAATCCAAGACTTTTATATGCTCTGGATGAATACGGTATTCATCTAATGCTTGCTCCGATTTAAAATCGGCCGTTAATACCAAATCATATGCAGAAGCTTTTGTGGATATATTCTGTCCTACTTCCATTTTTTCAAGCGAAGAAATAGTTTGATTTAAGGCATTAAGCATTTGTTCCATCTTATCTAAACGATTTTGAAACTCCTCAGGAGCTACCTCATTTAGTTTAAGCATTACTATATGTTTCAACATCACTCTAGTATTTATTTATCAATATCAATCCATTCAATATCTTGGTTTTTACTAAACCAAGTCATCTGGCGTTTAGCATAACGCCTACTATTTGTCTTCACCTTCTCCACAGCCCATTCATAAGTTTGCTCCCCATTAATCCATTGGAAAAACTCACGATACCCCACTGTATTTAAGGCATTTAAATGCCTATATTCAAAAAGTGATTTCACCTCTTCTAACAAGCCTGCTTCTATCATCATATCTACTCTTTTATTGATACGTTGGTAGAGTTTTTCCCGATCTTGACTCAAACCAATCCATTTCATAGTAAACGATCTTTCTTTCTTTTTTCCAATCCTTTGTTTAGAATATGGTTTTCCTGTTGCTAAACATACTTCTAATGCTCGTTTTATCCTACTTGGATTTTGTTGATCTACCAATTCAAAAAATACGGGATCAAGTTGACGTAGCAAATTCCTTAAACCTAATAAGCCTTCCTTTCCCTGCAATTCCTCAAGATATTTTCGTGTCTCAGGTGATGGGTCTGGTAATTGATCAATTCCATATGCTAAAGCATTAAGATATAATCCAGAACCACCAACCACGACCACATGATCTTTCTGTACAAATAATTCATTTATTTTACTTAAAGCTTCTTGTTCAAAACGATGTACATTATAATCATCTTTTATACTAATATGTTGTATAAAGTGATGAGGAACAGCCGCTAATTCTTCGAATGAAGGAACTGCTGTACCAATATTCATTTCTTGATAAAACTGACGCGAATCTGCCGAAATAATTTCAGTATTAAGCTTTTGAGCCAAATTAATAGCATAGGATGTTTTTCCTACAGCTGTTGGCCCTACAACAAAATATACCGTTTTTATTGCTGATGGCATTAATCTTCCTTATTTAATTTCAAACCCATTTCTTTTGCTTTTTGCAACATAAAATCAAAGGCTTTTTCGTATTCATTAGGAATAACACCTTCAATAATAGCTTCGCGTATGGCATTTTTTATCATGCCAACTTCACGGCTTGGTTTTAAATTTAAACTTTGCATAATCACTTCGCCAGATATAGGAGGTTGCCAATTTCTCAAACGGTCTTTCTTTTCAATTTCAACCAATTTTTGACGAACCAATTGAAAATTGTTTAGGTAAAGCTTAACTTTTATCTGGTTTTTTGAAGTAATATCTGCTTCACATAAGGTCATCAAATCATCAATATCATCGCCAGCATCAAACAACAAACGTCGAATGGCTGAATCAGTTACAACATCTTGTGACAACACAATAGGTCGAAGATGAAGACGTACTAACTTTTGCACATATTTCATTAATTCATTTTGAGGCAACTTTAAATGTTTAAAAATCTTCGGCACCATTTTAGCTCCTAAAAATTCATGACCGTGAAAGGTCCAACCTTGTCCTTCCTCAAATTTCTTAGTAACTGGCTTCGCAATATCATGTAACAAAGCTGCCCACCTTAGCCACAAATTTTCAGTGTTTTGTGAAATATTATCCAAAACCTGTAGTGTATGATCGTAATTGTCTTTATGCCCAATTTTATAACGTAACTCTACTCCTTTTAATGCTATCAACTGTGGAAATATTTCTTCTAACAATCCACATTTATCTAATAATCGAATACCTAAAGAAGGTCGTTGGGTTAGCATAATTTTATTCCATTCATCCATCACCCTTTCCGTAGATACAATGTTGATACGTTTGGCATTTCGCTTTATGGATTCAAAAGA
>JAOZUW010000083.1:1434-7986 GCA_029938465.1 Bacteroidales bacterium | reverse complement strand
CCATCTTCTACAATAGGTTTTCTACTATCTCGCCGGTAACTCTCTTTACGAGCTCCAACAAATTCAATTATCAGATTTTCAGTTGGGCTTTGGTAATGAAACATGGCAGTCCCGAAGTTTTTATATGTTTTCACTTTAATCTTATCATTAAGAAGGTGAGCTGCATTTTGTGCCAATTCAATACCACTTCCAATGACTACAACATCCACATCATCAGAAACTCTCTTTAGAAAATAATCACGCACATAACCGCCTATAATATAGGCGTCTACACCCATTTTTTGAGCTGTATCGGCAATAGTTTTGAAAACGATATGATTTAGTTCTTTAATCAATACAACTGTCTTAAGTTTATAAGATGACAAAAATATAAAAGTTTATTCACTTCTTTTGGAAACATCATCTGTTTTTATCTCTTTTTTAAGGTCTTTTGTTTTTATTTCTTCAATTTCCTGGGCATCCATCTTTTCTTTTCTATTTTTGCTTTGAAAAATATCCCAAAAATGGTTAAACTCTTTTCGATAAAAAACACCTACTCCCTGAGTATATGGTGATGTATTATCCATTAAATCTACTGTATTAGTACGGTTAAAAGCTTTCATTCGAAATCGTCCATCTTTTGTGAGCTTCACTTCTACATTAAGATCTCCCACAATACTTGATGTATTGCTATTAGACTGATCTTGAACATCTTGATAACCAAAATTCCCATCTACTTTTACTCTATCGTCAAAAAGCTGAGTGCTTAAAGCCACTTCCACTTCTTCATTGGTCATATCACTTCCTGGGTGATAATTAATACCCACATCAACATCTTTACTGATCTGTGACAACCAATTACCCAATTGATTAGCAACAATTTGTAAAGAAGAACCTCCCACGCTAGAGACCATATTTCCACTTGCATTAGCTCCTGTAAAACTAAAAGAATTTAGGACTAATAAAGACAACATTTGTTGAGACATTTCAGTTGCATTTGTAGTATCGATTTTTGAATATACATATTGCTTTACCTCTTCGGTTGCATTTGGAAATTTGAAACTAAATTTCACATTTGGATTCATAACAGGACCCGTTAAACCTATGATACAATCTACCGGTATTCTGCTACGATAGGATGAATCCTGATTAAGTCCCAAGCTACTTAAGCTTGTTTTTACTTGATGATCAGCCGTCATATTTAATACTCCAGCATATGGATCACCTGTCCAGCTTATGGTTCCTCCTTCCTGCAGATTAAATTTACGATTCAACAAATTTCTTATTTTAAAGAAAAACACTCCTCTTGAGACTTTATAATCTCCTGTCATTTTGAAATTACCTGTTCGAGATAAATTCATGTTCAAATCACCAAAACCTTGAGATTCAATAGAACCAAGTTGTTCGGGAAGGGTAATACCTACTCTTGCATCTGGAGTAACTGAAAGATCCATATTTAATGAAAAAGAAGATAGCTGAGGTTTGAAAATATTTTCTTCTTTAGTTACAGTATCCTGATCATTAATAAAAACAATAAAGCTGTTCTCTGAAATACTTTGGGTGGTATTAATAGGAATATTTACATCGGTACCTTTTTCAGAAGTGGCATCAATATTGAGGAACACATTATCAAAAGGTCCCTTTATGGAAATCCCTCCTGTAATCACAGCTTTCCCATAATAAAGTTCATTCATTCCTTTTCTGGTATTTAATCCCACAAAATGATCTGCTTCAATTTTCAAATCCACACCAAAATCCTTTATTCTAGTATGAGACAAACCCCCAAATAGTACCGCTTTATTTCCAACAGTATCAAAAATAGCAACTTGTTTAAAACCTAAACTTGTATTATCCAAAAATAATTTTCCTGAAAGTGAATAAAGGGTGTTTAAATATTTTATTCGAAACTGTGTGCGTACTAAATCAATTTCTCCTGAGACATCCAAATTATTTAATCTTCCTAAAATATTGATATCTCCCGATGCACGGCCATCTAATTCAGATACAAAATCCTTAAGGAAAGGGTTTAGAAAATTTAATTTAATATTATTAAGCGACAAATCTAAATCCAATTGTTTATCTGTTTCCCTTGGATAATAGTAACCTTCCAAATATAAAGGCTTATATTTCTTTTTATTCCCTTGTTTTTCCAAATCTACATTAAGATATATTGAATTATCTATATTCCTTGTAGCAATGATATCTGCATCACCCAAATGCTCATTATTCAAGTAAAAATTAGAAATTTTTAAATCGGCTAAAAAATTCATATGATGATAGAGATCAATCATTTGAAATTCTCCATTTAAAAAACCATCAAAATTAAGACCTTGAGGATAAGTGAGTAAATCAAGATTAGATATATTAAAACTATCGAAAACTAAAAAAAGACTTGAGTCTTGATTGGTAGATATGGAACCATCAAACAGAATACTCTCCTTTTCAGTAAAGAAATATATACTATCAAAAGTATAATTCATCGAATCCAGCACAAGTTTTCCATCATCATAAATTGTCCATAAACTATCGTTTATAAACATCTCAGAAGCATTTAAGCCTAATGTAAATCCCTGAGTCTTGCCAAATTCAACCCATCCATTAATATCAGCACTATTTTTAGGAATTTCTTTCTTGTTATTCCAGCTTAAACCCCACTGTAAGCTATCTTTATAAAAATCAAGATCCAGCTGAAGTCTATCCAGAGCAATGGCTAATGAATCCGTCTCTGTTGATTCTTTCACTATACACTTATTGAGATGCAAATTTAAATTTGCATGATTATTATCTGTTTGAAGAGATAATTTTGGAGATAAAAAGCTTAATCCATCCCAAGAAACCTCTTTTGCTTTGATATCAAGGTCGATATATTGTTTTGCCCCATCAATTATCGCATTAAGATATAAAGTATCTTTAATGTCCAATTCAGGGACAAACAACTTCTCTAATGTTGCAGTATTTGTTAAGGAGAAATCCAATTTTATTTTTTGATCCAACATTTGATCATCCTGATTTTCAGATCCTTTATACTGATTAATATAATAATGAATAAATGATTGAGTAGCTTTGGGAATTTGATGTAATTGATAAACACCTTCAATACTACCATTTAAAAAATCAGATGAAACAGTAATTGTTCTTAAAGATGAAACAGACTGCTCCTTTTTTGAAATAATTTGCAAACTATCCATCTTAAAAATATCATCAGCATATTCAAAAGCTGTATTATCTATTCTAATTTTACCAATAAAAGAATCTATATTATTCCCAGTAAAATTCATCTGCACATTGGTCGACAAACTGGCCGTAGAATCAATATCTAACAAACCCAAATGACCAAACCGTATGTGATCAAACTGAGCTTTAAAATCAAAATAGGGATTGAGAGAATCAAAATTCATATGACCAATAAAATGCGTAGCTATCAGTTTATCTTGTATATTTAAACTACCATTAAAGTGTTTTTCACGCAGAAATGCATCAATATAAATTGTATCCAAAACATTCCCTCTAAAATTTAAATTTTTAATCTCTCCTTTAACTTTTGTTTCAAGGGTAGCTATATCAAGGCCTTTACCATCTATTTTCATATCAAAATTAATATCACCTAAATCAGATTCCATCTCTAGAAATCTGCCAATATTAAAATTCTCTGCTTGAAAAGATCCTTTGTAATACACAATATCTTCTATACTATTATTGGTAAACTGTACATTTGTGTTAAGCTTCCCAATTTCACTAATCAAAATTGATTTACTTACAAAATCATTATAAAAACCAACGAATGAACCCTTTATTCTTATTTTTCCAAATTTCTCCAAAGCATCGGGTAATTTCTCAAAGCTCTCACCAGTTGGTAATTTAAACCTAACAACATCCGATAAGCGAGTTGAGAAGTCATCCATTTTTACATTGATAAAGGTTTCGTAAATATTTGGCAAACCACTCATTTGTATATCTCCAGCAAAAGCAGTGGCTTCGCCGTAAGATAAACGTAAGTCTTTTGCTTTCATATTTCTAACTGGACCACTAAGCTTCCCTCTTATCCTTATTACATTATTCATTCCTTGCATATCTGGCGCAAAAAAGGCAATATCTTCCATATTGATTTTTGAATTCTGGACATCGAAGCTCATTTTTACATTATTGACAAAATCAAGATAATCTGACCAGGATTGATAATCAAAACTTAGATTTGCTTTAAGGTGTGATTGTGATGTTACTAAATTAAGATCTGTCAATTGCAAACCTTTAGGGCTTACCATAGCAAATGCTTCTAATTGCTTTATGTCTATTCCGCATCGATCTTTTCCTTGTAATAGATGCACTTGTGCCATAATACTATCATCTACCATATGCATATCGCTCATCTCAATATTTACATCTTTAACATCAAGATATTCATAATCCATACCTTTTACGAGTATCGGGATTTTTTTTTCAAAATGGAGCACAAAGCGAGAATTTGTGATTTTCAAGCTTTCCAGGCCAAGCTTAAAAACTTTATTTTCAATTATTACAGTGTCAGTAATAGATATGATTTCCTTTTCCGATTCATTTCCTCCAAAAAGCATACTGATATTCATTACACTATCACCTGCATATTGCACCAAACTCACAAAAGCACTATCTATTATTAAAGCTTGTATAGGGATTTCGGAATTATGAGGATGAAAGATGTTGTATTTTAGCTGTACGCTTTTTGCAGTAATTATAGTATTTTGCCGATGATCAAAAATATTCACATCCTCCAAAAGGATATCAAAAAAAGAAGAAATATATACTTTATCAATCCAAATATTTACACCTAAGCGCTCACTTAGGCTTGCTGAGCCCACATGAGCTATAAAAGATTGCATGATACTATTACGAAAAACACCCAATAATAAAACAGCACTCATAATGATTATCAGCAACAACTTAAAAATCGTTTTTAAATATTTCTTTATCAATGAAAGAATGTATTAATTTTGCAAAAAAAATAATTAATAATGAGCACTTATATCCTCGGAATAGAATCCTCTTGTGATGACACTTCGGCATCTATCATAAAAGACGACACTATACTCTCAAATGTTATTGCTAATCAGGAAGTTCACCATAAATACGGAGGTGTTGTTCCTGAGCTGGCCTCTCGATCTCATCAACAAAATATTATCCCTGTGATTCATCGCGCCTTACAAGAAGCAAATATAAACAAAAATCAACTCAGCGCTATTGCTTTTACACGAGGCCCTGGTCTTTTGGGAAGTTTGTTAGTAGGCTCTTCTTTTGCAAAATCCTTTTCCTTAGGATTAAATATTCCTTTAATAGAAATTGACCATCTACAAGCACATATATTAGCTCATTTTGCTCAAAAACCACATAAAAGAATAGCAACACCCAAATTCCCATTTCTATGCCTTACTGTTTCGGGAGGTCACAGTCAAATTGTTAAAGTAAACTCCTATTTTGATATGGAATTGTTGGGACAAACTATTGACGATGCTGCTGGTGAAGCTTTTGATAAAACTGCAAAAATAATGAGCCTACCCTATCCTGGTGGCCCAATAATTGATAAATTAGCAAAAGAAGGAAACAAAAATCGCTTTACATTTCCTTTACCAAAAGTAGCTAACTATGATTATAGTTTTAGCGGGTTAAAAACATCTGTTTTATACTTTTTGAGAGATGAATTGAAAAAAGATGACCATTTTATAGAAAAAAACCAAAAAGATATTGCAGCCAGTGTTCAATATACAATTATTGAAATCTTAATGAAAAAACTGGTGAAAGCAGCTCAAGATACAGGGATAAAAGAAATAGCTATTGCAGGTGGAGTAAGTGCAAACTCTGGCTTAAGAAGCGCCATTAAGAATGGAGAAAAACGCTATGGTTGGAATACCTATATCCCAGCTTTTGAATTCACAACCGATAATGCTGCTATGATTGCTATTACAGGCTTATTTAAATATCAAGCCGGTGAATTCACTGATCAAAAGGCAAGCCCATATGCGCGATCAAAGTTTAAAATAAAATGATAATAAAAATCAACTACTATGAAGATATTAATGGTTTGTTTAGGTAATATCTGCCGCTCTCCAATGGCAGAAGGCATTATGCGTTCAAAAGTAAAACTACATGACTTAAATATCATGGTTGACAGTTGTGGTACAGCAGCTTACCATATTGGCGAAGCTCCTGATTTTCGTGCGCAACAAACACTTAAAAAACATCAAACAGATATTTCTGGCTTAAAGGGAAGACAATTCACAGTAAATGATTTTGATGAGTTTGATCTCATATTTACTATGGATGAAAGCAATTACAATAATATTATAGCCCTAGCCAGAACTGAAGCTGATAAAAAAAAGGTGGAGATGATTATGAATACCGTTTATTCAGGCGAAAATATTTCTGTCCCCGATCCCTACTACGGTGGTAAAGAAGGTTTTGATCATACCTACAAAATGTTAGATCTAGCTTGTGATTATATACTAAACGACTATGGACTGGTAGTACCATAGGTTTATTTTACGAATAAAAATCGTTTCTATTTTAATCCTACTGGGTTTGAAGTCGGTAGCTAGAAGTCAG
>JAOZUW010000083.1:0-1334 GCA_029938465.1 Bacteroidales bacterium | reverse complement strand
AGCTAGAAGTCAGGGGTATGAATATCCCTGATTAATGTTGACCCGTTTTTATTAATTTTTCATTATCAAAAATAGTTAAAACATTATTATCTCCTAATTGTTTTTTAAACCACTTATCTTCAAAACTTATTGAATTTCAATATACACAAAAAATTAAAGGTGCGAAAACATTCACACCTTTAAACACAAACCATAATTAACCAAAAAATATTAATATAAATTAATGAGTCAAATATACACTAATTAGTAATAGCAAGTCAAAAAGAATTTAACTTTTTTTTGCATTTCTAAAATTTTTTTACAAAAGCCCAATGTTTTCAAGTATTTGCCATTGAAAAATATTTTTTTTACAAAACTCTCAACACCAATATCTTATAAAATTAATGATAAATACACTAAATACTTTTTAATGTTTTTATTTTACAACACTACACTTTCGAAATTATTTTACGAAAGTATAATTGGAAAAATCGAAGAAAAATGAAAATGGATAAAATCTATATTAAGGTTAATAATAGTGTAATTATTGAATATATATGCAATATGCTAAAAATGAAACCCCACTTGAATCACATACCTAAAACCTAAACCCATACCACCAAAACTTCCATTTGTATTTACAGCATCTAGCTCTACAAATGATTCTACCCAAGGATATTTATCATAAAATTGTTCTTGAAGGTATTTATATAATTCGCTATTTTTATCTACGCTTAAATCTCCTGTAAGATCATATTTTGCCTGATAATAGCTTATACTGGGGCCAATTAAAATAAGATCTAAGGTGAGCTTTTGCCAAAAAACAAACTGATAACCCAACTCAAAACCAAGGCTAAACATTCTAAACATAGCATCTACCCCTAATTCATTCGTCACATTATCGTTATCAAATACAGTGAGCTTAGTATCAAAACCATATTGATAATAAGTAATATAAGGACCAATATACACACCTTCAGGGGCTGGACTAAGATTTTTCTTTGTTAAATAGAATCGATAATCAGCGGCAACTGTAAAACCAAATCGACCTCCATGTTCTACAGATGATACTTCTAGGGAATCGTTATTTAAAAATTCTGGAAATAATAATAAACCTGCATTCACTGAAAAACTTCTGTTGTTCTTCAATATTCTCTCATAACCTAATGTAAAGTTTGTGGCATTAACAGCTAAAGGAGTTATATTCCATCTAACAATATTCTTCTTTTGTATAGCTTGTTCATTAATAGTATCTTGAGTGTATCCAATTAAGGGTAACAAAAGCAAGATTATAGCAAATAGATTTAATTTCATAGTATTTTACATTTTAACAGTTACCAAAAATATACAAAAAT
>JAOZUW010000210.1 GCA_029938465.1 Bacteroidales bacterium | reverse complement strand
GTTAAGCCAATATCTATAACAAACTTTACATTTGTGTTTGTTATCTTTTTTGGTGTGGATTCAATAAATGTATCACCCCATATAATAATAGAGTAAGGCGAATTGCATATCAGCCATTTTTACATAGTCGTTTTTTCCTACTATTCTATAAAGGCAATAGAGTATTCTTCGCCATAATATTTCTTTGGAAGCTTTATAAAAGTTTCAATGATTAGGATTGGTATTTTATGCTTGTAAATAACTGCTTATCAGTAGTGTTAAGCTTGAAATAATTGTTAATATTTTCTTGTTTTATTTTATTGCAGATTCTTATTGTGCCTTTGCTATCCTGTTGGTTTTTTTCTTTATTTGAGTAATAATAATTCCTAGTATTACTAATAGTGCACCAAGGATCCCTATTCCACTTATTGTTTCGTTCAATATAAACCAACCAAGAATAACCGCAAAGACAGGAGAAATAAATATTGAAAAAGAAGTAATAAAAGCTGATGTGTGTTTGGCAATCCAATAATAAAGAATAAATCCAAATGCGGTTCCTGGTATGGCCAAGTATACAACGCTAATCCATAATTTAATAGAAAAGATATTTTCTGGGGTCTTCTCAAAAATGAATGATAGCAGAATAAAAGCAATAGCAGTAATGCCTATGTGAGTCATGACTTCAGGAATGGGATTGATTGTGTGTTTTTGCTTAGAGATTAAAACAAGCCCAAAGGCAGCACAGGCAGCTCCAAAAAGTAAAGCTAACATTCCTACAAGCCCCCATTTTTCATCCCAACTAATTTGCCCCTGGAAAATTAGGATTAAACCAGCAAAACCAATATATAATCCCAAGAGTTGTTGAAATCCTGCTTTTTCTGTTTTTAAAAGTATGCTAGCAAATATGACCACAAATAACGATTGTGTGGAGAATAATATGGCAGATAGACCAGAAGAAATATATATTTCGCCTATATATACCATGGCGTACGGAATGATAAACATAAATAGAGAAATATATATAGCATTTTTCCAATATTTAAGGTTTCTTGGGAATTTGTATCCCTTTATGGTTTGCCAGATATATAAGACCAAGAAAGCCAGAATAAACCTAAGTGCTGCCGAAAAAAATGGGGGAGAATCTTCCAGACCAAATTTTATGGCCAACCAGGTAGATCCCCAAATAATTCCCAGACTTAATACTCCAATGTAAATTTTATAATTTTTCAATTGTTTTCATTTTATTGGTCTCAATCGTTAGTTAAAACCCTGCCTTTGCCGGCAGGCAGGTATGCACTTTTAGTGCAAGACTTTCAGTTTCTACATATTTTTGGTTTGAAGTTGGAAGTCCAAAGCTAGAAATTTACTTCTGACTTCTAGCTTCTGACTTCTAACCCAGTTAGGATTAAAACAGAAACGAATTTTATTCGTAAAAGAAACCCATGATGCTTCCAGTCCATAGTGGTTTAGTTTTAACTATCTTTTAATAACTTTCCTGTAAATACTATTGTCTTCGCTAACTATTTTAACCAAATAAACACCATTTGGCAGCTCACTAAAATCAAAAGTACATTTATTATTTTCTATTTCTCTGAAATCAATAATTTGTCCATTATAATTGATCACTTCCATACTAATAATGTCTTTTCCTATAATAGTAAGCATTGTTGAAACTGGATTAGGGAATAGATTTACGGCTTCATTGTTTGCTGTGTTTGAAACCCCAACATTATTATCAGTTGTGAAATGCCAAATAACCGACCAAGGAGAATATCCAGTCGAATTTTGTCCTCTCACTCTCCAATAATAGGTGGCATCTTGATTCATATTAATGATGATTTCTGTTAAAGAAGTGGAGCTTCCACTAATAACTCCCGTGTTAAATGTATTGTCTTCGCTATATTGATACTGATAATTGTTGGCATCTGGTATTGACGACCATTCCAATTCTACTGATTCATAGTTTATATCTATGCTTCCATTAGCAGGGGCAATTAAGTCTGGCGCATTGAGCGAGGGAAATAATTCACCGTAATATATTACAGAAAATGGCGAAGCGTCTCCTTCGGTCCAAATAACCGATGTGGAGTTGCCCAGAAAGATTGGAGTATTTGGGTGTTCCGATTCTACACTTTCGGTATTGCTAATGTTAACTAAATCCGACCATGATGTTAGCTCTATATCGTATTTTGTATAGGCTATTTCATAATATATTCCGCCAATTTTCTCTGCCCAGAAGACATAAAGATTTCCTAGCTCATCGGTTGAAATAGAAGGATGTGATGAAGCCTCTGCAGTATTACTGATATTTGTATAATCATCGTCCCAAACACCTGCGCTACATTTTTTATAGAATATTTCTCTATTTCCTGTTTGCGAATCCTTCCAAACAAGATGAATATCACCGGCCATATCGGTTACAGCGCAAGGATCCATGGTGGCATAGCTTTCGTTACCTGTGGTATTGCTAATGTTTGTGTAATCGGTATCCCAGCCTGAACCTGCCGTATGCTTTCGGTAAAGAACCATTTTATCGTTGTTTATGTCCTCGCCAGAATCTTTCCAAAAGGCATATATATTATTGTCGCCATCGATGTTTAGCGTTGGATATTCCGAAGCACCAAAGGAATTGCTGATATTGATATAATCGGTACTCCAGCCTGTTCCTGGAGTATATTTATTATACCATATTTCGGAATTTGGTACTGATGAATAGCCTGCTCTTTGCCAAACACAATGCAAATTATTATCAGAATCAATAGCCAATACAGGACGAGAAACCGGACTGATAAAGTTAATATCTTGATAAACATAGACTGCTTCACTCCACACACTACCATTATTGGTTCTGTGAACAATATCGTAGGCATTAGTTCCACCATATTTATAAACAAGGTGAAGGATATTTTCGTTATCAATGGCTACAGATGGGTTTCTTCCAATAGCATCAATAAGAACAGCTGTTGACCAAGTTGTGCCTGTATCCTCCGAAGTGGAATAATAAATACCATTATCGTAATAAGTAACATGTAAAATTCCGTTTTGGTCTTCCACAATTAATCTCGAATTATTCCTTTCTGTAGCAGACGATTGTGTGCTTTCGCCAATGGTGTTCTGTGCATATGAAAACACTGTATTCAATAATAAAAAAACTATAAATATTTTTTTCATGATTGTTAAATATTGAAATATAAAAACTCAAATGAGAGTATTTATTATTTGTATTCACATTGTTTCTATGTGAATAATAATTTATAAAATATTGGTATTATTATATGATGGATAACTAATATTTCCAAATGGAAAAATAACTTAGATATCCTTGTTAGGAAAGTATAAATCTCTCTCCGTAGTTACGGGATAGTATCGAATAGAGTAGTATTCGAGTTTTTTTTAAGGGTAATGATATTTTTTTATCTAAAATCATTGGTTGTTTTATCTGCAGCAAAAGTACTATTTTTTTAAAGATTATATTGTTTTATAAGCTTAATTAAATTTTTGTTGTAATAATTATTTGATTTAACTTTGGCTGGGATTTTGTAAAAATTAATTTTTTACTTTTGTTTTAAACAAACTTCATTAATTTTGGAAATCATTAAAGCAAAAGCAGTGTAGGATAATATTCTGTTGCAAGTATTAAATAGTGTTCAATAACAATAAAGGCAAATGACAATTTCAAGTTTTATAGAAGAGTTAAAAGGATTAGCTTCTGGGGCT
>JAOZUW010000209.1 GCA_029938465.1 Bacteroidales bacterium | reverse complement strand
AATTTCTTCTTTGGCTTCCAGCTTAATAAGAAGATTGTACGATTTCATATTAAGCTTTTAGTTCTTTTTTAATATCGCTCCACGAAAAAGATTTGCTTTCGCCATTATGATGCTTTTGTTTACGCTCATTAAGCATATCTGTTTGTTCGTCAGTTAAAGCGTATTCTGTAATATTATCTTTTTCGTTAATACTAATAAACTCTAAAGTCCTAATATAATTTAAAAGAGCTAAAGCTTTGTTATTCGTAATATCAATATCAATGGTAAGTCTCATAATACTCTTGTTTTCTAACTAATAATTCTAGCTGATGGCAAATATAAATAAAAAACAGATAAAATAATTAAAAAAAACCCATTATTAGCTGGTTTTAGAAGCTCGTTGAAGTCTTATAAGATCCCAATAAATTTTGATCTTTTAGCTTCCAATAATCCGAGCCAGCTGGAATACACAGTTAATTATTTAAAAAAAATAAGATTAGAAATTCAGTAGAATTAGTTTTTAAGGTGAACTATAAGCTAGTTCAATAAACAACTTACTCCATAGTATTAAAGAAACTATCCAGATTGGTAGTAACTGTAAAGAAATTAAAAGAAGGAGTGAGGTGATAGGCACTTCTGGAGTAGGCTATCTCAAATTTATATACTTTTACGCCAACACCCCACGACCAACCCACTGTGGAAGGGCGACTTTTTACTATCATTTCTTTTCGTCGGAGATAATTATAGCCAATACGTAGCCTAATAACTTTAAAAGGTCGTAGTTCGGCTCCAATAACAATATGGCGCATCAGCTTATCGCCAAAATCAGCTATACCTGTATTGCCTTCAACTACTTCACCTGTAGTGGGGTCTGTTTCTTGGTTTAAGCTACTAGTATAGGTTAAATCCCACTTTTGTAAATTGGTGAATAATACAGAAAAAGTTAAAGGAATATGCTCCATACCTTTGGATATTCCTGCTTTAATTTCAAAAGGTAAAGGTTCGTTATATCCGTTATAGGTTTTTAGTTGTCGACCAATATTACTTAAAATAAATGATGCCGTAAACCGACTAGCCGAATTGAAATATGTTCCGGCAACATCTACAGCTAAACCAAATGAGCCATAGGATTCGTAATTACTAAAAATACCTTTTATATTGGCTCCAATAAAGAAATTGCTATCCAAAGCACGTCCCCAGCCAATATTCATAGCATATTCCCCAGCTTGAAAATCACCTTGGCGTTCGCCAGTTTCATCGGCATAGGAAAACTTACCGTAATCAATAAATTGCATAGTACCCACAAAATTCCCGAGTTTATTAAAGCTACGACCATAAGTGGCATATCCATACTTGATGTCGGAGTAATAATCGACAAAACTAAAGCCGAGATTATTATGCATTTCGGCACTTATTAAGGAAGGATTATTTAGAGCTAAATTAATATCGTTATCTTTAATGGCTAAGAAGTTACTACCCATACCTGCAACCCTTGCAGAATTTGGTAGGGTTAAGAAACTATAAGTGCCTTTACTACCACTTTGAGCAGATGATTCAAAACTGAATAACAATAAAAATAAAGGAATAATAAAAGTATATTTTCTCACAATAGAATAACTTAATTTTTCTTGATTTGCTGTATAAACGCAATTTTTAAAAGTAAATTGTTTTCTATTGAAAATAATCTAGCATTATTGCGATTTGCAAATATAGAAAAGAATTAATAACCTATCGTGTTACAAAGCAATCAATCAACAATAAAATAATAACTCATTATACAGAAAACAATAAAAATACTTTAATTTTTATTTATAAGGAACACTCATTTATAAAAACGCATTACTTTTGTAAAAATTAACGATAACAGATTCCTTTTACCACTATGAGTAAGTTTTTGCTGGTCATTTTTTTATTGCTGCAATTTATGCCCTCCAAAGCACAACAGTTTGTGCATAGTGGTGAACTGCCAATAATCTCCTATGAATATACAGGACAAACTCATTATCAGGAATTCCCAGCTTTAACTCATGCATTGGCTTATTGCCATTCAACAGATGTTCGAGAAGTTAAAGCCGTCAAGAATTATAAATTGAGTTATAGGGTAGAGAAGTATAAAGATATAGGTTTCGAGACCACTTTGTCTATCAAACCTCTTGATCCAAGTGGACATTTATACTTTTATCAGTTTTATTCTCCCGATATTATTCTGCCGCAAATAAGTGCCATTAAACTGGTGATGCAAAAAGATGAAAATGATATTATTTATGTCAAGAATTTTAATGAGCTAAGTATTAAAGATAGTACAATAGTATTAAAATTTCATCATCAACGTTTTTCTCCTGACTGGGAGATTTTTGTAAGTGTTGCTCAATGGAAGTATAATGTTTCTCCAGAGGAGTTTCATCAAAACTGGGACTGGTTTAATGATTATAAATCGGCTAGGTTACTACTTAAGGATGAAATTTTATGTGAGGCTCCAAAGGAAATTGCGCCCAGCTTAATCTATAAACAAAGGTGGCTGTCTATTTATGGAGAATTAGAACGATTGCCATTTTTTAATCAATTAATAAATATCTCAGATAACGATCCAGCAGGTTTTGCCAAAGAATTAAAAATACGGAAATTTATTTTGTCTCGTGAAATTGGCCAATTGCAGATCATTTTAGCAGAAAAAGGGGATAGCATTAGTGTCAATTCTTTATTAAACGCTTATGTAAAAGTAGAGGATGATTTTTATGCTATTATGAAACAAAATCAAAGTTTGTATTCCGATTTGTTATTTGAATTCGATCCAAGAGCCCAAAGTCTTTATTGTTTTGATGAGCTGACAGCTATTTTTAATAGATTAGGCTGGAGTGAAAAGGAGTGGAAAGAATTTGAACTTTTATATGAACAATATAATATGGAGAAAATCGCTTATTTTATTGAAAGCAAACAACCCAAGGAAGCTTTGTTTCAAATAGAAAAATATGATGCTTTTTATTCCTATGCTTCTTATCTAGAGAAATCAAATGATTTTTATCATTTTAAATCTAAAGCCATATATGAAATCTATTTATCTTATGTTGAAGTAGCTCGAAAAGCACTTTTGCAAGATCGAATTCAATTATCTATGGATTATTTAGATCGGGCTTCACTTATTCAAGAGCAATATCCAAAAGAGATTATCAATGATAAATATGTGGAGAAAGAGCTTAAGAATTTGATAAAGAGAGCCCTTAGTAGGTATAAGCAATTGCTTGAAGATGGGGATACTGAAGATGCTCAACAACTAAAAAAAGGTATCTTAGGATTGATGAAAAAATACAATCTTTCGTTTCACGGTACTACCAATCCTTTTATTATTAGCTGATTGAATGGGATGCAGATAAGAACAGGAGCAATGCCTTTGAGCCACTCTGGGTTATAGCCTTGCCTCGCCATCACTATCGGGAGGAAATCCGGCAGACAGCTATTGCACAAAGATCCACGGAGAGTATTCACAAAGTTTCACAAAGAAAAAAATTATTATGCTTGAAAATAAGAAATCAAAACAGTTGAGGCATTTAATGATGCTCATACAGCTTAGGTTCTAGCCTATTTTAAGATTGGGTAAATATAAATTTGAGCTAAGGAGATTATAAAATTTATAATACCTTTGAGCCACTTTGTGTTTTCTTTGTGCACCTCTGTGTTATAGCCTTGCCTCGCCATCACTATCGGGAGGAAATCCGGCAGACAGCTATTG
>JAOZUW010000012.1:13558-36183 GCA_029938465.1 Bacteroidales bacterium | reverse complement strand
GTTCAAGGTTCAAAGTTCAAGGTTCAAAGTTCAAGGTTTAGGGTTGTCTATAAAGCCTTAAGCATTTGATTAATAGTTTAAAAGAAAAGAAAATGAGAAAAAAAGTATATATGACAGCTGGTTACAACACTATTTCGTTGGGTACTGGTAGAAAAGAGTTTAATCCTAAAAAGGCACGCCCAGGTATCGAGCATTATATAAAAGAGGCCGGACAAGGTGTATTAAAACAAATAAAAGGTGGCGCTGATAGTGTTGACGAGAGTGTTTTGGGTAACTTCATGGCTGCTCGCTTTAATAAGCAAGCCAATCTTCCTGGATTTTTCCCTATGATAGATAAAGGATTGGAATACAAACCAGCTACTAGCGTAGAAGGCGCTTGTGGTTCTGGTGGATTATCGCTAATGAGCGGAATCCGTTCGGTTTTAGCCGAAACGGCTGATGTGGTTTTAAGCATGGGTGTAGAAGTTCAAAATACGGTGAAAGCCATTTATGGAGCCGATATTTTAGCTGGTGCAGGTTGGTATCAAGATAGAAAAAAAGGTCATGCCTATTTCTTCCCCGGGCAGTTTAGCGACAGAGCTGGTGCGTACTTTGATAAATATGACAGAGCTAAAGCTCGCAAAGGAATGGCACAATGGTATGCTAATGCCATAGAGAATGCCCGCCTTGATCCTACTGCTCAGGAACATCATAATACACATCCCGATCCTTATGGCTTATCACTTAAAAGCGAACCTAACGGAAAAATATTTGTCGACAATCTGAATTTTATGGATTGCTCTAAAGTATCTGATGGAGCTAGTGGTATCATCATTGCTTCGGAAGAAGGCCTACAGAAAATAGGTATAGATAAAAAAAATGCAGTAGAAATTATTGGTTTTGCTCAAACCACACGAAATATTACCGAGCAGCCAACTGATAGAACAGAACTGACAGCCATAAAAAAAGCTGTTCATAATGCATTGGCTGATGCCGGAATAAAAATAGAAGATGTGGGTACTGCCGAAGTACACGATTGTTTCTCTATCGCCGGAATTATGGCTGTAGAAGCATTAGGTTTAGCCAAACCTGGCGAAGGTTGCGATTATGTTGCCGCAGGCAATACTAAACGCGATGGTGTAATGCCTATTAACACAACAGGTGGTTTAATTGGCTGGGGACACCCAACAGGTGCTACAGGAGTACACCAAGCCGTTACCATTTGGCAGCAATTAACCAATAAAGCAGGCGATGCTCAAATAAAAATGACCGAAAATCGTCCTTATGGTTTATCTATAAATATGGGTGGCGATGATGTAACCGTTAGTTGCGTAGTTTACAAAAGAGGCTAAGCAATACCGCTAAATTAATATTCAAAAGTAATAAAGCAGAAATCCCCAAAAAGGATTTCTGCTTTATTATAATATTGTATTATACCAATAGCTCTATTGAACTACAACTTTTTTATAAGAAGCTTTATCTCCTTGAGTAATTCGTAAAAGGTAAAAGCCAGCACCATAAGTAGTTAAATCAATAGTTTTTACCACTTCACTTGCTTGATTGCTTATCATTTCAGAATATATTTTTCTACCATTGAGATCAATGATAGCAATATCAGTATTTCTATATTCATTATCAATCTTCAAAGTAAAAACACCATTAGTTGGATTTGGATATACAGAAACATCGCCTAAGCTCATTTCGGCAATGGCATCAATATTTTTTTCGCTATAATGCATAATAAATTGAAAATCTTCAACTCCCCAACTAGTGAAACCCCAATAGTATTCATCTACCTCAATCAACATATGATTATAATAATAATCCCATTCGAAAGGTAATAGTAACTCCTCTGTGGTATAAGCATCATTAAAAGTGAAAACGTCTTTAGTATCAAGCTCCCAACTTTCGTATTGCCATTTATAAGTGCTATCTACTGTAGGGTTTCCATTTTCATCATAAGAGATTCCTTCTTTGTCTTCAAAGGTCCATTCGCCATATGCATAACTAGTAGAATGAACAGACAATGTCATTTTATCTCCATCGTATGTCATTTCTGTTTTATCAACATCCATCCAAACATCAACATCCGCTACTGATTGCATCTCAAGAATGGTATTCCAATTATTGTCATAACTGAACTCTTCTTTAAAATATGCCTCCCAACCTTCTTTATATGCCCCCCAGATAAAGGCAATAATCTCCTTTATATATTGATCATCATAAGATATTTCTTCCTTATAGGCATTTACATATTCCGTTCCACTCCAGCTATAGGCTATAAAAAGTATGGCATTACTATGATCATCATAAGTTAACTCATCTTTCATTGATAATTCCCACACGTTCAAATCTTCATCCCAAGAAGACAAGATCATTTTTGATAATAAACCATTGGAGTATACGTATTCAACTTTATTCTCTAACAGATCCTCAGCTTCATAAGTAATGAACTCTTTTGGTCGAGATTGATTATCATAAGTCATCACTTCCTTTGAAATAAAAGTAGGACCACCTTCATTTCTAGGAGAAAGCGCTAAGATTTCTGTACATTTTCCTTGAGTGTTATATGTATAATACTCCACCTCATCAATAATCCAGTCTTTAGACCAATCCTGTGCCATTATCACCATGCTATCTAAAGATTGCATTATAACATCTGGTGAATACGATGATTGGTCATTTTGCAGTGTATTTGCAGCGATTAAAAAATGCGGCCTTAAAAAATCAGGCTGTGTAGCATCTAAATAATCTCTAACACATTTGTAGGAAGTGTTATCGAATCCATTCACTTGGTTTTTATTTTGTTGAGCAAAAAGGCTTATCACCAACAAGCCTCCAATTAATAAAGTAAATAATTTTTTCATAACGTTAAGATTTTCACAAATTTAACAAAAATAAAACAAAAAACCTATTAAATAGCCTTATATAATGCTGATAACCCATATTATACGACTTATAGATAATAACAGCATTTGATTGAGCAACTTGCCATATAACAAAACACATAACACTGGTATTTCAAAACAAGTCTGTCCAATAAGTCAAGTTTTCTTCCAATCAATTTCTTTTAACTCATAACAACAAGCATTTTCTAAAAAAATATATTTGTAATTTCATTCTATTATAAAAAATCCCCTTAACTTAGACCCTTAAAATGAAAACATAGCATTTGTTTTACGGACGCTATAATTCAACATTACTAAACACTGATTATGAAGAAAAGAATATATCGATTTATTGAAAAAGGAGAACATGGCCACTGGATAAACAGATCATTTGATCATTTCATTCTTTGGTTAATTGTTCTTAGCGTCATCTCCATAATTCTTGAATCTATCACAGAAATCAATAATACTTACGGTTTGTATTTATATTGGTTTAATATATTTACAATTGTTATTTTTTCAGGTGAATACTTAATGCGCATCTATATTTCTGATTTAACTCATCCCTCAAACAGCAGAATTAAATCTGCATTTAAATTTATTTTTTCAGCTTATGGACTTATAGATTTACTTGCCATTCTTCCATTTTATCTGCCCATGTTTATAAAAATGGATTTAAGATTTTTAAGGGCTTTAAGGTTAACCAGATTCTTGAGAGTCTTAAAAGTAAACAGATATAATAATTCACTCAACCTAATAGTAGAAGTCGTTAAAGAAAAAAAATCAGAATTGGCTGTTACTGGTTTTGTGACTTTTTTAGTTCTCCTAATAGCCTCTTTTTTAATGTATTACATTGAAGGAGATGAGCCAAATGGATATTTCGATAGTGTACCGGCATCATTCTGGTGGGCAGTATCTACCCTTACTACTGTGGGATATGGTGATGTTTATCCAACAACAGCCTTAGGTAAAATAATAAGTGGTATCATTGCATTAATGGGAATTGGTTTAGTAGCACTACCCACAGGTATCCTAGGTGCTGGATTTGTTAATAAAATTGATAAGCAGCGACAAAAAGAACAAAATAAAAAATGCCCTCATTGCGGAAAAAGTATCAATAATGAAGTAAATATTTCTGAATAAAAAATGCCAATAAATAAAAACAGATTAAATTTGAAGTAGAATCTATACAAATTCAAACTGAAAAAATTAAAGTATATTTGTGATTCAATCTGTTATTATGGAAATTACATTATACGTTAATAAAGAAAAACACCAAGTAGATATTAGTCCGGACGAACCGCTATTATGGGTTTTGCGTGACAAATTAAAGCTCACTGGAACCAAATATTCATGCGGAAAAGGACTTTGTGGTAGCTGTACAGTTTTATTAGATGGTCAAGCTATTCGATCTTGCATCACTCCTGCCCTATCTGTTATGGGGAAAGAAATCACTACCATTGAAGGTTTATCAAAAAATGGGAACCACCCTGTGCAAAAGGCCTGGAGAGAAATTGATGTTCCGCAGTGTGGCTATTGTCAGCCCGGACAAATAATGAATGCCGTGGGGCTTTTAAATACCAATCATTTACCCAGTAATAAAGAAATAACTTTAGCTATGCATGGTAATATTTGTCGTTGCGGAACCTATCCAAAAATTAAACAAGCCATCAAACTAGCTTCTGAAATGGGAGGTAAGCATGAATAAGAAAAGATACACCCGAAGAGATTTTATCAGAGTTTCCACTTTAATCAGTGGTGGATTATTGGCAGGTTTTTATTTGCCTGGCTATTCTAGGAAACCAAAAAGAGTATCAAATAGACAAAATAGAGCCTCTTGGCTTGATGAGACAGAATGGACTGACTTAAATGTATATGTAAGAATAGCACCAAATAATCTTATCAGTATAATTACGCCTTATCCAGAGATTGGTCAAGGAATCAGAACTTCCATGCCAATGCTTATTGCCGAAGAATTGGATGCCGATTGGAATTTGGTAAGTACAGAACAAGCTGAAACGGATCAAAAAAAATATGGTTCGCAATTTGTTGGAGGAAGCACTTCCATGCTCCGAACTTTTGATTTACTCCGAAAAACAGGAGCCAGCCTAAGAACTATGTTTTTACAAGCAGCAGCTGAGAAATGGAATATTGATAAGAGCAAATGCTACACACAAAATTCCTATGTAATCCGTAAAGAAACTGGAGAAAAGCTTAGTTATGGCGAATTAGCTACACAAGCATCAAAAATATCACCTCCTGAAAATCCTATTTTGAAAAATCGTAAAGATTTTGAAATTATTGGAAAACGAAAGAAAAATCTAGATACCCAAAACATCATTACAGGAAAATATCAATATGGCATGGATATTCAAATGGAAGATATGCTTGTAGCAGTGATTCTAAGACCTCCAATCTTTGGGACTCAACTAAAAAACTATAATGCAACGCAAGCTTTAAAAACAGAAGGTGTGGTAGAAATATTCACTTTACCCAATGCTAAAAACGATTTTGATATTCATAGAGGTGGGATTGTAGTCCTTGCTAAAAACTCTTTTGCAGCCATAAAAGCCCGTGATGAAATTAAAGCCGAATGGACTCCAGCAAAAAGCAATATAGAGAGTACCGAACAGCTTTTTGAAATTTTTCACGATAAATTAAAGAGCGAAGGAGAAATTCTTAAATCCGAAGGTGATTTTGAAAACGCCTACCAATCGGCAGAAATAAAACTACAAGCCAATTATGAAATTCCTTTTGTTGCCCATGCCACCAATGAACCTCAAAACACTACTGTTTATTATAATGGAACGGTATGCCAAATATGGTCACCAACACAAGTCCCCAATTATGTAAGGAGCTTAGCTGCCAAAATCACTGGATTAGATATAAAAAATATCATCGTTAATGTAACAGGTATTGGAGGTGGTTTTGGTCGCAGATTGGAAGCTGATTACGCAGCAGAGGCTATTTATGTGGCCATGCATACCAAAAAGCCGGTTAAAGTATTTTGGACTAGGGAAGATGATTTTTCTTTTGATTATTTTCGTCCGGCAGGTATTCATCAATTAAAAGCAGGAATAAAAAACGGAAAAATTGTTGCCTGGGATGTGCATCATACTAGCACCTCGGAACTTACCTTTAATAATACGCACAAAAAACCTTGGGCATACGAAATATTTCCCGACAACTACCCTCCTGCTTTTGTGCCTAACTTAAAAATAGCTTATTCCGATGTAGAGTCCAATATTGCAGTGGGTCCCTTGCGAGCTCCAGGTCATAACACCACCTCTTTTGCTGATGGTAGCTTTATGGATGAGATAGCCCATTCAATTGGTGTTGATCCCATTCAATTGCATCTTGATTTAATAGGCGAGCCAAAAGAATGGCCCTATAATGGAGATGGCGGACCTATTTTATACAGCAAGCGAATAAAGGATGTGATTTTGGAAGTTAAAGAAAAATCAGATTGGGGCAAAAAAATGCCTAAAAATTCAGCACAAGGATTTGCCTTCCATTTTACTTTTGGTGGTTATGCTGCTATGGTTACCGAAGTAAGTATTTCTGAAAAAGGCCAACTAAAAGTTGATAAAATTACTGCTGTTGCTGATATTGGCCAAATAGTAAATCCAGCAGGTGCTGAAGAGCAAATGATAGGAGGTATTATTGATGGGCTTAATTTAACCCTTAATGCAGAAGTAAAAATAATAGATGGCAAAGTTGTTCAACAAAATTTTGATACTTACCCAATGCTTAGAATGGCAGATGTTCCAGAAATAAAAGTTTCTTTCATAAATACTTATGCTCCGGTTGGTGGAGTTGGAGAAATGGGATTACCGCCGGTTGCTCCTTCTTTGTGCAATGCTATTTTTGCTGCCACAGGAAAACGAATACGCTCACTGCCTGTTCGTCATCATAAGCTGTTATAATATTTTATCTATAAACTACACCTTTGCATAAATGATCCTATCCTAATGAAAACTAAAGAAACTCATATTGTCCCATCACTAAAAGAGCCCATTAGATTGTCAGATTATGCAGTTGGAATATTTGTAAGAATTTCTAGCAAAGCAGGAATAAAGAAAGCTCTTAAAAAATCTCAGATCTATGTAAATGAGAAAATAGGCAGTTCGGGAGATTATATTTATGGAGGAGAAAACATTTCTTTGGTACTAAGCCAAGATTCCAGAAAAAAACTGGAGCTACCCTTAGATATTCTTTTTGAAGATGAGCATCTGGCAGTTATCAACAAACCTGCAGGAATTATTGTAAGCGGTAACAAACACAAAACCATTGAAAATGCTTTGCCCTATAATCTCAAAGAAAGCCCATTAAATGATGCTCTATTTCAGGCGCAGGCCATCCATCGTTTAGATTTTCCTACTAGTGGTTTACTATTAGTTGGAAAAACACGTTCAGCTGTACTGGAACTTAATAAAATGTTTGAAGATAAAGAAATCAGTAAAAGTTATTATGCTATCAGTATTGGAGATATGACAAAGAAAGGTATTGTTGACTCTCCTATTGATGGTAAAGAATGTATCAGCAAATATGAAGTTGAGCAATCGGTAGCATCTGAAAGGTTTGGCTTTCTGAATCTCGTAAAGCTTTATCCCTTAACAGGGAGAAGACATCAACTTCGTATACACTTAGCCTCTCTTGGTCATCCAATATTAGGTGATAAAGAATATGGTTTAGAAGGGCTCGTTTTGCAAGGAAAAGGATTATTTCTTCATGCTTACTCCTTAACATTTACTCATCCCTTTACTAAAGAAAAACTACATATAAGTCAGGCCTTACCCAAGAAATTTGACCGGATATTCAAAGAAGATTATTAAAGACAGATTTTGATCATATCTTTAATGAATTTTGAGCAATCAGCTTCTCCTTCTGCAGGAGACCAAGGGGCAAAATCATTTTCACTTAAGGCATCATAAGGGCCTTGTTTTATTTCAAAAGCTACTGAACCACTCTCTAATGAAATAAGCGTATGCCACACTCCTGCCGATATTTCGCAACCATAATTACCTTTTTCAGCATCAAGAATTTGGCTATCTTGAATTTGTCCATAATCGTCAAACTCTATAGCCAGCATTTTCCCTTGTAATAATATAAACACTTCTGCTTTTTCTGGATTCACATGCCGATGAGGCCTAATATAAGTATTTGGTTCTAAAGCATTTAACATTCGCTGAACTGCATCATCCAAATGAGGATGAAAATTAAAGTTCATCCGCTTCCTCTCGGCTTGCTTAGCACGCTCTGAAGTTTGAGAAATAATATCTTGGTTTATTCTTTTCATACATTTTTACGCTATGCTATCACATAACTAAGCTTTCAATTGATAATAAACTACTAACACTTTTAAGTCATTCTTACTTATTGACAGACTGAGTTTGGTATCAAATCATTAAATAGCTTTTCAAATATCAGAATTATTCTTTTTTACTAAATAAGTCTGTTCGGGTTGGTTATATAAAAACAAAAATAGGCTATTAAAAAACACATAAAAAGTAACTCCAGCCTGAGTTTCTATGGTATCCTCAGTAAACATAGAAACAATAAAAGTTACAAAGAAAATGAAATAATAAATATTGCGGAAAGCTTTTAGTTTTAATGGTGGATAAAAAAGCACAAAAACAAACCATAATAAACCAAACAGACCTAAACCTACCCATATACTCAGATATTGATTATGGGTTCTTAGTCGTGATTGTTTATCAAGTTTCGAATCCATTTCATCATATTGGTCTTTAAAAGCAATATTCATATCGCCTGTACCCACTCCTATCCAAAAATGTTTTTTAATGATATAATGAGAAGTACGCCAATACTCAACTCTTTGCATAACACTATGACCACTTGGATTACCGGTGGCAATATAGTTTTCGTATTCAAAGAGTATTTTCATCAAACGAGACTCAATCCCAATTCCTTCGGTATAATGAACATTTGCAATACCATTCTCAATATTATGAACATCAACAATACTTAGTGCCTCAATTCCTTCTTTATCTTTACGCAATCCTTTTGATGTTAGATACCTAAACATAGTATGCTTTAATTCCTGATCCAAATAATCCAATCCATCATAAGGTAATACACTTCGTTTTTTCCAAGCTTTTTTCAATTCTGGTTCACATATATAAATGTAAATATACTTTCCATTTTCAGTACTAGTATTAAGATTATTATAATATGTATTTCCTGAATGAGTAGAAGCATCTAGGGTTCTAAGATCTATTTCCTCTATCTGAGTATTATCTGTGTAAAATTGCACCAAATACATGCTCACACCTAAAATTCCACTTAAGATGATTCCAATATAAATGATTCGTTTCCACAATTTATGGGATACATAAATCAGATATCCTAATACACTAAACAACAACACTACAAAAACAACAAGTCCGGTAAAGGAATCTAAAAAGAAAAGAAAGAAAACAAGCCAAAAGAATATCAACAAAGAAAAAATATCTAATGCATTTCGAGTACTATTGTTTACTCTTAAAAATATCAAATAAAACAATGCCAAATTCACACTTAAACTAAATCGAATATGCGAAATAAACTCACGGCTAATAAAATGCCGAATTTCTTCTTGTGTAATGAGATGAGCAATAGTTACAAAAAAGGATACAAATAGTACCGATCCAATAAAATAGTAAAGCAGTTTTTCAAATTGTATTTTAGAAAGTTTTGGGAAACTACTAAACATAAATGGAATGATAAGAATAGGGGCTTTTGTTCGTAAATCTTTTAAAGCATAATCAAGATCCGTGGAATAAAAAACCCCGATAATATGAAGTAAGAAAAAAGACACCAAAACCAAAGCAGCTTTATTATTTGCAAACTGTTGCCATTTTTGTTTCCAATGACCATGGGCAAGCCAAAGAAATCCCAAACTTATTTGCGACATACTCATCAATATACGTGAAGACGGCACACCAATAATCATAATTACCAAAACCCCAAAAACTAGTTTTTGGTACCACTCATCATTTATGATTCCTTTTTGTATATTCACTTCTCTATTTTATTCTTGCTTTAATAGCTTTTTATATTCATCTGTATTTTGAAGCAATTCCATCGCACGATTAATCGCTTTATCTTGATATAAATTCGCGATAATTATTCCTTTATTATAGTAATAGCGACTCACTAAATCTGTTTTCAATATTCGTTCAATCTGATTACGATTTAAATCTAACTCTCCCTCTTTCTTAGCGTTTATCTTTTGTTGAATATTTTCACAAACCTCTTTATAATCATCATAAATACCTTGTTTTTGTGCTTCATCTTTCAATTCAGTAAGTCTTTTCTCTAATTCTGATTCATAAGTAAGATCTCTATCATCTAAATAATTAGAAAAAGATTCCCATATCTCATCCGTAACTTCAAAACTATCTGCTGAAAGAATGCTATCGTGTGCCATACGATATGCTGTAGAAAAATCGAAAATATAATAATTCTCAATCAACATCTTTGAAAAATCACTCAGCTCGATTGGCGACATTAAAACATCAGGCTTGATACCTCTACCCTCATATACTGTTCGTCCATTTTTTGTTTGAAAAGCTTTTAATAATGAATCATTTACAGCGATAGGCTTCCCATTTTTATCCTTATGAGAATAATCAATAGCTTGAACACAGCGCCCGCTGGGAATATAATATTTTGCGATGGTAATTTTTAACTGTGAATTAAAACTTAAAGGCACTACATTTTGCACCAAGCCCTTACCAAATGTACGCTCACCCATCACTACGGCCCTGTCTAAATCTTGTGCTGCTCCACTCAAAATTTCAGAAGCAGAAGCAGAATTTCTATCTACTAAAAACACAATGGGCAATACACTATCTAAAGCCTGACGCTGAGTTTTATAGATATAATTTTTATCTCGCAAACGACTATGTGTCCGCACCACTTCAATATTTTTACCTACAAAAAGGTTCAGGATATTAACAGCTTCGCCTAACAAACCTCCTCCGTTTTCACGTAAATCAAAGATCAAACCTTGTAAATTATTTTCCTCTAGTTCCTGCAGTGCATTCCTCACATTCTGTGATGCATTTTTAGTAAATGAGCTTAATGAAAGATAGGCAATAGTACTATCCAACATCCCATAATATGGCAAACTCTCTACTTGAATTGTTCTTCTATAAACTTCTTGTTCAAAAGCATCCTTCTCCCCAAATCTGTTTATCAATAAGTTAATGGCTGTACCAGGTTGCCCCTTAAGCAACATGCTTATTTCTTTATTCTTTAATCCTTGGAGTTTTTTCCCATCAATACTTACTATTTCATCCCCAACTAATAAACCAACATCATTTGAAGGCCCTTTTTCAGAAATCATAGAGATGATTATTTTCTCATCACGTTTGATCACACTTACGCCTACACCTCCATAACTACCTGTGGTAATAAACTTTGCATCTTCTACTCTTGACTCAGGAATATAAACAGTATAGGGATCGAGGCTTTGTAACATAGCCTCCAATGCAGTAGTATTTAACTCTCCCGGCTTTATTTCATCTACATAATTCTTATTTAACTCTTTAAAAGCTGTAGCATAAATATCCAGATTTTTCGAGATTTCGAAAGCCTGAGATTTGGATTGTGACTTAAGCTCTTGAGAAGAAAAAATCGCAAAGAAGCTAATAATTATTAGCAAGGTAAAGCTTTTATACATATAAATAATTTTGTACAAAAATCGTTTATTTCATTCAATAAATCAATTTTATAACGAACTAATTGAATGAATATTATTTATTATTTATCAACTAAGTAAAAAAAAGAATTATTTTTGCTAAAAAGCTAGAGACTCATTAAATATTTTGGTTTTAAAATATTTTTTTGGTTTTTTATAATTTACAAATCAAATAATAATACATAAAACAGATGAAACGATTTTTATTCTTTATTCTACCTTTAGCCATAATAACAATGGCCTTTAAAACAGACAAAGCTGCTTATCAGATATTTTCTCAGAAAGGCAAAGCCATTAAATATTCCAAGATGCTTAAAACTCTGAATGAGGCTGATATTGTGATGTTTGGAGAACTTCATAACAATCCAATCTGTCATTGGTTACAATTAGAAGTTACTAAAGATTTATATGCTAACAAGGGTACTCAATTGGTTTTAGGTGCCGAAATGTTTGAAGCCGACAATCAATTAATGATTGATGAGTATTTTGATGGTTTTTATGGCGTTAAAAAATTCGAGGCTGAAGCTCGCCTATGGCCTAATTACACCACCGATTATAAACCTCTTTTTGAGTTTGCACATGAAAACAATCTGAAATTTATTGCTACTAATGTCCCTCGACGATATGCCAGTGTGGTTCATAAAAAAGGATTAGAAGAGCTGGAAAAACTTCCGGATGCATCAAAAGCCTATCTACCTGAGCTTCCTATTGAATACGACGGAAACTTACCAGCCTATAAAGAAATGCTTGAGATGATGAAAGGAATGGGACATGCCAACGAGAATATGCCCAAAGCACAAGCTATCAAAGATGCTACAATGGCATGGTTTATTCTGAAAAACTGGGAAAAAGGACAGCAATTTTTACATTATCACGGCACTTATCACAGTAATAATTTTGAAGGTATTGTTTGGTATTTAAAACAAGCCAATCCTGATTTAAATATTGTAACCATTGCCAGTGCCGAGCAAGCCGATATTGAAGTTTTAGAGGAAGAGAATAAAGATCTGGCCAATTTTATTTTGATTGTGGATGAAGATATGACCAAAACAAGATAAGCCATCTGTTTTTTTAAACTGTCGTGAAAATCGACAGTTTTTTTTATATTAAAAATATGATGTTGCTTATTATCAATTATCCACTGAGGAAAAAAGGGAATTTAACGTAAAACCCTTTTTGACACCATACTAAAAGAAATGGGGAAACAGTTCCCTAAATAAACCTATCACCTTTTTCGGCTTTCACATCATTTACTATCTGACGGATACTTTGCTCATCTTCTTTTTTACAAACTAAAAGAATATCATCATCATCTACTATGATATAATCGTCGAGGCCTTGTAATACAACTAATCTATCCGTTTTAACATTAATAATACTATTTTTTGTTTCGTATGTCATTACATTCTTACCAAAAACAGTATTTTGATTTTCATCTTTTTCACGAGTAGCATACAAAGATCCCCAAGTACCCAGATCTGACCATCCAAAATCGGAGCTTAAGACATAAACATTTTCAGCTTTTTCCATAATTCCATAATCGATAGAAATGTTTTTGCAAATAGAATAGGCTTTCTCTATAAACAATTCTTCACGATTGGTATTATAATAAGGCAAACCCTCTTTAAATATCTCATTTACATCAGATAGATGATTAGCAAAAGCCTTTTGAATACTTTTTAATGACCAAACAAAAATACCTGCATTCCACAAAAAATCACCACAAGCTAAAAATTCCTTGGCCAATTTTAGTTTAGGTTTCTCTGTGAAAGTTCTAACTTTATGTATTCGTTGATCTCTTTTATCACTAATGTTTTTATCAAATTGTATATACCCATATCCTGTATCTGGTCTGCTGGGCTCAATTCCTAAAGTAATCAACCAATCATTCTCAGCAGTAGTCTTCAATGCCGATTCTATAACATCGACAAACACCTCCTCTTTTAAAATAATATGATCAGAAGGTGCAACAATAATATTTGCATTGGGGTTTATACTCTGTATCTTATAATTAGCATAAGCAATACAAGGTGCAGTATTTCTACGCATAGGTTCACTAAGTATTTGATCTAAATCAAGATCAGGAATTTGCTCCTTCACAGTATCACGATACAAATCATTAGTAACCACAAAAATATTCTCAATAGGGCACACTCTTCGAAATCTATTTACAGTTTGTTGAATCAATGTTTCGCCAGTTCCAAGAATATCAATAAACTGCTTGGGAGTTGTGGTGCGACTCATTGGCCAAAATCGGCTTCCAATGCCACCAGCCATTATCACACAATAGTTATTTTTGTTCATTATCAGGTATTTGATGAATAAAAAGTACTTCTCTGCAGAGGAACGAGGATCTCGTTTTAGAACTTTTGTTCAAATTTATTAAAAATCTACCACATGAAAAAGAATTATCATTTAAAATAAGTGTTTTGCGGAAAGTAAAATAAAATTGAATCCTTACTTTTGCTAATTATAAAAAAGCAATATGAAGTCCCAAAAAACATTAATATTAGCTATCAATATCGCGGCTCTTATGGTGCTAATGGATTTATCAGCCATTAACATTGCCTTACCTAATATTCGTGAGCATTTCGATTTATCGGTACAATCGGTTTCGCTAATTTTAATGGCTAGTATGCTATCCGCAACTGGTAGCGCATTAATAATGGGAAAAATAATAGAGCTCTTCCAAGCTGGAAGAATTTTGGTGATAGCTTTTGCCATTTTTGGACTTACTACCACAGCAAGCGCTTATACAACTCATTTTTATGAGCTTATTGCTTTACGTTTTATACAAGGTTTTGCCGAAGCGGCTCTATATGTTATTGGACCAGCCTTGATAAAAAAATACATTGAAATTAACCGCCAACAAAAAGAATATGGTATATGGATGATGAGCTGTGGTATAGGCATAAGTTTAGGACCTATAATTGGTGGTTTTTTAGTGAATTATTTTCAATGGAATACTGTTTTCTTAATTAACCTTCCCTTAGCTATAGCAGGCATTATTGTTAGCTTAAAACTAAATAAACAATTGGTTTTTCAGAAAGTGCAAAAAAACAGTTTTGATATAAAAGGAGCCGTTTATAGCTTTTTATTCCTCTCATTCCTAATCATCTTTTTCAACATGCTTGGTATAGTCAATGCAAATTTTGTTTTACTGGTAGTGTTGTTTAGTTTCAGCCTTTTGTTTTTGTTTTTATTTATTAAACAAGAAAAGAAAGCACTCCCCAGCCTCTTGAACCTAAAACTATTTAGCATTAAAAACTTTCGTTTAGCCAATATCGGATTTTTCCTTTTCTTTTTTGTGAATGTAGGTAATCGTTTTTTACGCCCATTCTATTTTGAAGAAACACGTGGCTGGGGCAGTATAAATTCAGGTTTATTGATGATGATACCTCCTGGAATAATGTTGGTTATTTCCTTTTATATAGATAAGTTTGATCGCATATTTACAACCAAACAATTGGTTATCTCAGGTAATATTCTTTTAAGTATTTCTATGTTAATGTTTTCTTTTTGGAATATAAATACTTCTATTTATTTCATTACAACTGCTTTAATAATTTTAGGATTAGCTATGGGAATATACTACCCAGCCACTTCACATCTTGGGATGCAAAGTCTGCCAAGTACCAATTACGGCACAGGATCTGCCAGTATGTCAATCAGTAAAAGTTTTGGGAAACTAATGGGTGTTCTACTTTTTGGTCTTCTTTTTCAAGTGTTTTTCGAATGGCTAAACCTAAGTTCTAGTCCTTCGGATTATCTTCAATCTATTTCTATTCAATATGTTTTTATTTTAGGCTTTATTATCAGCCTAATCAATACTGGCATATCACTTAATATCAATTCATTAAAAAAATAAGCTGGTTATTCTTTTCATTATTCAAATCTTGCCTACTTAAGACTTAGGCTGTAAACATAAAAAAGAATACATTTGCTGCTGCAAACTTAAACAACAATTTATGACTTACTTAAATACATTGATAACAGGAACGGGGAGTCATATTCCTCCGAAAACAGTTAAAAATGAAAGTTTTGTTAAGCAAGATTTCTATTCTGAGAAACACGAGAAACTAAGTGGTTCTGGAGAAGAAATCATTAAAAAATTCAATGAAATAACCGGAATCAATGAAAGAAGATATCTTTCTGAGAAACTGAACACTTCTGATATAGCTTTTTTTGCTGCACAAAAAGCCATTGAGGCTGCTGGTATCGATAAAGAAACCATAGATCAAATTATTGTAGCTCAAAATTTTGGTGATGTAAGTCATAACAGTATACAAACAGATGCTGTACCCAGTATTGCATCTAGAGTAAAGCATTTGCTGCAAATTAAAAATCCTTCTTGTGTTGCCTTTGATGTTCTTTTTGGATGTCCGGGATGGATACAGGCTACATTACAAGCCCATGCTTTTATTAAAGCAGGAATAGGAAAACGTTTTCTTATTATTGGAGCTGAAGCCCTTAGCCGTGTTTCAGATCCTTATGATCGTGACTCTATGATTTATAGTGATGGTGCTGGTGCCTCTATTGTTGAAGGTGTTGAAGAAGATTACAAAAGAGGTTTACTCTCTTTTTCTATGCAATCGGATACTGCTGAGGAGGTAAATTATTTGTTTATGGGCGAATCTAATAAACCAGGTTATAAACCAGGAACAAAATATATAAAGATGCTTGGCCGAAAAATTTATGAATATGCCATATCAAAAGTACCTGCAGCTATGCAACTGGCTTTAAACCGTGCTGATACTGACCTCTCAGAAGTAAAGAAAATCCTGATTCATCAAGCTAATGAAAAAATGGACGAGGCTATGGTAAAAAGACTCTTTCGCTTGTATAAAAGAAATGATATTCCTGAAAACATTATGCCCTTAAGCATTGGTTTTCTTGGTAACAGTTCGGTTGCTACTGTCCCCACTATTTACGATAGAATAATAAAAGGTGAATGCCCTCAACATAAAATAGAAAAGGATGATATTCTTCTTTTTGCCTCCGTAGGTGCTGGTATGAATATCAATTCATTTGTTTATAAGCAGTAGTTTATTCTATGCTCCTAATGTTCTTTTATTGAAAAATAGATTAAACATATGATATTTAGTAGCAGCTTATTTTTATTATATTTTTTACCTGTTTTTTTGTTTTTTTATCATTTAGCAGATAAAAAATACAAGAATGCAGTGATTTTATTTTCCAGTTTAATTTTTTACGCATGGGGTGCTCCTCAGTTTGTATTTGTAGTTGTCGGTTCGGTTGTACTGGATTTTTACATCATTCGAAAAATGCACAACTGTCAAAAAACCTTAAATCGTAAATACCTACTCACCCTTTCTATTTCTATTAATATTGGTCTACTATTATACTTTAAGTATGCCAATTTCTTTGTAGAAAATGTAGATTTCTTCTTGTCATCTTTTGGTTATAACAATATCCACTGGACACAAGTAGCTCTACCCATTGGAATTTCTTTTTACACCTTTCAAACATTAACCTATTCTATTGATGTGTACAGGAAAGTACATGTTCCCCTTAAAAATCCATTTCAATATTTGGTCTATATTATGCTGTTTCCTCAAATGATTGCTGGACCAATTGTTCGTTTTAATGAAATTGCAGATCAAATAGAAGATCGTGAACACTTAGAAACTTTAGATAATAAAATGCTTGGTTTCTTTCGCTTTGCCATAGGTTTAGCTAAAAAAGTTTTAATAGCTAATGTATTAGGTGCCGAAGCTGACCATGCATTTTCTTTAGCAGAAGGAGATTTAACAGCCTCTATCGCCTGGATAGGAGTTTTAGCCTATACTTTTCAAATTTATTATGATTTTTCCGGCTATTCCGATATGGCCATTGGTTTGGGACGAATTATGGGATTTACTTTTCCTGAGAACTTTAATAATCCTTATGTTTCGCAAAATATTACAGAATTCTGGAGGAGATGGCATATTACACTAGGAAGTTGGATGCGGGATTATTTATATATTCCAATGGGTGGAAGCAGAGTAAATAGTAAGAGTCGGTTATATTTTAACCTTTGGTTTATCTTTTTATTTTCAGGCTTATGGCATGGGGCAGCTTGGAATTTTGTGCTATGGGGGGCTTATCATGGTTTTTTTCTAATCCTCGATCGTTTGTTTTTTTTAAAATTTAGTAAAGAAATAGGAAAATACCCTAGTATATTTATAACCTTTTTCATCACAATAATGGGTTGGGTTTTATTTCGTTCAGAGAGTTTAGATCAGGCTATTTATTACAGTCAAGCTCTTTTTAGCTTTAAAGATTTTGGATTTGTGCACTATACGATGGATTTTTGGCTTATGCTCATTCTTGGCTTCATATTTGCTTTTATCACCCTTACAACTATTGGTCATAAATGGGAACAAAAAATATTCTTTAGCAAAAAATATACATTAAAAGGAAATTTCTTGATGACCATAGTGTACATAGTTCTAATAGTACTTTCCGTGAGTTCAATAACTACTTCTGGTTTTAATCCATTTATTTATTTTAGATTTTAAGATATGGAGAAGAAACTGAAAATATTAGCTTTATTATTAATGGCATTGTTGCTGTTTATTCCTTTGATTCAATTAAAATTCCATTTCCTTGAACCATCTAAAAAGTTAAGTGGAAGTTATCAAAAAACTGAAAAACCTGTATTTTCCTCGGAACTCTGGTTTAATAATACTTTTCAACAAGATTTTGAAAAATATTTTAATCAAAATTTTGGCTTTAGAAACACTTTGGTACGATTACATAATCAAATAAATTATTCATTGTTTAAAAAGGCTGAGGCTAAAGGTGTCATAGTAGGTAAAAATAACTATTTATATGAAACCAATTATATTAATTCATATAATGGAACCAATTACATAGGTAAAACTGAAATTGTTAAGAGGGTTGAAGAACTACAAATCATTTATGATCATCTAAAACAGCATAATACGGAGCTGCTCGTAATTATTGCTCCAGGAAAAGCTTATTTTTACCCAGAGCATATTCCTAACTACCTCTCAATGAAACCATCAGATAGTAATAACTACAAGATCTATCTGTCAGCCTTATCTCAAACAAATATTCCTATAATAGATTTTAATACACTTTTTGTATCAATGAAAGATACTTCATCTATAGTGTTATATCCTAAAACAGGCATACATTGGAGTCAAGCAAGTATCCCTTTTGTTATTGATTCTATTCTCAAGAAAACAGAGATTCTTCTTCATAAAAATCTAAATCATGTTATAACTTATCGTGGTCCAGATGCTGACACAGTTGATAGGCAAGATTCTGATATAGAGCGTGGTATGAATTTGATTTATCCAATAGATAAACTGAAGATGAATTACCCCAAATGGCATTTTGAGAATAATGCAACAAAAGATAAACCTAAAATGGTTGCTATTGGTGATAGTTTTTGGTGGCAATTATATAGCTCTGGAATATCTAAACATGCTTTTAATAATGCCCAATTTTGGTATTATTATAAAGAAATATATCCGCAGAGCAATAAAAAAGATTTGTTTGTGAAAGACATATATGCACTTCAAAAATTAGAACAATCTGATATAGTTATTTTAATGACCACCGAAGCTAATTTAACAAAATTCCCATTTGGTTTTGAGGATGTAATGAGCTCTAAACCTTATTATGATTCTATATTTAATAGAAAAGTAGAAAATCTAAAAAATTACATAAAAACAAATGAGTCTTGGTTTAATAAGGTTAAAGCAAAAGCACAAGAAAATATGATTTCTATTGATTCAATGCTTCAGGTTGATGCAGAATATACTATTAGAAAAGAGGAAATAATAAATAATAAATAATATATTATTACTACTTGGCTCCTTTTTATAATCAAAAACAAGCAAACAAACTTATAATCCATTCAATATAGCTATTATCCTCATAACTGTTATTGCACAGATTTTTACAGAAGCTCCCGTTCTAGCATATAAAAAATTCTTGGAACAAATACCTTTCAGCAATATAGCTCTTACAAAAAGAAAAACGCGCTCTTCTTAAAAGAAAAACGCGTTGATACAAAAATTATTTTACTGAATTACAGCTAAGTAAGTCGTCAATTACAAATATGGATTAAAACAATCCTCCATTTTGGTAAATCTCTAACTGCACTTCTGAAAACTTCTCAGCTTGAATAGATGTGCCTTTTGTTTTATTCTCCATCAATCCTGTTTCAAAATTCACTTTGATAATATCACCATCTACTATGTTTAATGCATCGATATTATCGTAAGTCATAATAGGAAAAGCAGCATTAATAGCGTTACGCTCATAAATAGCTCCAAAAGACTCTGCAATTACTGCTTGAACACCTAAGCTTTTAAAACAATCAACTGCTTGTTGGCGAGAACTTCCACTACCAAAGTTCTTAGTAACTACAACAATATCTCCGCTTTTTGCTTTCTTACTAAAATCCTCATATCCTTTTAAATTATCAAAAGTATATTGTCCCATTTCATCGATATTGGTGATAGCCAAATAGCGATTATGGAAAATCATATCCGTATCGATATTATCTTCTTTAATAAACCAAACTCTACCTTCTACCTCCACAGGGCTATCTTCATGCACAAGCTCTTGTTCAAGAGCTTTTTGTAAGTTCTCCAGTTTCTCTTCAGGAGAGAATATCATAGGTTCATCCGGGATATGTTCAGTATCGGTTACAAAACCAGCCACGGCACTAGCCGCCACAGATGCAGGAGAAGCCAGATAAACAGATCCTTTTCCTTGCTTGCCAGGGAAGTTACGATTACCTGTAGACATGGTTATCTCACCAGGCCCATTCTGTCCTACCTGACCAGCAGCACAGCCTGCACAGCCTGCATTAGATATTAAAGCACCTGCATCTTTAAAAATGCTGAATAAACCTTCATCCATACTCTGTCGCCATACATCATCGGTGGCAGGAACAATTTTCAATACCACTCCTGGAGCTACTTTATTTCCCTTTAAAACTTCAGCAACAGCTCGCATATCTTCCATACGACCATTGGTACAACTTCCAACAAAAGCACTGTCGATTTTAATTTTCTCATCAACAGGAACAAAAGCAGTATCATGAGGAGCCCCTGGCTTAGAAACCATAGGTTTAAATGTACTTACATCTATATCGTGAACCTGCGCATAAACAGCATCAGAATCGGCCAAAACTTTATCTAATTTTCGGCCTGCAGCTTTTTCCGAAAAAGCCATTATTTCGTCATTGGGAGGAAATAGGAGAATGATAACGCCCATCTCTGTACCCATACTGGCAATGGTAATTCTATCGGACAAACTAAACTGATCAATAACATCACCATAAAGCTCTGCAGAATAACCCAGAAGCTTATTAGCTCCAAAAATATTCAATAGATTTAGAATAAAATCCTTAGGTGTAACATTAGATGGAAGTACACCGGTGAAATTCAGTTTTACTGATTCCGGCACTTTAAACCATACCTTACCTCTACTAAAGGCAGCAGCAATATCCTGATCACCCATACCTTGTCCAAAAGCACCAATGGCACCCAAAATATTTGCATGCGAATCGGTTGTAACAGAGGTTCCACCAGGCACTACAATACCTTCGTTAATCATGGTATGTGTTCCAATACCATTATCGATATCATAAATTTTTACTCCATTTTTTCGAGCCCAAACTCTTACAATTTGCTGATTGACAGCATATTTCTGATCAGAGCCTGTGGGATTAGTATCAAAAGTAAACATGGTTTTTGAAGGATCATCTAAGCTTAGATTATTTTCTTCCATGTTTTTTACCACATTAGGTCCACCAAAATCACGTGCTGCACGAGCATCTATTTCAATGTCAACTATATCGCCTGGTTTCACGCTATCAAATTTAGAGTGATTGGCAATTATTTTTTCTATTAAATTCATTTTTTTTGTTTTTTATTGATTGTAATACTCTTTCACAAACACAAGTACCTAAAACTCAGAAACCAGAAATCAGCCTCTCCTACTTAATCTCCAATCTTTCCTTAAAAGGTAAAAAAGTCATAAAGTCGGCATGATGCACCACATAGGCTTCGGTAGTACGTTTTACCATATTTCCTTCGCCAGCATGTGTAGCAATAATATGACAAACTTCAGCTGGAACGCTGCATTCCTCAGCTAATGACACACCAGAAAATGGATGACGTAAATATTTACCATAATCACCTTGAATAGCTTTACCGGAATCATCTAAAACATATTCCAATAACTTACCTACATCGGCTAAAATAGCTCCTGCAATCAAAACATCCATATCACAAGTCAACTCTCCATGATACATTTCATTGATTTTATTTCCGGCATCACGAGCAATATGAACTACTGAGCTTTTATGATCCATAAAAGTTACTTTTAAATCAGGTCCACAAAGCAATGTAAAAGGAATACGCTTTAAATCCTCAGGAGTTAAAACACTTCTTTCTAAAGCCAATTCCCAGGTCTTTGCTGTTTGATTTCTCAAATCTTCATTCTCTATCCAGTTTAGTTCCGGCCAGAGATCGTATACTTGTTTGTTCATTTGTATATATATTAAATAAAATAATTATAAAATTATGAATAGCGATTTATGATTTAGCATTAGTGAATAGTGAAATGTGAATTTACTTTTTGAGATTTTTTTTAGCTGTTTGAATACTTTTAACAAAGATTGCAATTAATTCATTACTCTCTTCTAAAAGGAAAACCAACAATTTCAAATCAACATCAAACTTTCCTCGATCAATATATTTTATCCCTACTCTTGTTTCACGAAGCTCCTTTAAACAAATACCCATTTTATGTATAAAGTCTTTTGCTGACTCAGCACTTTGAGCTTCGCCATAATTAAAAGCCGGAGAAGTACCAGATCGTGTTAATTGATCACTCAAATATCTTCCAATATTGTTATTTGGTAATTTCCCAAGTAGCTTAACAACACTTAAAGAAAAATCAATGAGCCTATCCTCAAGGTTCACTCTTTTATACTCCGTTATCCCACTCATAAATCTCTATTCATTATTCTCTATTCACTATTCATCATTCACTATTCA
>JAOZUW010000012.1:10058-13458 GCA_029938465.1 Bacteroidales bacterium | reverse complement strand
ATTCACCATTCACCATTCACTATTCATCACTCACTATTCACCATTCACCATTCACTATTCATCATTCACTATTCACTATTCACCATTCACCATTCACCATTCACTATTCACTATTCACTATTCACCATTCACCATTCACCATTCACCATTCACTCTTAACTCTTAACTCTAAAATTTAGCAATAATAGCATCAGCCATTTGGTGAGTGCTGGCGGCACCTTTTTCTACTACATCAGCACGACCACTCATCTTCATCATATCGTAGGTTTTTGTTTTACCTTCTTCAATAACATCAGCCACTGCTTTTCGTATTTTTTTAGCTACAGCTTGCTCCTCAATAAAATCGAGCATCATACATGCCGACTCAATCATTGCAATTGGATTCACAATAGAAACCTCGTAATCAGCGTATTTAGGTGCTGAACCATGTGTAGGCTCAAAAACGCCAATACCAGTATCCGGATTCATCTGTGCAGAAGAAGCAAAACCTAAACCACCAATTAATCCGGCAAAACCGTCAGAAACAATATCACCAAACATATTACCAGCCACAATTACACCATAATTTTCAGGGTTTTTAGTTAACCACATCATTTGAGCATCAATATTAGTGTTCCAAAGCTCTATATTTGTATAGTCGGCAGCTTGTATTTGTTGTGCCATCTTATACATCATACCAGACGTTTCACGGATCACATTTGGCTTTTCACAAAGGGTAACCGATTTATAACCATATTTCTTGGCATGCTCAAAAGCTGCACGAAGAATTCTCTCGGTACCTCTTTTGGTGAAAATACGCGTTGAAACAGAAATTTCTTCTTTTGGTGTTGCCCCAAAATTTTTCACAAATTTAGGGTGTGTCATTAATGCATCATAAACTTGCTCTTCTGGATTGCTCCACTCCACACCACCATAAAGGCCTTCGGTGTTTTGACGGAAGATAGCAGCATCTACAGCTGGTTCTTCAATAGCATCACCTTGTCCGCGACGGATAAAGTTCAAAGGGTTTCCTAAATAGGACTTTGTAGGTCGCAAACAAATATCTAAACCAAAATGTTGACGTAATCCAACAATAGGACTGCTATAAACCAAATTTTTCTCTTTTAACTCCGGTGCTAACTCATCAAAAGCTGCATCTTTTGGTTTAGAAGTAATAGCACCAAAAAGGGCCACCTTATGCTTTGCTATTAAATCGATGGTACGCTGAGGCAATGGATTTCCTTCTGTTTTCCAAAACTCCCATCCGATATCACCTTCTACATAATCCGCATCAAAACCAGCAGCTTCCAACACTCGTAGTGTTTCATCTAATACTACTCTACCAATACCATCACCAGGCATAGTTACTATTGTTCTCTTTGTCATATCATTTATTTTTACATATTATTTTCCAAGCCAAAAATATAAACAATATCAACACAAAGAATAATTCTTACATATTTCAGTATTTCTCCATTGTATTCAGTACAACTCGCAAAACAATATGTTAAAAAAATCATTATTTCGCTGTCATAATGTCATTATTTTTTAAATCGCTTAAGTATCACTAGTTGGCACAGTTTATGATAACAGTTAAAGCCTGAAAATAAAACTAAAAAATAGAACGAAATGACATTACCAACAAATTTAAAACATGTAGCTACTGCACAAGAGCTAACTGAGCTTATTAATGAAAAAGAAAATGTAATGGTTTGCGCTGGTCGTATGGGCCCTATGTGTATACCTGTTTACGATATTATGAAAGATTTGGAAGATAGTGGTAATTATGATCACATAGAATTTAGAGATATGCTATTTGATAGTCCTGAAGCTGCCATTATTCGTAATACTCCTGAGTGTAGTTCATTTATGGGGTTACCATTTACTATATATTACAAAAATGGTAAAATTGCAAAAGCCACTACAAGTATCCAAAACATGGATCAAATTCAAAGTATACTTGATCATGAATATGCTAAAGTAGAAATTTCCAATAATTAAGACTAAATAGTTGAGAGCTTGCTGAAAAGGGAATCCTTTAGCTTTCAACTTTTTTTCAACAAAATATAAAGTTTTAATAACAAAACAATGGCAAAAACAGATTTTGATGTAATAGTATTAGGAGCAGGGCCTGCAGGATTAACTTCAGGGATTTATTTAGCACGCTCAAAAGCTAAAGTACTTATTGTTGACAGCAGCATTCCTGGAGGACAAATGGTATTAACTCACGAAATTGCAAATTATCCTGGTATTGAAAGCACCAGTGGCTATATGTTGGCTAACACCATGAAAAAGCAAGCAGAATCATTTGGCTGCACCATTAAAGGTAATGTTCAAGTGCTTGATGTAGAACTTAAAAACGAAACAAAAAGCATTAGCTTAAAATCTGGTGAAACATATACTGCTAAAGCATTTATCCTAGCTACTGGTGGTCGTTCAAAGATGATTGGTATTCCAGGTGAAAAAGCTTATAAAGGACAAGGTATTAGCTATTGCGCAACCTGCGATGGTGATTTTTTTCAAGATAGAGAAATAATTGTTGTGGGAGGCGGTAACTCCGCCTTAGAAGAAGCTGTTTCACTAACAAAATATGCCAGCAAAGTAACTATTGTTCATATGTTAGATGATTGGCAAGCCTTTGATTATGCTGTAGAAGAAATGAAAGCCAATAATAAGATTGATTTTCTTTTAGAGTCTAGAATAATCGAATTTAAAGGTGAAGGTGCTTTAAATGAAGTTATGATTGAAGATATTAAAAACAAAAATACATATTCCAAGAAAATTGACGGTGTATTTATTTTTATTGGATATGAAGCTAATACAGATTTCTTGGCTGATAAAGAGATAAATCTTAATAAACGTAAAGAAATATTAGTTGACAGGGATATGAAAACCAATATTGAGGGTGTTTATGCTGCCGGTGACGCTTTAGAAAAGAAATACAGGCAAATAACCACAGCCGTTTCTGATGGAACCATTGCTGCATTAAGCACATTAGAATATATCCATAAGAAATAGAATATCAGAATATTTACCTTTGAAAAATAGCCGGCTTTTGTCCGGCTTTTTTTAAGTCCGCTTCGATCTTGTTAAATAAGCTTAATAATTACCTAATAGTATAACAACACAAAATAAAAAACGTTTAGCTGGCAGTACTCATTTACAGATAATTACACAATTCTAAATCTTGATTTATTAACATTACAATGCTAAGAAATAAGCAATATCATTTTCGCTTTGCCATTAATTTTCTGTAATTTTGCTAACAGTGATAGAAAATGTATTATCAACAAGTACAAAAAAACAATTCAAATACTAAAACTAAGAAACAAATGAAATTAGGAAAAACATTGTCTCAACTATTCAGTTTCTCAAAGCTGATGATCATATTATTAGTTGTCGTTATGGCTCTAGGTGGAAC
>JAOZUW010000012.1:1521-9958 GCA_029938465.1 Bacteroidales bacterium | reverse complement strand
CGTTTAGAAAATTTAAGACGTGAAGAAGAAGAAGCTAAAAGACTTGCCGAGCAACAAAAACAAATGAAAAACCAGGCTCAACTTGACAATATCAACTCTCACTTCTTTGCAGTAGCTTCAGCACCAAGTGTTGAAGAAGCTAACAATCGTATTCAAAGAGCCATAAGTTTATATGCTTCAAAAGATGTCCCTGTTTTAGTTATTGTAAGTAAATATGGTGATAATCAGAAAGATTATGATCGACCTACAACAATTGATAACTACCTACATTATTTGAAAGATATAAAAAAATATGACAAAGAAATAGAGGCTGTAAAATATAACGACTTTGGAAAAATTATTGAAATTGAACTCATAAAAAAATAAAACACCATGTTTAAACATACAAAAATCATATTATTGGCATTCATACTACTAGGTAGTAGCCAAATTTGGGCACAAGACGATATTTCTCCAGAACGTAAACAGGCTATTGATAGCTTAGCTATGGAAAAGGTAAAAGATCTGAGCAAATATATCAGCATTATTGGAAGCAAAGAAACCAGTTTTTCTGAAGCTAACAGGGTTATTGAAAGAACTCTAGAGCTATTTGCCCCCAATAGTCAAATGGGTGTTTCTTCTTTATATCGTAAAGAAATAAAATACTATACCGTAAGAAAATATTTGAACAAATTGATGGCATTAAATTATGATCAGGTAACGATTAAATGGTACAATATTCAATATATCAGCGACTTAGAACCTCAGCCAGACGGCACCTATGTTGGTGTAATTACTATATATCAACGATTTGAAGGTAGAAAAGGTGATGACTTGAATTATGTTGATACCACCAAAAAAGATATCACCGTTTATGTGAAAAGAAAAGAAACCCAAATTGGTGGTAGAACTATTGGTTTTTGGGATGTTATGTTAGGAGATATCCGAGTAGCAGAAACTTCAAAATAAAATAGAAAAAGCTGTCTCATTTATTTTACGGAATGGTGCAGCTTTTTTTAATCCAAAAACATACTATTGAAAAAAATCAAATCCATATTATTAAGTCTCACTCTTTTGGCTGTTGTTTTTCCAATTCGTACTCAGGTGATAGGAAAATATATGGATGATGAATCAAGGTTGTACGCCGAAACTAAGCAGGTCAACCAATTTTTCCGACGCTTCAACAATGAAGAAGGACCTGATGGAGTTAGGTATAGCAAGAGAAGTAGAGAATATCGAAATCCTGATACAAGATTAAAATATCTTAACATCCTTTTTGACTTAGAGAATAGTAGTCTTGACGATCAAACAAAAAATAGCTTCTTAAATATAGTTACAAATGATACTGCGCCAAAATTTCTGGATTTTCATGCCAAAGGATGGTTTGCTGAAGTAAAAACAAAGTTCTTATATCGAGGACAACCCAAATATGTAACTTTCTATTTAGAATTAGAACAGGAAAACCTAGGCTATAAATGGGTCATCACAAATGTTAATTTCGATAATTATTCTAAACTCTTAGAAGAAGAAAATCTAGGGACAGAGAAATTCCTCCATCCTATGAGTCATGAGTTAGATTTTATGAATTTTATTAGAGTTTTCGATAATAAAAAATATATAGAGGATTATACACAAGATGGATTTGCGCCCGATTATTTGAGTATTTTTATTTATGAATTCAAACAAGGCCTCTTTGAATACCAAACCGTTATGGATTTAAAATTTCACTTTTTTCAAATTCCGGGTTGGTATTTTGAATTAGAGAAATTTAATCGATCAGGTTACAATACAGGTTGGCTAATATCCAGACTAACACCTATATCTGAAGAAGAAAAATCAGTTCTAATGAATTACATTTACCATGATTAAAAAACTGAGCCTGTTTTTTTCATTCCTAATCTTCATTCAAATCACATTGAATGCGCAAAAGCTCAGTCAGGATGAAGTGAAAAGCTTTACAGAGGAATGTGACGATTTAGTAGCGTATCTACAGTTTACGCTGAATTCTATTGGCGATAACGATCTTAGTCCAAAAGAAAAGGATATTATCATTAGTGATTCTTACAGCAAACTCTTTAGAGATGCTAAAGTACAGATAGAAGATGATTTGGTTCCTGATCGTGAGGCTATTACCAATAAAGACATACAAGCCTACCTTAAAGATGTCGATTTTTTCTTTCAAAAAGTTGTATTCTCTTATAAAATATTATCCGTTAAGCTATTGCAAGACGAAAAAAACAAGGCCTATTTTAAAATACAAAGCCTTAGAACACTCAGTGGTACAAACATCAAAGGAGATAGCATATACAATGAACAAGTACGATATATTGAAGTTGCTATAGATGCTAATTTAAGAGAGTTAAAAATTGTAAGCATATACACTACGAAACTTAACGAAACAGAAGAAAATATTAAATGGTGGAATAGTTTATCCTATAATTGGAAAGAGATCTTAGGAAAAGAAACTTTAGTGTGTGGAGGTATTAAATTTTCGGATATTCTAGAAATTCAAAAAGATCTGGTCATTATTTCACCTCCTAAAGATAGTATTGCTTATGATGAAATAGAGTTAGAATATTGTGATAGCTTAGGAATGAATTTCTCTGATCACCAAAATGACACCCTATTTTTGAATGGTGGACAAATAGCTGAGAAAAATAAAGCACATATTGAAAAAGCTTTGCAAACTATTCTCAACACAAAGAAACTTGACCTTTCAAGAAGATTAGATATTAATAATTTGGAACCACTGGGAAAACTTAGTTCCTTAAATAGCTTAAATATTTCATATACTTTAGTTGATGATTTGTATCCCATAAGAAACTTAATAGATTTAAAACATTTAAACGTTTCCAATACACAAATACAACATCTGGATGCATTGGTATATAGTATGTCGCTACAAAACCTCGATTTATCATATACCAAAGTATATTCACTCGACCCCATTCGCAATTTAGCCCAATTAAAAGTACTTCATTTTTCTCACACACATATTGATGATTTAAGCTCATTATCTGGTTTAAACAAGCTCTCTGATATTAAAATGGAAAGCACTATGGTAAATGACTTGCAAGCTTTAAGCGAACTACAAGCCATTCATTTTTTAGATATTGACAATTCACCAATAAGTGAGATTCAAGCGCTAAGCCATTTAACAGAACTACGGATTTTCTCCTGTAACAACACTATGATTACAAGTTTAGAAAGCCTTGGAAAGCTAGAGAACTTAAGCGTAATTAGTTGCGACAATACAGAAATAACAAGTTTAAATGCACTAAACAATATGCCACAACTAAGTAAAATCTATTGCGACAATACACTTCTTGGGAAAGAAAAAGCATTGGATTTTATGAGTAAAAACCCTAGCGTTTTGGTTGTCTACGAAAGCAGAACTCTGAAAAAATGGTATGAAAGTTTAAATAGCGAATGGAAAAATATTTTCAATACTAAAATCCAATTAGATAGTATTTCTCCTACCAAAGAACAACTACATCAAATGGCCAGTATGCCAGAAATAGATATTAGCTATAAAACAAATATAAAATCTATAGAGGCTTTATCACAACTAAAAAACTTACAAACTATAATTGCACACCATACTCCAATTACTTCTATGGAACCTCTTTATAGTCTTCGTGAATTACAAAATGTTGATATTAGCAATACACCAATTTCGTCAATAGGTGCTCTCGAAAACACAAACACGCTTAAACAACTTAATATTTCCTTCACAAATATCGATAGATTAGATGCCTTATATCAATCACATAGCCTCCGTAGTTTAAAAATGGAGAGCACTAATATACAAGATATTAGTCCACTATTACCACTATCTGGCATGATGGAGTTATATGCTGACAACTCTCCTATTAATGTGCAACAAATTGAAGAATTTATAATAGAAAACCCAAAGTGTGTTGTTTTGTATCAAAGTGAGGAATTGCAACAATGGTGGTCTACTCTACCTGATGCTTGGAAAGATTATTTTTCTTCCATTGAATCCTGGACAAAGGCTCCAAACAACAAACAACTTCATCAATTAATAAAACGCAGGAAATTAACTATCGATAATAATCGAGATATCAAAAGTTTAAAACCACTTGAGAAATTTACACTTTTAAAAGAACTCACCATCAACGCCTGCCAGATTATTGATACGGAACCAATTGGGCAATTACATAGGTTAGAATATATCGATCTTTCTCAGAATCCGATTACCGATATTAGTGTTTTAGGTGGTTTAGAAAATCTTCAAAGTATTACTATTGCAAATACACCCATAACAAATATGGATTGGGCATTATCTTTAAATAAACTGCAATATTTAGATATTAATGGCTCACAAATAAAAAACCTAAATGCCCTTAGCCATTTAAATACGCTCGAAACTCTAATGGCATATAATACTAGAATTTCTAACCTAAAAGCAATAGATGGACTAAGCAGTTTGAGAAGTTTAAAAATTTATAACACAAAAGTTTCCTTACGAAAAGTAGATAAGTTTAAAGAAACGAATCCTTCCTGTGTTGTAGATTATTATTAAACCCTATACCACATAAAATTAATTCCTATCTTTGACTTATGAATAACAAGGTAAAAATAGAGCTATCCAATGAGCAGTTTCAAGCACTCACGCACTGCATGTTATCCTATGAAACGCAACAAGAAGAAGATTTTGATAAGATAATAATGGCTCGATATATCCTTGGTAAAGTTTTAAAAAAGATGATTAATCGCTATCAGGATGTTAAGAAAAAAAACAAAATTAGTTTTAATATGGCTGAAGCGGCAGCCTTTAGAACCCTGATGGCAAGCCAGATAGATAGATGTGGCATTTACGAACAAACTATTATTAGAGATATATTAATGCAGATTGGAAGCAAGATATAGAGGGATGCTTTTAGTTATAAAAATGTCAATTAAGTTAAACCTATAAAGCAAACGTCTTACGTAAAAAAGATAGATTAGAATGAAAGCATTTAAAGCATACGATATAAGAGGGGTTTATAATCGTGATTTCAATAAAGAAGACGTTTATAAAATTGGTTATTTTTTACCTAAGCTACTTAAAACCGACACTATTTTAATTGGGCGAGATGCTCGTATTTCTTCGCCTGAGATTTTTGAATATTTATGTATAGGAATAACTGATGCAGGTGCTTCTGTAGATGATGCCGGGCTTTGCACTACTCCTATGGTCTATTGGGGAACAGGGAAATACAATTATCATGCTTCTGTTATGATTACAGCTTCTCATAACCCTGCTGAATATAATGGTTTGAAAATTTCAGGAAAAGAGGTAAAACCTATAGGCTATGATTCTGGGCTTTCTGATTTAGAAATGATGATTCAAACAGAAGAAATTGTTTCCATTAAAGAAAAAGGCAGTATAAATATCTGCGATTTTCGAGATGATTACCTAAACTTTCATTTAAAAAATAAAAAAAATATTTCGAATCTAAATATTGCATTTGACATTTCTAATGGTATGGCAGCATTATTCGCAAAAGATATATGGGGAGAAAAACCTCACTATATTTTTGACGATATCGATTGTAGCTTCCCCAACCATGAAGCCAATCCTCTGGTCCCCGAGAATATTGTGGATTTACAAAAGCTTGTAAAAGAAACCCATGCCGATATTGGAGTTATCTTTGATGGTGATGCCGATCGTGTAATGTTTGTTGATGAAAATGCCCGATTTATTTCGCCTGATTTAATGATTGCTGTTTTAGCTCATCACTTTTTATTAGAAAAGAAACCAGGCGTGAAAGTTTTGCAAGATATCAGAACCAGTAAAGCCGTTGGAGAATACATCAGTAAATTTAATGGTGAAATAAACATGTGGCGAGTGGGAAGAGCCTATGCAGCACTCAAACTTAAAGAAATTGATGGTCTTTTTGGTGGTGAATTAGCGGGTCACTATTATTTTAGAGATTTTTATTATTCCGATAGTGGATTAATGGCTGCTATACTCATTTTAAATATTATTTCGGATATGAAAAAGCAAGGCATCTCTGTTTCCCAACTTATCGCTCAAATAGAAACCTACGAAAACTCGGGTGAAATCAACTTTAAACTGGAAAGAAAAACTGAAGCTATGGAAGCCGTAAAAGAGCATTACTTTGCTCAAGCAAAACCAGATGCTTTTTTCGATTTCGATGGCTACCGATTGGAGTATCCTGATTGGTGGTTAAATATTCGCCCCTCTAATACTGAACCTTATTTGCGTTTTTTGGCTGAAGCTAAAAATAAAGAACTTTTAGATGAAGTAGTCACTACTTCAAAGCAAATCATTAAAAGCTTTGCATAAAACTACACCTGTCATATTATTATTTTTGCTGATAGCTTATACTTCTTTTGGTTTTAATCCGGAAAAAGATACCAATCAAATACGCAAAGGGCGATTAATAGGCGTTAGTACGCTAGCAGGAACAGCATATATTGGAGGTGTCACAGGGCTCTATTTCCTATGGTATAAAGATTACGATCAATCTAGTTTTCATACTTATAACGATAATAAAGCTTGGCTACAAGTTGATAAAGCAGGTCATAGTTTTTCTACCTATCAAATGAGCAGAATAGCCTTTACTGCTTTTAGATGGGCAGGCATGGATGAAAAAAAATCTACCTGGATCAGTAGTGCTTACGGTTTTATGTTTTTTACTACTGTTGAAATTATGGATGGCTTTTCGGAAAACTGGGGATGGAGCTGGGGCGATGTGGCAGCTAATGCAGCAGGAACAGGGCTTTTTCTTGGTCAGCAATTATTATGGCACGAACAACGAATGCAAATAAAATACTCCTATTCCCCCTCGAAATATGCAGCATATAATCCAAATCTTTTAGGAAATAATACCGTTGAACGTATGCTGAAAGATTATAATGCACAAACCTACTGGCTATCTATTAATCCACAATCTTTTTCTTCCTCTCGAAAAATTTTCCCTAATTGGTTAAATATTGCTGTGGGATATGGTGCTAAAGGAATGATTGGCACCTACGAAAATCCCAGTGAAATAGATGGAGTAGCAATACCTGATTTCAGAAGAACCCGACAATTTTATTTATCCTTAGATATTGATCTTACAAAGATTAAAACCCGTTCAGAGTTTTTAAAGCTACTACTGGAAGCCGCCAATATGATAAAAATCCCAATGCCTACTATAGAGTATAATGCCGAAGATGGCTTTGGTTTTTATGTGTTGTATTTTTAGATGTTTTCACGCAGAGAGCGCAGAGGAAAAAAACGCAAAGAACGCAAAGAAAATAAAAATGACACTATCCCGTAAAGGTGGCAGTGGAATCTTTACTAACTTTACAATCCCTTTCGCCCAAAGGGCAATTTACCAATCTCTACATACTCAAACTCCCCATAAAATTACTCTCCGCACACTCCGCTGTAACTATACCTCCGCAATCTCTGCGTGATAATACTCTCTGCTCCCTCTGCGTAACCAAACCCTTCGCACTCTCTGCGTAAAATGACTATTCGTAATCTGCGTAACAAAACCTCTGCGATCTCTGCGTGACAAAACTCTCCGCACCCTCTGCGTGAACAAACCCTTCGCATTCTCTGCGTAAAATGACTCTTCGCAATCTGCGTAACCAAACCTCCGCGATCTCTGCGTGATATAATTCTCTCTGCACCCTCCACATAAAAAACCCTCTACAATCTCCACATAAAAAACAACACAAAAGCTTGCTCAAGCAAACTATTTTTACGACCTTCGTTATCCTGTAACTAAACCAAAACAATGACTGAAAACGATATCTCAACTCAAATTATAGGAGCAGCAATTGAAATACACAAAGCTGTTGGTCCTGGAATATTTGAATCTGCTTACGAAAGTGCCCTCGTATATGAATTAACAGAACTGGGATTCGATGTTCAACAACAAGTTGCGCTTCCATTTATATACAAATCCATACGACAAGAAAAAGGATACAGAGTAGATATTATCGTCAATAACAAAGTTTTAATTGAAGTTAAATCCATAGAAAGATTAGCGCCAATTCATTATACACAAACGCTAACATATCTAAGGTTATCTGGTTTAAAACTAGGTTTATTAATCAATTTCAATGAAAAATATTTAAAAGATGGTGTTCATCGCATAGTAAACAATTTATAACTCTATATATTCTCAACTCACAATACATAATCAAAACTCCGCATAAAATTACTCTCCCCAATCTCTGTATAAAATATTCTCTGCGCCCTTTGCGTTACATTTCTCTCAAACCTCCGCGTTTTCTGTGTGATACAATTCTCTCTGCACCTTTGCGTAAACAAAACTCCGCGTTCTCTGCGTGATAATACTCTCTGCACCCTCTGCGTAAACTAACCTCCGCGATCTCTGCGTGATAATACTCTCTGCACCCTTTGCGTAAACAAACCTCCGCGTTCTCTGCGTGATACAATTCTTCTACAAACCCCAACGAAAACAATCCT
>JAOZUW010000012.1:0-1421 GCA_029938465.1 Bacteroidales bacterium | reverse complement strand
ATAAAAAACTTGACAAAGCAAGTCTATTCTGCTTACCTTTGTAAAAAAACAATAGATTTATGCTCCATCACATCAGCAAACAAGATACCATTTGTGCACCTGCTACCGCAAGTGGAAGTGGTGCTCTAGCTATTATTCGCATTTCCGGCCCACAGTCTTTCCAAATTGTTGACCAAATATTCACTTCTTACGATAAACTAAAAAACCTAGCAGATGCCGATGGCTATACCATTCATTTTGGCAAAATCCATCAACAAGAAAAACTCATTGACGAAGTATTGGTCAGTATTTTTAAAAACCCCCATTCTTATACTGGTGAAGATTCTATTGAAATAAGCTGTCATGGTTCCACTTATATTCAAGAACAAATACTCTCTTTACTAAGAGAAAATAGTTGCCGATATGCCGATGCAGGAGAATTTACACTAAGGGCTTTTCTAAATGGGAAATTTGATCTTTCGCAAGCCGAAGCTGTGGCTGATCTAATCGCCTCAAACTCTTCCAGCTCACATCAGTTAGCACTACAACAAATGCGTGGTGGCTTTTCGAATAAAATTCAGGAACTGCGGCAAGAACTACTTGATTTTGCTTCTTTAATGGAATTGGAATTGGATTTTAGCGAAGAAGATGTTGAGTTTGCTGATAGAGGCAAGTTTTACGAGTTATTAGAAAAAATTGGAGCAGAGGTAGAACATTTAATAGAGTCATTTAAACTGGGAAATGTGATGAAACACGGTATTCCAGTTGCTATTATTGGCAAACCTAATGTTGGCAAATCGACTTTACTGAACCGTATTTTGCAAGAAGAAAAAGCCATAGTATCAGATATTCCCGGCACTACACGCGATGCCATTGAGGATACCATTATTATGGATGGAGTAGCTTTTCGTTTTATTGATACAGCTGGACTTCGTGATTCTACTGATAAGATTGAAAATCTGGGAATAGAACGTACCTATGAAAAGATCAGACAATCACAAATCATTCTATACGTTTGCGATTTAACACAAGCCAAACCCGACGATTTATCTGCACAATTAGAAGATTTTAAGGATCACATCGAGGACAAAAACAAGCAATTTATTATTGTGGGAAACAAAACTGATGAGCTGACAGAACTCCCCACCCACTTTACCAAATATGTAGACCTAGAAACTATCTTTATCTCGGCCAAGCGCAACGAAAATATCCACTTGATTGCAGATAGCTTAAAAAATTCTGTTTCAAAACTTCACCTACAAGACACTGCCATTGTTTCTAATGCCCGTCACTTAGATATTTTAAACAAAGTATCTGAAAGCATTATTCTGGTGAAAGAAGCCTTTGATAACAATATTCCTACCGATCTTATAGCCATAGATATTCATCAAGCACTACACTTTTTAGGTGAAATTACTGGAGAAGTGACCAATGATGAGCTT
>JAOZUW010000082.1 GCA_029938465.1 Bacteroidales bacterium | reverse complement strand
ACGAATTTTATTCGTAAAATAAACCTATGGTGCTTCCAGTCCATAGTGGTTTAGTAATTCAATAATCTTATTCTTCCCTCACATGATAAGTTTTGTTTTCATAAACCAATTCGGATTTTTCAAATAATGATTTAAGCTCGCTGTTCATTTCACTCAAATCTTTATAACGTGCAGAGAAATGACCAGCAAGTAATTTTTTGGTATTTACCTCTTTGGCTAGTTTTGCAGCATCTCCTGTGGTCATATGAAATTTATCTTCAGCTATTTGTTGAAAATCATTCATAAAAGTGCATTCAGTATACAAAAGTTCTACTCCTTGGAAATAATCTTTAAGATATGGAGTGTATTTAGTATCTGAGCAATAGGCATAAGAACGTGTTTCTGCAGGAGCTCTGGTTAATTCTTGATTTCTGATGAGTTGACCATCTGTGGTAACAAAATCAGAACCTTGTCTAATACTCTTTCTTTCCTCTATTCCAATCTCATATTTTTGTATGGCTGATTTCTTAATATTGGGTAAGCCGGGTTTCTCCTGAAATAGGAAACCGCATGTAGGTATTCTGTGTTCTAGTGGAAAACTATAGATTTCCAATTTTTTATCTTCAAAAATCAGCTCTTTTTCATGGAAATTTAATGGATGATATATGATTTTAAATTGTAGTTGACTTTCAGATATTTCCATCTGTAAATCAATTATTTGTTGTATTCTGGGATCAGAATAAATGTGCAATTCTTTTTTTCTTCCAAAAAGGTTAAGGCTACTAATAAAACCTACAAGTCCGAAAAAATGATCGCCATGTAGGTGGCTGATAAGAACATGGTTTATTTTGGAAAGCTTTAAATGGTTTCTCCTGAGTTGTATTTGAGTAGATTCACCACAATCAATTAAATACATTCGCTGATAAAAATTAAGCAATTGTGCGCTAGTATGACGTTGTGAAGTTGGTGATGCCGAACTGCTTCCTAATATGGTAACCGAGAAATTTTCCATATATTGCTTTGGGTTTCCTTTTGATGCAAATATAATTCAATTCATGGATTATCGTTTAATAATACATTTTAAAAATTATGTTAAATTAGTGATGTTAATACAACTTTTTATCTATTTTGCAGCTCTTTTATTAAAACCTATATTTTAAACTAGATGAGTAAAAAAAACGTTTTATTAAGTCACCTGATATTATTAAGTATCCTATTCGTGTCAATTGCGCAAGCTGGAAACCCTGAACCTCCACAACAAAAAAAAATGTGGGCTCAGTCCTTTTTAGGAAAAAAAGCTCCTGCTATTGAAGTTGAAGGTTGGATAATTGGTCCAGGAAATTTGGATGGAAAATATATCTTGGTAGATATATGGGCAACCTGGTGTGGGCCATGTAGAAAAATTATCCCAGAGATGAATGCTTGGCAAGAAGATTTTAAGGGTAAGTTGGTTATTATTGGAATCACTAATGAGCCTAAAGAAAAGATGGAACTCTATTCCAGAAATAATATTAAATATACCAATGGCTACGATACAAAAGCCAGAGTAAAAAATGCATTGCGTGTAACAGGAATACCACATGTTATACTAATAAACCCTGAAGGCATTGTAGTTTGGGAAGGTTTTCCTAAATTGCCTGGAGAAGAATTAACTACCGAAGTACTTAAAGGTTTAATAAAATAGAGATATAATCTCTTTGTTGGCTTTAGAAATTTCTCTTTGTGCCTGAGATATTCATTTATACAGGTTTTTTTCACTTATCTTTGCATTCAATTCAAAAAAAATTCAACTGATGTATAAAGCAAAATATATAGTACTGTTGTGGCTAATGATACCCTTGCAGCTGTTTTCGCAAGTTATTACTACAACACCCGCATTTCCAACCGAGAACGAATCAGTTATTATCCGCTTTCATGCTTCGGAAGGGGATGGTGGTTTAGCAGATTATACCAATGATATTTGGGCGCATACAGGCGTTATTACCGATCAAAGTTCATCAGGAAGCGATTGGAAATATACTATAGCTAACTGGAACGAAAATACAGATAAAGCTAAACTTGATAGAATAGATGCCAATACCTATGAATTGATTATTTCTCCATCTATTAGGGAGTTTTACAATGTTCCGGAAGATGAAGAGATTTTGAAAATGGCTTTTGTTTTTCGTAATCACGATGGAAGCCAAACAGGAAGAGAAAGTGGTGGAGCAGATATATATGTAGAGGTATATGATCTTGGTTTGAATGTGGTTATTGAGTCGCCAGAAAATGGTAAGATTGTAGAAATAAACCAAACGATTCCTATTGTTGTGTATGCAGCAAATGCCGAATTCGTTCGTTTTTATATCAACGAAACTTTTGAGGGGGAATATCCAGCAGAAGGCTTTACTTATGATTTTGAAGCAGTAAATGCTGGAAAAACTAGTTTTAAAGTGGAGGCTTGGAGTGGTAGTGAGTTGATGATAGATTCCGCTTATATATTCGTAAGAGGTGATGTTACTATTGAAGAATTACCAAATGGCTTAAGAGATGGAGTAAACTATATTGATGAAAATACTGTGGTTTTAAGTCTTTTGGCTCCTGGAAAAGAATATGCTTTTGCTATTGGTGATTTTAGTAATTGGGAAGTGAATGATCAAGTGTATATGAAGCAAACGCCTGATGGTGAACGCTTTTGGGTGCAAATTAATGATTTGGAAGTGAATGGATCATATATCTATCAATATTATATTGATGGTGAATTGATAGTTGCTGATGTTTATAGTGAACAAATTTCAGATCCTTGGAACGATTCCTATATTCCAGAAGAAAATTTCCCAAACCTACTGGAATATCCATTTGGAAAAACTCAAGGTATTGCATCGGTATTTACTACAGGACAAAGTGAATATAACTGGCAGATAGAAAACTTTGAAGCACCAAAAATTACGGATATGGTGATATATGAAGTTCTGATAAGAGATATTACTGAGGATCACAGTTATCAGTTTTTATTAGATACCTTATCTTATTTTAAAAACTTGGGTATCAATACTATTGAACTGATGCCTATCAATGAATTTGAAGGCAATAACAGCTGGGGTTATAACCCTTCTTTTTACTTTGCAGTAGATAAATATTATGGAACAAAAGATAAACTGAAAGAATTTATTGATGCTTGTCATGCTCAAGGTATTGCTGTAGTAATTGATATGGTGCTCAATCATTCTTATGGTCAAAATCCTCAGGTTCAGATGTATTGGGATGGTGCAAATAACCGACCTGCTGCTGATAACCCTTGGTTTAATACTGTTTCTCCTAATCAGGCTTACCACTGGGGATATGATTTTGATCATGAAAGCCATTATACGGAAGCTTTTGTAGATAGTGTGAATAGTTTTTGGCTAAGCGAGTTTAAAGTAGATGGTTTTAGATTTGATTTCACTAAAGGTTTTACCAACAAACCAGGTGATGGTTGGGCTTATGATGCCAGTAGAATTACTATTTTACAGCGAATGGCCAATGCTATATGGGAAATTAATGAAAATGCTTACGTTATATTTGAACACTTAGCTGATAATTCTGAGGAGAAAATATTAGCGAATTCCGGGATATTACTATGGGGGAATATGAACGAAAGATTTAAACAAGCCAATATGGGATATAATAATGATCCAAGTAGTAGTTCAGATTTAAGCTGGGCGTCCTATAAAAAAAGAGGTTGGAACAATCCTCATCTGGTTTCTTATATGGAAAGCCACGATGAAGAACGACAAATGGTTTATAATAATAAATGGGGAAATAGCTACGATTGGTACGATATAAAAGAAGAAAATATAGGTTTTAGGAGAATAGAATTATCTACTCTTTTTCATTTAATGATTCCCGGACCAAAAATGTTTTGGCAGTTTGGTGAACTGGGTTACGACTACTCCATCAACTGGCCAAGTGGTAATGATGAGGATAGATTAACTCCAAAACCACCTAAGTGGGATTATCAGGAAGAATGGAGAAGGAAGAATATACAATTAGTTACAGCCTCAATGAATAAGTTAAAAGCTGAAAACGAAACTTGGGAAACCACTGATTTTGAGTTGAATGTTAACGGTGAAATAAAAACAGTAAGTCTGCTTGCGGAAGAAATGAATGCTATAGCTATTGGTAATTTTAGTGTAGGTTATAAACAGGTGCATATTACTTTTCCGCAGGGTGGAAATTGGTATAGTTTCTTTAATCATGAGGAAGATGTAATTCTTGATGCTGATGGTATTTGGCATACTCAACTGGCTCCAGGAGCTTATTTTCTTTTTACTGATAAGCAGATTAATGATCCTGATATGGGTACTGGTGTGAACAAAATAAATAAGGCTGAAAACTCTTTTAATATTTACCCAAACCCAAGTAATGGTTTGGTTTGGGTAGAAAGTGATTATTCAATACAACAACTTGAAGTGTATAGTGCTATGGGACAAAAGGTTTATCATAAAGCTATGGATTCTCATTCTCAACAAGAGAAATTGTTTTTCCACACAAATTCATGGGTAAAAGGTGTTTATATTATTCATCTTATGGATGAAAATAACGTTTGTCATTCTGCTAAATTGATGGTGGAGTAGATGATCTGCCAACGGGTGGAGCCTAACTAAAAAATGTAAAGTTTTTTAAATAATTTAGGTAAAAATCTCGCATTTTGTTGTTAGTTATTCAATATAAATAGTTGTAATATAGTAATATAAGTGTTTTTTCAGCATACCCTAGTTGTTAACTTATTCATTATAAAAATGATGAGGTTTTTTGATTAAATTTTCAATAAAAATGCTATTTTTGTTAAAACTAAAAATCAAAATAAATGAAACGAAATTCCATCTTAGTAATAATGTTACTAGTAATTGTAGTGTCCACAGCTTTTAGTCAAGAAAAAAAACCTTTTTCAACAAAGGATTTACATGGAAAAACTATTAAGCAAGTATTGCAACAGTATGTGCCTCAGTTATATGAAATCTCTGAACACCATCTCATTTCTTTTGCAGAAAGTATCAATCAAGGAAGAGATCCGTTTGAAATTAAGCAAGCCATGGATAGTATGGATATTTTTGATGACGGAATGCTTTATGAAAAAGAGAAATATACCTATAACGTAAAGGGTCAATGTGTTGAGATGCTATTTTCTGTTTTGGATGAGGATAATATTAATATGACTCCATATAGTAGAATGTATTTTACTTATTGGCCAGAAGGTCAAGTAAAGATAATGCAATATCAAAAGTGGAGAGTAGATTTAAATGAATGGGAAAACTTTTTTAAAATAGAAAGTACTTATGAGAACCATCTATTATCAGAAGCGCATTTATTTTCTTGGGAATTGGATGCCAATGAATGGGAATCTATTACTAAAGATTATTATAATTATGATAATGAAAATCGTTTGATTTCAATTATTTTGATAATTGGGTAAAAATATATAAGGAAGAGTACACTTTTAACGCTGATGGATATCCATATTTATGGATAGATTACGATTGGGAGTTAAACGACTGGGTAGCTTCATCAAAATGGGAACACTTTTTTGATGAAAATGGAGATATGGATTATAATCTGCAATCAGAATGGAGTTTTGAAACTAACTCGTGGTTAGATTTATATAAATCTGAGTATACATATAATGTAGAGCATCAGCGCTTAACATCTATTTATTCCTATTTTGACGAAGAGAGTTCGCAGTGGCTCAGTCAAAATATGGATGAATATTTTTATGATGAATATGGAAATAGAAATATTGAAATAGACTATACTTGGGTAAATGAGAGCTGGGAAAAAATAAGTAAGGATGAATTCGTTTTTGATTATTCTTATAATGCAGAAGATCTACTTTTTCCAAACGAATATGCCGAAGATTATACTTTTTCGCATATGCTGACAGAAGTGAATTATTTTAGTTGGAGTAATGACTGGGAACCATGGAGTAATAATGTTTTGTATTATTCACCAAAAAATGTAAATGCTTTGGTCGAGGTTTCTGGATTAACCTATGCTGTGTACCCAAATCCAAGTGCTGGAACTGTTTGGGTAGAAAGTGATCATCCAATACAACAACTTGAAGTGTATAGTGCTATGGGACAAAAGGTTTATCATAAAGCTATGGATTCTCATCATCAACAAGAAAAATTGTCTTTACAAACAAATTCTTGGATTAAAGGTATTTATTTTATCAAGATTAAAGGTGTTAATGGCCAGATGAATACAGTTAAATTATTTGTAGAATAGGGGAGGTTCTTAATCCTTGACTTTTCATTATTATTTAACTAATACTAGCAAACTATATTTCTTTTTTCTGGTCTATACCATGGTATCAGCAATATTGCTATTTTTGAAAAAAAATAAGTTATGATTAAAAAGATGACCATTATTAGCTTGCTGCTTATGTCTTTCATGGCACAGGCACAAGATGTGTATAAATATGCCATTCATTTTACAGATAAGGAAAACACACCATATTCTTTCGATAATCCGGAAGAATTCTTGTCGCAGCGTTCTATTGAACGTCGTGAGAGGCATTCTGTAACATATACATCAGAAGATTTACCAATTGATCCGGTTTATATTTCTTCTGTATTGGAAGCTACTGATGATGCCAAACTTATCATTCCGGTGAAATGGTTAAATGCAATTATTATTTCTCTTTCTGATACCAATAATATTGATGTGATTAAAGAATTGGATTTTGTTGAAAAAACGGAGTTTGTTTTCAATTATCATTTAAAAAGCAAAATGATTGATAAGTTCCCTGACTATGAGATTCCAAAATTATCAGCATCTTTTAAAAATCAGACAGAGGATTATGATTCGGCTTTTTATGGTGGAGGATGGGTTCAAATACATCAGTTGATGGGAGAGAAGCTTCATCAGCAGAACTACCAAGGGCAAGATATCGTAATAGCTATTTTGGATGCAGGTTTTGTTAGTGCCGATACTTTGGAAATTTTTGACCGATTATGGGAAAATGATCAAATATTAGGAACTGCCAATATGGTTGATCCCGGAAATAATGTTTTTAATAGTCATACCCATGGAACATCCGTTTTAAGCACTATGGGAGGTTATTGGCCAGGATATTTGGTGGGTACTGCTCCCGAAGCAAAATATTATTTATTAAGAACAGAAGACGGTTCTTCAGAAAATATTATTGAAGAGTATAATTGGGCGGCTGGAGCTGCTTTTGCCGATAGCGTGGGTGCTGATGTATTAAATACATCTCTAGGTTATATCGATTTTGATGATTCATTATACAACCATAGCTATGAAGATTTGGATGGAAACAGCACTATCATTACAAGAGCCTCCAATATAGCTTTTTCTAAAGGTATGTTACCTGTAAATAGTGCTGGTAATTCAGGAAATGGAAGCTGGAGATATATAGCTGCTCCTGCAGATGCCACAGACATTATAACTGTTGGTGCTGTTGATGCAGATGGTGTTATTGCTAGTTTCAGCTCACATGGTTTTCCATGGAGCGAAGAGGTGAAGCCTAATGTTGTAGCTCGTGGTAAAAAGGCTTATATCGCTTCAGCCTATAGTAATGAAGTTTATCAAGGTAGTGGAACCTCTTTTTCTTCACCAATTATGGCTGGAATGGTAGCAAGTCTGTGGTCGGCAAATCATGATCTATCACCTTTCCAAATTAAATTGGCTATTAAGAATAGCTGTGATAGATTATTTGAACCTGATACACTCTATGGATATGGTATGCCGAATTTTGAAATAGCCTTGAGTATTTTAGGAGTGCAAGAACAAGAAAAAGACCATATGATTAAGGTTTTTCCAAACCCATGTACTATGCAATTTGAGCTGTCATTCCAGAATGCAAATACAAATTCAGTAGATTTGATGCTATATAATACTCAGGGTCAGATTATTTGGCGGAAAACAATGAATGCTATGGAGCAAAAGAAGAATATAAATATAGAAGATCTACCTTGTGGATTGTATATTCTAAACGTGCAAGAGCATAATAAAAATTATAAAATAAAAATAAATAAACTATAATAATGATACAAAGATATTTACTGCTGGTTTTTATACTTGCATCCCTAACACTTTCGGCACAAATAGCACCAAATTACTATGCTGTTACTTTTACTGATAAAAATGATAATCCATTTACTCTTGATGAACCCGAGGCTTTTCTTACTCAAAGAAGTATAGATAGAAGAATTAATCAGGGTATTGATTATAATAGTACGGATTTGCCTATCACGCCCTCTTATGTGCAACAGGTAGCAGAAATAGGAGTAGAGGTTTGGCATAGAGTTAAATGGATAAATACTTTAGTTATCAAAACAACTGACGAGAGTTTGTTGGATGAGATCAACGCACTTCCATTTGTTCAGGAAGTAAGCAAGCTGGCAGATATTAACCAATATCCTCCTTTAAATAAAAAAAACTTTTTTGAAGTAGAGGAACAAATTGTTTCAGTGGGTATTGAAAATATCAATACTATTAAATCAACTTCATCTCTTGATTATGGCAATGCTTTAGCGCAAATTGAGATCATTAATGGTGTTCCTTTACATGATGCTGGATTTCAGGGACAAGGAATGGTTATTGCTGTTTTGGATGGAGGCTTTCAAGGTGTACCAGAACGTAAAGTATTCGATTCATTATATGCCAATAATCAAATGTTGGGGGCAAGAGATTTTGCTTCAGAAAATAATAATCCTTTTGAAGGAAGTACACATGGAACTAAAGTGCTGTCAACTATGGGAGCCAATTGGCCTGGAGCTATGATAGGAACAGCTCCAAAGGCAAGCTATTGGTTATTGAGAACAGAGTATACTGATTATGAGAATATTATAGAAGAATATAATTGGTTAGTAGGTGCTGCATTTGCCGATAGTGTGGGAGCAGATGTCATCAACTCTTCTTTGGGGTATAATACTTTTGATGATCCAAATATGGATCATTCTTGGAATGATTTAGATGGAAATACTGCTATTGTAACAATTGGTGCAGATTTAGCAGCTGCTAAAGGAATTTTGGTGGTAAATAGTGCAGGAAACGAAGGTAGTAATGATTGGCAATATATCACATGCCCGGCAGATGGTGATAGTGTTTTTGCTATAGGTGCTGTAGATTATAATGGTAATTTAGTTAATTTCAGTTCACGTGGTCGTCCTGAAGATCCCAGAGTGAAACCAAATATTTGTGCTGTAGGGTCTAATACAATTGTTGCTGATCCTTATTGGGATGGAATCACATCTAGTAGTGGTACCTCTTTTTCCTCACCAACTATTGCAGGTATGACTGCTTGCTTATGGCAGGCTAATCCAGAGCTTAATAACAAACAAATTATGGAAGCTATTGAGATATCATCTACACAGCATGATAATCCTGATAATGATTATGGATATGGAATTCCTAACTATCAGTTGGCTAATAGTATGGTGGATGTGAAAAAGATAAGCAATGCTAGGAATAATCTAATAGTTTTCCCTAATCCTGCAGCTGATGTGCTATTTATTGAAAACATGATAGATCCTTCAGTTGTGGAGATTTATGATATTAATGGTAAGCTAGTCTACTTCAACTCAGATCAATCCAATTCTTTAAAAGTGAATTTTTTACATTCAGGTGTATATGTGTTAAAGCTTATTACTGAAAATAATGTGGAAACGATAAGGTTTTTGAAGAAGTAGGCGGCGCATTCGATACTGGGCTCTATGCGTGGTTTGATTATTACTAAAATGTATTAAATGAATATAATATGAGGTTTGCTTTTATTTCACTTTTCTTAATCTTAATTATTCAGGTTTTTGCCCAAAGGAAGCCTTTGCAAAACGAAGAGGAATGGATAGAGAAAATCAATCTGGAAACTCAGAAAATACTTAATCTTCAGGCTGATTTTAAACAACTAAAGGTATTAAGTTTTTTAGAAGAACCAATTATTGCGAAAGGACAATTTTGGTTTAAGCAGAAGGATAAAATTCGTTGGGAATATATTTCCCCCTATTCCTACATTATTATAATGGATAATGGAGTTTTGAAAGTGAAAGACAATGATGATGAGTATACTACTGATTTAAGCTCTAATAAGGTGTTTCAACAAATGAATAGCTTGATAAGTGGGAGTATTCAAGGAGATTTATTAAATAATACTCAGGATTATTCATTTGAGTTTTACGAAACAGATAAGTATATTATAGTTCGTTTAAATCCTCTGGATGAACAATTATCCGCATACCTTGATTATATGGAAATGAGTTTTGATAAAGATCAATTGGATATGCAAATTCTATTAATGCATGAGCCATCAGGAGATTATACAGAGATGATTTTTTCAAACAGACAAGTAAACCAAAATATTTCTGATGATGTTTTTAAATAGTATCTACCAGAAAACGCTGCTTTATAGTACTTTGTTTTCGCTAATGCTATTGTTACTAATGAATTCTTGTGCACCTGCTGCACTAAAAGGTTTGAAGAAGAGCGTTCTTTCAGATGAAATTAGTATTCCATCTACAATATCTTTTAATCAGCACGCTATGGCAAAATATCGTTGTAAGATAGAGGCCTTTGATCAAAAAATTAGTGGCGTTTTAATTTTCAAACAACAAATAGATACACTACGTGTGGTGATGATTACCGATTTTGGATTAAAAGTAATTGATTTATCTTTTTATGAGGAAACAAATTATAAGATTAATCATATTATGAAGCATTTGGATTATGAGTTTATACGGGAGTCCTTTGCACTTAATATTCTAATGCTTTTACCTCAAAAACAGAACAGTGTTTTGATTAATTATGTAGATGATGACCAAAATATGATTTATGATTCAAAGCATAGTATGTTGTATTATTTTAAGGATCATCAAAAATATAGGGTAGATCGTTACCGTTCTAAGTCGAAATTAATTAGTATGGCTACTATAAATCAAGAAACAAAGGAATGTAGAATAGAGCAGCTGAATCCTGCAATACAAATAATTCTTAAACCGCTAAAATGATGTTAGAAAACAAATTATATAAAATAGAATCCTTTAGCTTTTCTGATGATAAATTGTTGGCTCAGCTTAAGCTTAATCCCGATCATCCAATTTTTAAAGGACATTTTCCAGATGTTCCCGTTTTGCCTGGTGTTACCATGATGCATATGGTAAAAGAACTACTTGAAAAAGCTTTTGAAAAAAAATTACAATTGGCAAATGCAAGAAGTTTAAAGTTTTTAAATATGCTAAATCCTCAGCAAATAGATGTGATAAATGTGGAGGTAAATATTTTGGATAATCAACAAAATACTATTAAAATGAAAGCTTCAATTAATTCATCACAATCATCACATTATAAGATGATAGCACAATACTCAATTCTATAAGTTATGCACGTAGAGGATTCTATTATTTCAGATCTTTTTAAAGATGTTATAGTGTTGATACCAACCTATAATAATGCAAGTTTATTAGCAGCTGTAATAGATGATGTATCTTCTTATACCAAGCAAATTTTAGTAGTTAACGATGGTAGTACTGATGGAACCAAAGAGGTTCTAAAGGCTTATGAAGATCGTATAAAAATTATCCATTTAGATAGAAACTCCGGAAAAGGAAAGGCTATGTTAGTGGGGTTTAAAAAGGCTCAGGAGTGGGGATATCGTTATGCTATAAGTATTGATTCCGATGGACAACATTTGGCTAAAGATTTATTATCATTTATAGATAAGATTAAAAAAGAGCCTGATTCCTTGATTATTGGAGCACGAAATATGAAGGATACAGAAGGTGTTCCTAGTGGTAGTAGTTTCGGTCATAATTTTAGTAATTTTTGGTTTTGGTTAGAAACAGGACAAAAACTTCCGGATACGCAATCAGGGTTTAGGTTATATCCACTGGAAGCTATAAATGCCATAAAATTTTATACGCCAAGATATGAGTTTGAAATAGAAAGCCTTGTGCGTTTATCCTGGACAGGAACGCCTATAAGCTGGGTTCCTATTGAAGTGCTTTATCCCGAAGACAGAATAAGTCATTTTCGTAAGTTTTGGGATTTTTTCAGGATTAGTATTTTAAATACGGTATTGGTGTTTATCGCTTTGTTTTGGATCAAACCCCGTGATTTATATCGAAGAGTACGAAACGGCGGTATAAAGAAAATGATTTTGGATGAAGTTCTCCATAGTCAGGATTCAAATAAAAAAATAGCACAATCCATTGGGTTTGGGTTTTTTATGGGTATTTTTCCCATATGGGGTTTTCAAATGATAATAGCTGTAGCACTTACTATTCCTTTTAAACTTAATAAAACGGTTACTTTAATAGCAGCTAATATTAGTTTACCACCCATTATTCCGGTAATTATATATTTAAGTTTTTTAACGGGTGCTTTATTTCTGGGTGCACCGGCTATTCCTGAATTTTCTTCTGATTTAAGTTTCAGCGATATAAAAAATGATTTAATACAATATTATTTAGGAGCTGTAATATTAGCTGTGTTTATGGGTATTGTAGGGGGCTTCATAAGTTATTTTATGTTGCGAAAATGGCGTAGTTTAAAATAGCGAATTTTTTTACTCAATAACCAATAGAATTATGAAAACAGCAAGTGTAAAAGAACTTAAAGAGGAGCTTAAATTTCAATCTCCAGTTCAATTAGTTGAGCTGTGCTTGCGTTTGTCGAAATTTAAAAAGGAAAACAAACAATTGCTTACCTATCTATTATTTGAAGCTTCTAATGAAACTGCCTATATTTCTGCTGTAAAACAAGAAATGGATATAGAATTTGAACAAATTAATAAGGATAGTGTTTATTATATAAAAAAGAGTGTTCGTAAAATATTAAGACATACTAAAACTCATATTCGTTATTCTAAAATGAAAGAAACAGAAGTGGAGTTGCTAATCCATTACTGCAGTAGGTTAAAAATAATAAATAGTGATTTCCCTGATAATATTGCCTTACAGAATATATTTAACAGACAAATTGCTTTAATCAAGAAGGCGATGCAGTCTTTACACGAGGAT
>JAOZUW010000208.1 GCA_029938465.1 Bacteroidales bacterium | reverse complement strand
ATGAGCCTGAAAAAGCTGGTAACTCATCAACCGTTGCAAATAAAGAAAAAATATTATAAAATGAAGAAAATATTCTTAAACATCTGTTTTACAGCCAATATTCTATTATATGCAAGTTTTTTTGTCTTGTTCATAGCTGTTATTTTTGACTTTATTAGTATTAAGTCATATATTTTAAGTGAGAATTTCTCGAACATTAAAACTGTATTATCATTACTTGTATTAACCTTTTGGATTTACAACCTGGTTATTTGGTCAAAGCATGATAAAAAGATTGGTAGATTTCTAATGTTATTCTTTTTAATAGGAATTTATACTCCATTTTATTATTTGATAGCATTAAAAAATAAGTGGATATAAAACTACTATCAAGTATTTTCTGCAGTGGTACGATTATGGGGCGAGGTTTTATGATGCGCAGTTGGGGAGGTAGCATGTGATTGATCCTCTGCTAACGCAAGTGTAATAGGTACTCCACTTGGCGTTTTTACATCAATTGAACACACAGAAAATTCAGATAGGGGAAATTCTACTGCTTTGAGAGTTCTCCTGTAAATTATGGGGTAACTTATGGTACTTTTGTGGTTGGACAATCCAGTATAAGTGCTGGTGTTAAGTTTGAATATAGAAAAGATGAATAATAGAATATGACTAAGCAAGAATTAGTAAAAAAGCTTGAAAATTTTAATGTCAATCCCAGGTATTATGCTATCGGAGGAGAACTAAAGGACAATGCATATAATGTAGAAAAATTGACAAATGGAACATATTCTGTTTACTTTTCTGAAAGAGGGGAAAAATGTGGATTGAAAACCTTTGGTCAAGAAAATGAAGCAAATAATGCACTATTTAACAATGTTATATTTGATTTAGAACATGGTCTTGATTTATCAAAATAGAGTACATCCCTTAACGAGTCTGACGCAAAGCCTATACGGAGGGACTTATACTAACCCACCCCAGTTGGTGAGACCTTATAGCTCGTACCACTACATCCCAACAGCTGCAAATAGCTCCTGCAAATCAGTATAAATTTTCTTAACTTTGTATTATGAACTGTATAAAATGTGGGAAAAAGAAGGAATGTATTTTATATCGTCTGCTACTATTAAATGGATTGAAGTATTTGTCAGGCAACAGTATTTTGAATTGATTTGCTAGAGCCTTAACTATTGTTTCAAAGAATTAAACAAAGATACTCATCCATTTTATGAAATATCTTTCGGAGGAAGTACATTATGGGATTAAAGAAATATATATTATTTGGCTTTATTATATTGAATAGCTGTCAATTATTATTTGGTCCTGAAAAGATTTTGTCTTTTAAACAAAAACTTTATTACGGTGATGATTTGAAACTCAATGGTTATTATTATCTTTGATATCACTAGCATCCGAAAGTTTTTGAGAAATTACCCAAAACATAGCTCTATCCCAGTATTTCCGTTGTGAATCTGAGATTATCCAGAAAATAAGTCTTGCTCAAAGGGTATTTCTTTTTGGGCCAAGATGGTGACTTTACGAACACCTTCTCTGACTTCATTGCATACATAATCCAATGATAGGTAGTGGTACAGGCAAAACCTGATCTTTTCTGATAAATTTGAAAAAGCAACTGGTTTTTTAGAAATAGTTCGTTTTATAAGTTCTAGGAGTAGGTAATTTATTAAGGCAACAAATATTTGTGACTTTACAGCATTTTCACTGGTTCCCCAAAATGTCCTGACTTGTAGGTTTTGCTTTAAAGCCTTGAAAAACAATTCAATGTCCCAGCGTTTCTTGTATAGCTCTGCAATAGTATTGTATTCCCATTCAAGTTGATTGGTTATGATGACTATAACTTTGTTCTCATCTTCTTTGTAAACGTGTACCAGCCTTAGTTTATGTTCTGAAATACCCGTTTCTTTTGCCTTATCTGATGTCAGTCGTATTATTTCATCTTTTAAAATATTTTGGTCAATATGGTCTGGTAATTCCAATTCCTCAATTGTTTCATATACAGTGTTTGTTTTAATTCTGGTAACAAATACATTGTCAGCTTTTATTCTGTTGAGCATTAATTCAAAATCAAAATATGCTCTATCTTCAACAATAATAGTGTCTTTAGGGAAAACTAATTGTTCTAATCCGTATCTATCATGAACCTTTGCTTCTGTAATATTTACTACATCTGGTATCATTAAATTGTAATCCCAACTTGTGTGTAATTTGATTCCGCCTTTTGCTGTCCGAAACTCTGCCCAATCAAACATAGCTAAACATAAGGATATAGTTGAGCTATCTATTAATTTAACCACCTTGCCCTTAATCTCTTTTATGATGTGTGTATTATGGTGCTGTTTTAGGATCGATTTATAGTGACTTAATAAACGATAATATAAACTCTCAAACACGTGCCAGTCACGCTTCTTATTGCCATCGCTCATGGTGGAACGTGCAGGGCTTTGTGTTAAGCCAAGGTCTTTTATGAAAATTTCACTTACCCCAATTCCTGCTGATATGTCGTTTAAACTCTGACACTTATTAAGCTGTCCGAAAGTTAAGGCGACAAATTGATCATAAGTCTTATATTTACTGCAACCTTTGTTGGTTTTAAAAGTATTGGTGCAACTTTCGAAAAGCCAACGAGGTACTAAATCTAATATTTGTCGAATTACTGGTTTATTGTTATTTTTGTTGCGCCTGAAGAGTCCCATATTTGAAAAGTTTTTAGTAGAACTCAAAAATACGAGATTCTGAGGGCTTTTTAAAATACTAACTTTCGGATGCTAGTGATTTGTAACCAGAAAAATATGTAATACTAAATGGGTACGCAGCATAGCGCCATCCGTTGTGCAAAATTTTAAGACAAAATCATAAATAATGGCTTAGAAAGTCGAAATCATTCATTTAATGTCGCTATACACAAAAATAGAGTGGAAAGAATTCAGAGACAATGTAATTGAATCTGATGGATATAAATGTACTATCTGTGGCAGAGACAGTACAGAAGTGACATTACAAGTACATCACAAAATATACATAGAAGACAAACTTCCATGGGAATATGGACTAGAAAATTGTGAAACTATGTGTAAAGGTTGCCATGCTGCTGAACACGGAATTATCAAACCGAAATTTGGATGGAAATATGTAGGTGAAGATGATTTAGAAGATTTAAGCGGAACTTGTGAAAATTGTGGAGCATCTATTAGATTTGTTCATGTAATTTATCACGCAAAATGGGGATTTCTGGATGTTGGAACCTTATGTTGTGATAACTTGACAGATACAGAAATTGCATCGAACAAAAGAGAGACACAACATCTAAGCATATAAAAACCCCGTAGTGCAGAGCACCATCGGTTTTTATATACATTGTTGAACAACACCAAAAGTAGCGGGGCCGGGTATTTGGGTGCCTATGTGGTTTTAATGTTTTGGGGGGTTGGTTGATATTCTATATATCCAATATTTTGTAGAATAATTAAGTGGGATTTTATACTTTTTGCTTGTTTTTTCATTTTGGATTATTCATATATTGTTTTTTTCAATACCGTATTTATTGCTTTTGGCATAGTAGTGCCATTAGGCAAAACCTTTACTATTAACTATGTTATTCTTTCATTATTTAAGCCCTAGTATTCTAAGCTGCCTTGGGCGAAGCCCTGGGTCTTACTTTTGACTCAATCAAATGTAATTTCCCACCGCAATGTCTGCACTCCCCAACTTTTACGCCATACACAAGTTCTAAAATCTCTGCAACAAGAAGCCTTTGTGGCTTTTGATACTGCGGCAATTTGAAAT
>JAOZUW010000207.1 GCA_029938465.1 Bacteroidales bacterium | reverse complement strand
GTATCCATAATTTTAGAATCAAAAGCACCACCACGACAATAATTTCCTGTTGAAGGCCAAACCGCTTTGTGATAGTCTGGGTCAAACTCACCAGTGGTAATTCGTGGTGCCAGACACCCATAAGCTGCACCTACTTTGTGAGAACCCGTTGGAAACCATTTTCCAACCATTAATACAATGCGTGCATTAACTCCAGTAAGCTCTTTAGGTAGTTCTATATAATTAGCTTTACCATAAAGACCACCAAATTCTTTTGGCTCATTTTTCCATGTTATACGAAACAGGTTCAATGGATTGAAATCTGTAAGTCCAATATTTTTTAACTTATCCTTTATTTTGTCAGGGATTAAATCTGGATTTTTTTGTTGCTCAAATGTAGGAAGGATAATTCCTTTTTCACGATACCTTTTAACGGCATTTCCCAATGCCTTATCATTGGTTATTTTTGTAATTGCTTTTATCATTGTCTTTTGTTTTCTTGTTAAGGTTTAAATTTCTTTTAGTATAAAAAGGCTCTTGTTTTTGGCGCTAGACAATCTAGTAAAGCTTCGCTAAAAGTACCTTTATAACTTTTTTGTAGTTGAATAAAAATAATTTGGATTTAAAAATGTGATCAAAATAAAATAATCAATTAGGGTATAAGATCTATTTTCTCACAAAACTCTTTGACTTAATAAAAAGCAAAATAACTTTTGTTAAAGTACTTATATTAAAGATGAAAGCCAACAAATTGTTTTGCGCCAGTTGGCTTACATCTTCAATATTTGGTATTTCAATATTATGGATAACACTTGTTCTAAATCAGTTTTAATACCAATTGAACAACAGATTTATCCTTTATATATACTTTGTAATACTAAAACAATAAGTTAAATCCTATGCCAATAGTTCTTGGGCGACCCATATAATAAACCTTTCCCAAAACAGGATCATTACCAAAGTAATTACTTATAATTCGTTCATCTGTTAGGTTATTTACAAATAGATAGGCTGCATACTTTTTGTAGTCATAGGTAACTCTTAGATCAATTTTGTTATAGGCTGGTAGTTTTTCGCCATCTATCATATTTGGTACTGCCGACTTACTTTCTCCTGTATAATTATAATCAACACGCGGAGTAAGAGAAGCGTCTTTTGAAAATGCAATTTTATATTGAGCTGACATATTCAAAGTGATTTTTGGGATTAATGGCAAATCCGTACCTTTTGGAATGGTGATAAACTCCTCATCAACCGAGGTGTTCACAGGTGTTTGAATATCGACATCTGTTTGGGCTATTGTATAATTTCCATTTAGCGATAATATTAAGCCCTTCAAAGGCATCCAGTTTATTTCGAAGTCAGCACCAGTTGTATGTGCTTTGCCCACATTTTCTATTAGTTGTAATCCTACAATATTTCGGGTTACCACTTGCATATCTGTCCAATCATTATAGTAGAATGCGGCATTTGCTATTAATCTTCCATCAAGTAAACTTGTTTTTAAGCCAAGCTCATAATTCCAAAATGATTCCGACTTGAAGTAAGGGTCTGTTACATCGGGGTATACAGATATATCAACATTCAAACCGCCTCTTCTGAATCCTTTGGATGCAGTTGCATAGGTCAATACATTTTCTATAGGCTTAAAAGTTAATGTAAATTTAGGGTTTACGACCGACTCATCACTTTCTCCTGTGAGGGTTTCAGGCATTTTTCCAGTAGTAAGCACATTAAATATTCCATCTGTATAGGAAGTGTAATTATTAGTTTCTTTAAACACACGTAAGCCAGCTAATATATTTAACTTAGAGGTTATATCGTAATTTACTTCTCCAAAAACTGCAATTTGTTCTGGGTTTTGGATATTATTTTGATATAGTGATCCGGTTATTGCTCCAGGTGGGGTGCCAAGTATTATTCCTGCTACCATATCAATTTGTTCCTGCGTCATAGCTGGCTCAGCTTCCCCTGCATATGCAAAATCACTTTTGAATTCATTGTAATAAGCACCTGCTGTCCATTTTAATGGTCCCGGAGTGGTTGATACCAAGCGAGCTTCTGTAGAAAACGAGCTATTTTTTGAGCTAATATCTTGCCATATAGCGTCTCTTGCTGGAATACCAAACATACCAAAAAGCCCATTCACCGAAGCGGCGGTTTCTGGTGGTATTTGTTGGATATTATCCCAGCTTTGTTTAAAATAGGAGCCTGTAACTGTTAATTCTGCAAAGGAAAAATTGTAATCTCCAGTTAAAGAATATATTTCATATTCATCAATCATTTCTTCTGGAATATTAGAATTTTGTTCGTAATTATCATTTGCAATAAATCTGCCGCCAGCATCACCTTTGTTATATATTGCTGATGCTTTAAAAAATAATTTATCGGTAGCTATAAACAATAATTCGGCACGGCCACCAGCCTTTTTAAAGGTGTTTGCATAAGTAGCTTTAGTAGAATCCAAACCTACATTATTAAAATAACCTGCATCGTCTTGGTAATATCCAGTTGCACGAACAGCCAGTCTATTCTTAATTAATGGAACGTTAATCATTCCGTTATACTGCTGATTTAGACCTTCGGTAACTGAGAATTGAGGACTGAATTTGGCTGAAAAATCATTTACATTTGCTTTGTTTGGAATGATTTTTATAGTACCTCCCATTGATCCTTCGCCATAAAGTGTACCTTGTGGGCCTCGTAAAACTTCTATTCGCTCCACATCATAAGATGATACAGAAGGAGTTTGCCATCCTGCAGATATAGGAGTTTCACCAACGTAGTAACCGACTGTTGAAGCGTTACCGGCAATAGGCGAAACACCCCTAATTATTATGTCCACTTTAGTTGGTTCGATCTGGACAGTTGTTATTCCTGGAAGGTTTTTAATGTAATCATTAGCATCTGTTATTCCCAAGGCATCCAAATGTTTTCCGTCAATAGCCGAAATAGATTGGGAAACGTCCTGAATCCTTTCAGAACGTTTAGATGCTGTAACCGTAACATCTTGTAATGTATAAATATCTTCTTCTAATGTAAAGGTTAGTTCTATGGTTTTTCCTTCAATTATAGTAACGGCTTTACTTATGGATTTGTAGCCGATAAAAGAAGCTGTAATTGTTTGTTTTCCAACTGGAACATTTTCAAGTGTAAAAGAACCTTTTGAATCTGTGATAACACCTTTACTCGTCCCTTCTACTTTAATAGTTGCACCTGGCAAATCCCCTTGGCTATCAGTAACTATTCCCTTTACTACACCTGTTTGTGCAATAAGCATATGGCTGCTTAAAAAAAGTGCCATTACTAGAAATATTACTTTTTTGAATTTAATGTGTAGCTTTTTTTCCATTTTGATTTAATTTTGAGTTAATATTTATTATAAAAGCATTTAACTTTCTGTTTGGGAGATAGCATAATTTAGTTAAGATTAATACCAGATATTTTTTTCAGCCATCAGCTTTTGTGTTTCATCTAATTTTTCCTTGTATTCTTCTCCTCCTAATTTTATAAAGCAGTGAATTATTGCAATGGCAATGTTAAGAGCTCCGATAGTTGAACTATAAACAAATTCACCAGGTGATGCGGTAATTAGTTTGTGATCAGCGCTTTGAAGTAATGTTGAAATTGTACTATCTGTAATTGCAACAGTTGTAGCTCCATTTGCTTGAGCTTTTTTCATTGATTCGCTAGTTATTTTATCAAGTCCTTCTCCAAAACTAATCCCGATAACTACATCTCCAGGTTTACAGTGGCGAATAAAATCAAATAAAAAGATATTAACTGTCATGATTTCTAAAACACCTGGATGATAAGTACGTAATTCACCACCCATAAACCC
>JAOZUW010000206.1 GCA_029938465.1 Bacteroidales bacterium | reverse complement strand
AGACAAAAATAATTCATTTTCTAAATCGGAATTATTAAACCAACTTAGTATATACTAACCCATCATAGAATATTATATACCTATCTGGCACCTATTCTTCTTCATCATTTATTTCTATAGCTATTGCTATGCAAAGCAATGATTCATCAATTAGATGTGAAATACGCTATCTACTAAATGCAAAATTCTATCATGGGTTAGTAAAATTTAATAAATCATCCTAGTTTGGTACGATATTGGATTGTTTTATAAAAAATTAGAAAAACCGATCATTATGAGCCCATATATTTCTAAATACTTTCTGTTAATTTCCATAAGTATTATACTATTCTCTGCTTGCCGAAAAGATAACCGCCCAGCTAATTTACATGCCGACACCAATAACCTTATCTTCAAAAAAGGAGAAACCGCAAAATATTTTAGCATTGTAAATACAGGAAATAAAAATATGGATTTCCAAATTTCAGCTTCCGATAATTATCTAAATATTACACCTTCTTCAGGCGTTCTTGGCTTTAATGAAATGGCAAAAATCCAAGTCACTGCAACAACTGAAAATTTAGATTTCGGTATACACAAGTCTAGTATCTTAGTAAATAGCAATGGTGGAGTAACGGATATGCTTGTTCAAATATATAAACCTTATCCTGATCCTCCTGTTTTATGGTGGGATATTGACTATATTAAAATAGATCGGAATTCTGATAGAGATTATGTTATGATTAGAAATGATGGTGAAGAAATTCTGGATTACAGTTTAAACTCACAACAATCCTGGATAGGTTTTTCACAAAACAGTGGTCATTTACAAAGTGGTGAAGAAGATAAGATATGGATAGAAATAGACAGGACTGGTCTCAGCAATGATTTATATTCAGGAGTAGTTAACATTAATTCTAATGGTGGGACAGGACAAATCTCCATAGATATGGAAGTGGGCATATATAGTGTGAGCTTTTTTAATCCTACCTATACGCCAATGAATATAAATGTGCAAAGTATGGGTAGTCAGGAAATTGCTGTTTTAGATAGAGTGAATTACGTATATGATGAAAATCCACAGAATATTTTTTACAGAGCTACAACTCATGGCGAAACTGTTGGAAGTCAAACACTAGGCCTCACTTTGGTTTGGCAAGAATCCTTAGATCTTTCCGGAGAAACCTCCCCTATTTTTGATTTAAATGCAAGTGAAGATTTCTTTTTCCTCAGTGTAATCAATTATGGAAATCATGATCTGGATCAATGGAGTATAAATTATAATACTGATTATCAATTTGATGAAAATGTGCTTATCCCCAATGACGATCAAGAGTATTATTTTGGCTATTACGATGCTTTAAACAATTCCAATGTATATGCCAGAATTTTTGGCACCAATAATGATGCAGTTTGGGAAAATGGTAAAGAATTTAATTTCTCGTGGACATTAAACCAAAGTATTCTTCTGGAAAGCAGCTTAAAATCTACAGATAAAAACAGTAGCAGATCATACCATAATAAGCCAAAGCAACAAGCCTTATTACAAGTAAAATCACAAAATCAAAAGATCTTAAGAAAGCGAAATAGCTATTCCTTGAAATCCAGATAGGAAACTGCATTTTTATCCTGAATAACTAGGAGTTAATCAAATAGAAAGGCTTATCTTTGCCATCCAAAAAAATAAATTTAATCCATGGATAAAAATTCTATTATAGGCTTAGTTCTTATCTTTGCTATTTTTGCAGGCTTCTCTTGGTGGAACGCTCCAACAGAAGAAGAGATCATTGCCTCTCAGCACAAAGCTGATTCCATTGCTCAAGTACAAAAAGAACAAGGCTATCAGGATTCTCTGTATCGCATACAAGCACAACAAAACAGAGACCTTGTTATCGAGGAAACCAATATTGTAACTACTGTTGACACCTCTGTTCAACAGCAACAATTAAAAGAAAAATATGGCGCTTTCGCCAATTCCGTTATAGGAGAAGATCAACTGATTCGTTTTGAAAACGAAGTACTAAAACTTGATTTTACACCAAAAGGAGGTAGAATTTATAGTGCGGAACTTCTAAACTATAAATCCTACGACTCATTACCTTTAGTGCTCTTTAAAGGTGATACTGCAAAATTTGGTTTTACTTTTTCGGCTGCAAATCGTTTGATTAACACACAAGATCATTATTTTAAAACCTTTGTTGATGGAAGAGAATATAATGGCCAAGATATAAATATAAGCGGAGAGGAAAGCGTAACAATAAGTATGCGTTTATATGCCGATGCTGGCAATACCTATAGTAATCATCAATATATTGAATATGCATACACTCTGTATGGCAATAAATATATGTTTGACTTTCATGTAAGAATGAAAGACATGGAAACCTTAATCGACTCCAGACAAGGCTTTTTAGATTTTAATTGGATGACGAACTTACGTAATCAGGAGAAAATCGTAGATCGCTTTAATGGTTCGGCTATTTACTATAAATTTTTCCAAGATGATGTAGACGAACTTTCTGATAATGATGATGATGCAGAAAAACTAGCTAGTAAAGTAAAATGGGTTAGTTATAAACAACGCTTTTTTAGTATGAGTTTAATTGCTGACGAATCCTTTTTAAATGGCGAAATCAAACAATTTCAAAGCTCCTCTCGCGATCCGAAATACGAAATAACTATGGAATCGGCATTAGCTATTCCTGTAGTAAGTGCAAGAGAAATGGATTTTGGGATGCAAATGTATATTGGTCCTAATGAATTTAAACGTCTTAAAGGATATGATCTAGATCTTGAACGCCAAATACCTATTGGATGGGGATTTTTTCTTTTAGCTTGGATAAACGAATATATTGTTATTAATGTATTTACTTGGCTTGGTGGCTGGGGATGGAACTATGGTATTGTCATTTTAGTTCTTACTGTTTTATTAAAAGTATTCCTATTTCCTATTGCCTATAAAACATATACTTCATCTGCAAAAATGAGGGTATTAAAACCTGAAATTGATGAAATAAACGAGAAATTCAAGGGTAAGGATGCTGTGAAAAAGCAACAAGCCACTATGGATCTTTATAAAAAAGCAGGTGTAAATCCATTGGCAGGTTGTATTCCTATGCTGTTGCAAATGCCTATTCTATTTGCCATATTTCGCTTTTTCCCTTCCTCTATTGAGCTGAGGCAACAGTCTTTTCTTTGGGCAACGGATTTATCATCCTATGACTCCATCTGGGATTTTCCTAATGGTTTCTCCATTCCATTTTATGGTGATCACGTGAGTTTATTTACCCTACTAATGACAGTTTCTACTATTATATACACAAAAGTGAATAGCGAAATGATGGGAAGTAGTTCCACTCAAATGCCAGGAATGAAAACCATGATGTATATGATGCCTATTATGTTCTTAGGTTTGTTTAATGAATATGCTTCCGGATTAAGTTATTACTATTTCTTAGCTAATATCTTTACTTTTGCTCAAATGTATTTAATCAGATTAACCATTAACGAAGATAAAATCCACGCCAAACTACAGGCCAATAAAAAGAAACCTGTTAAGAAATCGAAATTTCAGAAAAAATTGGAAGATATGGCTAAACAAAGAGGATTAGATCCGAAACAAACGAAGAAATAGAGTCATTATTTACTTCAATAAAAAAATAGCCTTTTTCCATATGGAAGAAGGCTTTTTTATTGCAAATAAACCAGTATGGACTGGAAGTACCATAGGTTTATTTTACGAATAAAATTCATTTCTGTTTTAATCCTAACTGGGTTAGAAGTCAGAAGCTAGAAGTCAGAAGTAAATTTCTAACTTTGGACTTCCAACTTCAAACCAAAAATATGTAGAAACTGAAAGTCTTATACCA
>JAOZUW010000205.1 GCA_029938465.1 Bacteroidales bacterium | reverse complement strand
AATCCTTATAAACCCAAAGCTTAATGATGCTGTTATTTGCATCAAAAGTAAAACTTCCAATACCTAAGGTTTCGCAACCTGCCCATGCCATTCCAGCATCTACAGCAGTAAATTTAGCTACTGTGGTAGTGCTATTCCCAGTACCGCTTACTGGATTTGGAATAATTTCAAGAGGTAGATTGGCTCCGTTTTCGAATACGGTCCAGGTCCAGCCAGCTCCATTCCCACCTGCTTCAAAGTCAATAGGTGCATTTTGAGCAAAACCGAGAGAGAAGATAAATACTAAACTAAAAAAACTTATAATTTTTTTCATTTTTGTGGTTTTGATTATTTATTATTATTGAAGGATGCATTTCTTTACATCAATAAAATTCCCTGCTTTTATTTTAATGAAATACACACCAGGCTTTTCATTTGTAATTTCCCATTTGGTCTGATGAGTTCCAGCTTCCATAGTTGTATTAACTAATGTTGAAATTGTACGTCCAGAAAGATCATAAACACTAATCTCAGTTAATTCTGACTTTGGAATTGTGTAGCTTATGGTCGTTGAAGTAGAAATAGGATTGGGGTAGTTATCTAGTTTGAAGGAATTAATATTTGCGTTTTCATCTAATCCAACTGCATCATCATAGAAGAATACATTATCAATAAAGATAGTTCCAAGAGGAGCTTTTACAAATATTAATTGAGCTAAATGATCTCTATTCAAAAGGTCTGTAAAATCACTTAGAGGAATGTCATAAGAAATCCATGATTCGGTAGTAGGAGCAGCAAAAGTTATTTCATGTTCCGTATCGTCACCTCCAGCATAAGCACCATCGGCACCAAAGTCTACGAGTTTTACTTTAAAATCATTGGCATCCGGAGTCCACATATCAAGGTGGAAATGAGTCATATCAGTAGCATCTATTAAGTTAGCTCCAACAGTTTCAATTCCAACAAAATTTAGAGAATGATATTTTTTAGTTGGATTTCCATCAATCATCACATCTGTTAGTAAACCATCTGACCAATCTGTTCTCCAAGTATCCACAGGAACATCGGTATAAACATCGCTAAACATAGAAATAACATATTGAGCATCAAGCGTAGGTGTTGGGGCAGCTATTTCTGGCTCAGAGCCTGTTCCACCGCCTTGTTCAGAGAATGTAATATTATCGAAATAGACCACATTGTCCTGAGTTCTTCCATTTAGATCAAAATCAGGAAATACTACGATCTGATCATATCCATCTTGAAGCTGACTAGTAAAGTCAAATGTTAATTCTTCCCATGCATCTACAACTGTATTAGCAACTTTTATTTCTCCCATTGACCAGCCGTCTGGCTTTACGAATTTAATTCCAACATCACTGATGACTGATTTATATACCATTATTTTAACAGAAGAGTTATTAGCACTAAGTGTGAATGTGCCAATATCAGTTCCATGCATTGACTCACATCCAGCCCAAGGTTGACCGGCTTGACGAGCGGTAAACTTGGCAACCGTTGCTGATGTATTAACACCTGACATATCTGGGTTACTAACTATTTCAAGAGCTGGATTATCTTCGTTTTCAAAAACGGTCCAGGTCCAGTCAGCGCCGTAGCCACCTGTTTCAAAATTGATAGGTGCATTTTGTGAAAATGCTGTGATTGCTGATAATAGCAAAACTAAAAGAGTAAATTTTTTCATAAGTTCTAATTGTTAAGATTATATATATTATTTAATTTTTTATTTCTGTAAAACACATTTTATTACTTCACTGTAACTACCCATTTGGGTATGAATGAAATAAAGTCCATTCTGTTGATTCTCGGCATTCCATATTACTTCATAATGTCCTTTTGCCTGCTGACCTTTTACAAGGGTTTCAATTAATCGCCCAGAGATATCATAAACCTGAATACGAACTTGTTCTTTCCTTAAAAGCTCATAGCTTAGTTTTGTTTTTGTATGAAAAGGATTTGGCTGAATAGCACAAAGTGGAGTTTGATTAGAGTTAATTGATTCTTGAACTGAAAGAGCACCACCAGAGTAATAAATATCATCTAAAGCGAATTCGCAATTAGCGCCATTTACTTCCAGTATTACAAATTCATAGCTGAGCATACGAAGATCTATGAGCTCGCCTCTTAAATCTGAAATTGGGATTCTTGCCTTTCCCCATTCTCCATTTCTCTCAAGTTCATAAGTAGTCTGATTAGCTGGGAATTCAACATAATTTTGGTTTCCCCAGGCGTCAATTATTCCAATTTGAAAACTAATATTAGGCGGAATTTTTATCCTGAATTCTAAATGCCCCTCTCCAAAGTTGAATAAGTTAATAGGTTGTGCAGACATGATTCCTGCTCCAAACCATCCCAATCCATTAGTCACCCAACTAATTCCATTTCCGCCTTCATAAGGAGGAATATTGCCTTCTGATAGCGTACCTTCCCATACATATATTTGGGCTTCTTCTACGGAGAAAAGTCCGTTATCAGTTGGTGTTTCGTCTGTATAAATTCCAAAGGTTCCAGATTGAGTTGAAGGAGGACCCAATTGAACATCACCTTGCTCATTCCATTCCATTACCTTAATATAATCCACATACATATCTGCTGCGAAAGGCATGGTAACAGCTGCTCCACTACCAGGGTCTCCTAAACTATAGGCATCAGTAAATGCGCCTCCAATAGCTAAATTTGCTATTAAAAAGAAAGGGTGGTTAAATTCATCGCTTATGCTATCAGTATAAAAAGGTTCTGTAAAGAGTTCATATTCTATATCATTATCAATTACTGTAAACCTCAAACTATTTTCATCCCAATAGGTTCTATATATTAGATATCTATCATTAAGAGGATTATCATAATTATAATAAGGTCGACAATAATCATCTTCTGGATCCCATGAGATGCTTGCAGCTCCAGAAGGATTACCTGGTACGATGGCATCTTCATTGTAAAAAATAGCATTGGCAGCAACCATTTGGTTCACATTGGAATTGTTCTGACCATTTCCACCATTATGTGTATCATGCAAATCTCTGAAAGCTATTTGATGCCCCATTTCCATCATATCGATTTCGCCTTTGGAAGGCCAAGAGTAATTTGAAGTGCCAAGCATCCAAACAGCAGGCCAGCCGCCTAAATTAATATTAGGTATTCTAACTCTGGTTTCTACTAAACCATATCGAAGTGATATTTTAGATTTGGTGTTTATTCTTCCAGATGTATATTGAAGTGGATTGCCCCATTGGTCAACTATATTGGGTCCTGTTTCTTGTCTGGCCGTAATATGAAGGGCATAATTCCCAGGATCTCCTTCAATTTCCGAAATTGATACATTGTCTTCTTGATAAAACTGAAGCTCTCCATTACCCCAACCCCAACTACCATTTCCTGTCTCAATAACCCAGTTGTCTAAATGATTGAAATCTTCTTGCCAGAGCACGTCTCCAACTTGTGCATTTATAGTCGAAAGAATACATCCAAATATAAGAATGAAAAAAAATCTTTGTAAATATGCCATCATAAATATTGTATTATTTGTTTATTTACGCAGACAAAGCTCGACATATATAGAGGGAATAGCAAAAAAAAGATTACATATTTATTACATCAATCATTACAATGATATACATAAATATTACATCAGAAATATTTTATAAAGCTGATAATTAGTATTATAAGATTTGTATTTGCCTATTTTCCATTTCAAAAGAAACACATCATTAATATTCTTTTGGTTTGATAAGAATCTTTAAATGTATTTGGCCCAATTAAGCTATTATTGATCGTATATGAATGTTTTGCTTATAGGTATTTGGTGATTATTGGACTTTTGTACACTATCACATTTTTAACACATATCACACCCTGCAATGT
>JAOZUW010000081.1 GCA_029938465.1 Bacteroidales bacterium | reverse complement strand
AGATATAAAATAGGCATATAATATTACAAGATCCTATGATGGCTTAGTATAAATACAAATGCTACTTCTATAAACGAGTACGTTATATCCCTTAGGTGTTAAAGCTGATCAATATCAGGTTTTTACCTATCTTCCTGATGATCATTAAGCTGTACTTTTGTCGTGTATTGATCTATTAGCATTTATTAATTCTTTTAGATTGAAATAGCACACAAACAACTATTATATACCCGATTATACTCAAGTATAAGGGAAAAAATATTACGAGAGAAGTAATATAATCGGACTACAATCATTATTTAGATTGTACTTTTTGTTTTTGATTGGGCAGGCTTATTTTTAAGCTTGTCCTTTTTTTATTTTGAAGAACCCACACTATCTTTTATTAGATTAGTATAATCTTGATAGCGTCCGAATATATCATTAACATATTTATAGGGCTCCGATCCAAGGCAATAGCCATAATAAACCACTGGATCTTGGTAGTATTTTGGAGTAGATTTATTGAGTAGAAAATAATCTACATTTTCTTCCCATATTTCAGGATCTTTTTTATATTTTTTTGCTAAGCGCTGAGCATCAAAAACATGGGCTATACCTACATTATATGAGGCCATTACAAATTTTCTTCTTTCTAAACTATCGGGAACTTTGTCTTTTAATCTTTCATCTATTTGCCCTAAGTACTTTACACCTGCACTAATCTGCTGTTCTATTGGGGAATTTGGTGTAATGCCTAATTCTTCAGCAGTAGTAGGCATCATTTGCATAATACCAAAAGCTCCACTCCAGGATTCTGCTTTTGGATTAAATCTTGATTCTTGATAAATAAGAGAGGCCAATAACCTCCAATCCCAATGAATATCTGCGCTATATTTTTTTATAAGGTGATCAAAAGGGGAGATTTTTCCTCCACTATATGAGTTATACTCACTTTTCGCCATTTTAGTAGTACGCGAATTCTTAAAATATTTATTATAAACGTAATAAAATTCTTTAGATTTTTTATACTGTGCTAACCATTCGTTTATTGCAGTGAGTAAGGAATCAGATTCTGGTGGAACTGCCCAGGCTAAATTCTGACTATATCTGCCTAAATGAGTTTCTATATCAATATTTTTGTGGTACTTTTTATTTATGCTAGCCACATGAGAATCACAAATCGTAAAATCAATTTCTCCCGTGGCCACTTTTTCAATAAGCTTATCAATACTCTCATCATCTTGTACAATAATCATTTCACCACCAGTTTCATCATTGATGTTGTTTAATCGCTGAAAAAAGATAGATCCATTTTGAATATGTATTGTCTTCCCTTGTAAATCTATGGCATCTCTAATTAGGTGAGATTCTATTTCATCCCAGGTTCGCATCTTTTTCCAGTTATTGGGTAATCGTTGTACCAAGATTTGTTTAGATTTATAAATCGGTGTCGTAAATGCCATTTGCTGTTTACGTTCTTTTGTAATAGCCAAATCCATTGCTAATAAATCACATTCACCTTCTTTTAATTCATCAAAAGATTTAACAATGCTATTATTTACAATAATTTCTAATTCTACATCAAGATAATCGGCTAACGAATTGAGTAGCTCATATTGAAAACCCATAGGAGTACCTCGGTAAATAAAATAGCCATGACTATTGTAATCGGTAATGGCTACTAATTTATTCTTTTTCTTTATCTTATGTAGATGTTGAGTTTTTTGTATTGTCTTTGTTTCAACAGCTTCTTTTTGTTGTTGTTCACTATTCTGAGAATCACAGGCAGAAAAGAAAGCAAGCAATAGCCCAATACTGATAAGGAAGAGAAGGTTTTTGTTCATATAAGGTTTCTTGGTAAAAACTTCGACACTAAAATACGAAAAATATCTAAATATCCAAGAGTTAAAGAAGCTTATAAAAAATAGGATTGCTTTGTGCCTTAAAAATAATTTGTAATTTAGCAATCAACAAAAGTATAGATTATTATATGAAGTTGTTTTATAGAATAGGACAATACTTAATACTTATGAAACAAGTATTGGCAAAGCCTGAAAAACGGAGTGTTTTTTTTAGGCAACTGATGACTGAGTTTAATGCAATAGGTGTTGATTCTTTCGGTATTGTGGTAATCATTTCAATTTTTATGGGGGCAGTAGTTTCTATATTAGTGGCTTATAATCTTGAAAACCCCTTGATTCCAAAAACCATGATAGGCTATACCAGTCGTGAAATGGCAATTTTAGAATTTAGTCCAACAATGATCAGTCTAATTTTAGCAGGGAAGGTAGGATCTAGCATCGCATCACAAATTGGAACAATGAGGGTTACAGAACAAATTGATGCTTTGGAAATTATGGGTATTAATCCAGCTAACTTTCTTATCTTCCCAAAGCTTATTGCAGCCATCTTTATCCACCCTGCATTAATTGTATTTTCAATGGCAGTGAGTATCTTTGGTGGTTATATGGTTGGTATATTTACTAATTTGTTTACTGTTTCAGAGTATATTTCGGGTCTAAGATCTTGGTTCGATCCTTTTTCTATTTTTTATGCATTGATAAAAACAGTAGTATTTGCTATAATCATAGTTACTATTGCTGGTTATCAGGGATATATAATTAAAGGTGGTTCTATTGATGTAGGACGTGCCTCTACAAAAGCTGTGGTTTATGCCAGTATTTTAATTATTATCTTCAATCTTATTTTAACTCAACTCCTTTTAATATGATAGAAGCTAAATATATTTCTAAGTTTTTTAGTGATACCATGGTATTAAATTCTATCTCTGTTAAGTTTGAGAAGGGAAGGAATAATTTGATTATTGGCAGAAGTGGTGCCGGGAAAACAGTTTTGTTAAAATGTTTGGTAGGCTTACATGAAGTTGATGACGGTTATATTGATTTTGATGGCAGAGACTTTTCACATATGAACCGAAAAAATAGGAAAGAGATTAGAAAAGAAATGGGCATGCTTTTTCAAGGTGGTGCTTTATTTGATTCTTTTAGTGTGGAAGAGAATGTAATGTTCCCATTAAATATGTTTACTCAAATGAGCGAAGAAGAAAAGCTTGATAGAGTAAATTTAGTATTGAAAAGAGTGAATTTGGTAAATGCTAATCACTTGATGCCTGGTGAGTTAAGCGGTGGGATGATAAAGCGAGTAGCTATTGCTCGAGCTATTTCAAATAGTCCGAAATACTTATTTTGCGATGAGCCTAATAGTGGATTAGATCCTAATACGGCAGATGTTATTGATGAATTAATAGCTGAAATAACTGAAGAATATAATATTGTAACTATTGTGAATAGTCATGATATGAACTCCGTTTTAAAAATAGGAGATCATATTATTTTCATACACGAAGGAAAAGTAGCTTGGCAAGGAAATAGAGATGAAATCCTTTCCTCTGACAATGAATTGTTAAATGATTTTGTGTTTTCAACTGAGTTGACCAAACGTTTAAAACGAAAAAAATAAAAAAATATGAGTGTATTAGATATCATTTTTGTGATTCCAATAGTATGGCTTGCTTATATGGGTTTTAAAAATGGACTTATTATTGAAGTGACAACTTTTGTTGCATTGCTTTTGGGGATTTATGTAAGTTTGTATTTTTCGGATATTACTGCAGAATTTCTTAAAGAAGCCTTAGAGCTAAAAACAAAATATTTAAGTCTGATAAGCTTTGTGTTAACCTTTATATTAGCTGTTATAGCTGTTAATCTTTTGGGAAAAATGATTTCAAAACTTGTGGATATGGCAGCATTAGGTTTTATAAACCGAAGTGCAGGTGGCCTTTTTGGTGTGCTTAAAGCTGCAATTTTTTTAAGTTTCATTCTTTTTTTAATTGCAAAATTCGATAGTAAAGAAGTCGTATTAAGCCAGGAACTAAGGCAGGAATCTTTATTTTATCGTTATATACAACCTATTGCTCCCGAAATTATTGATATATATGGAGAGCTGGATTTTAGCGACCTAGATCCTGAAGAATTAAAAAATAAGGTTTTTAATCCAGATTTATAGATTTAAGGTTTCCCTTCTTCTTTTTACAATAACCCGTGAAAATACAAATAAAAAAAAGGGTGTATAATGCCTATAGGAGTGCATAAAAAAAGCAGGCGAATCTTTGGGGGAAGCCTGCTTAAATCAAAAATCAAAATCAAATCATTTATTCAATAATTATAGCCAGTTTCACAACTAACTCTATTATGAGAAAATTAACGTGTTATCGTTGAGGCAAAGATATGGCAATTAGTACCTTGTAGATGTTAAGTGCTTATAACAAGAGTTAAAGAGTGTTAAAGCCTATTATCGAGCTGTAATAAGCACTTATATTTGCTCAAAAGCTATAACTTGAATAAGAGAATAATATATTTTATTATCACATTAATGTCTTTAACTCTCATTACCTTAGTTGTGATACAGGTATATTTGATTGAAAATGCATTGATGGTACGGGAGGCTATTTTTCAAAGAGATGTGGAAGATGCTGTATCCAAAGCCATATATAATTTAGAGCGAATCGATCGTGAAAGAATGATAAAGTATAGGCAAAATAGTTTAAAAAATTCACGATTAAAGCTGATTAATACCAAAGACTCACTAGATGTGTATTTAGCTGATAACTTCATTTCATTTGGTCAGGATAATGATAAAAGCACATCATTACAATCTTATCACCCATCAAAACATCTGATTGAAAATATGTTCGGGGGCGTTCCTAGAAATATGAAAAATGTGGAGAATAGGGTTGAACAAAATTTGATTGATAGTTTGCTAAAAATAGAGTTTAGGTTGGCAGGCTTGAAAACACAATATGAATTTGGTATTTTTAGTCCGAGAAGAAATAAAATAGTTTTACATGAAGCAGGAAAATATTATAATGAGCTTTTATCCAGTCCTTTCAGGTATTTGTTATTTCCAAGTGAGATATTTGGCCAAAAAAATCAATTGATGATTTATTTTCCATTTGAGCGACAATATTTGATTACACGAATATGGGTATTGTTGGCCCTATCGGTAGTTTTAATATTTACTATTATATTCTCTTTTGCTTATGTGGTAAGTACCGTATTTCGACAGAAAAAATTATCCGAGATCAAAAATGATTTCATCAATAATATGACTCACGAATTTAAAACTCCAATCTCAACTATTTCATTGGCTTGTCAGGCTCTAGGTGATAAGGATATTGCAAAAAATCAAGCCGTATATGAAAGCTATGTATCTATTATTGATGAAGAGAATAACAGGCTTTCAAGTATGGCTGAAAGGGTGCTTCAGAGTGCACGTTTGCAAAAAGGAGAAATAAAATTGAAATCAGAACTCCTTAATATACATGATGTTATCATAGATGCCAAACAAAAAGTAGATCTCCAAATTAAACAAAAAGGGGGTGTTATTTATATGGAACTTGATGCCTCAGTGTCTAATATTGTAGCTGATAGGGTTCATATTACCAATATAATATTTAATTTATTAAATAATGCCAATAAATATACTCCTTGGGCCCCAATTATTACAATAAGCACACGAAATGTTGGAAGTGGAATTATTGTGAGTATTACAGATAACGGAATAGGAATTAGTAGTTCTAATCAGAAAAAGGTTTTCGATAAATTATATAGAGTTCCCACAGGGAATGTGCATAATGTAAAAGGTTTTGGCCTGGGTTTAAGTTATGTAAAATCAGTAGTAGAAAAACATCAAGGAAAAATAACAATAGATAGCGAATTATCAAAAGGTAGTACATTTACTATATATTTGCCATTAGAAAAATCATAATTATGAGTGAAGATAAAAAATTGAATATTTTATTAGCAGAAGACGATAAAAATTTAGGAACAGTACTTCAGGCCTATTTGGATGCAAAGGGGTATAAATGTACGCTTTGTGTAAATGGAAAAGAAGCAGTGGACCAGTACAAAGAAAACCAACAAAATATTGGTTTTATCATTTTGGATGTGATGATGCCCATTATGGATGGCTTTTCGGTGGCACGTGAAATTCGTGAAACAGATCAAACAACTCCTATATTGTTTTTAACTGCAAAAACTTTACAAGAGGATGTGATGGAAGGTTTTAATGTGGGTGGCGATGATTACCTCACCAAACCCTTTCATATGGATGAGCTTTTAGCAAGAATAGAAGCTATTATTCGCCGATCGGGTAATAAAGAGGAGGAAGAAGCAGATGCCTATACTATAGGTAAATATGAATTTGATGTGATCCGTAATATTCTTAACTTTGAAGGAAAAGATCAAAAGCTAACTAGTAAAGAGTCTTCACTATTATCATTGTTGTGTGCCCATAGAAATAAAACATTGGATAGGAGTGTGGCATTAAAGAAAATTTGGTTCGATGATAGTTATTTTAATGCACGAAGTATGGATGTATATGTTACTAAACTAAGGAAATACTTAAAAGGGGATTCTAGCATTGAGATTTTAAACGTTCATGGAGTTGGTTTTAAGTTGATTGCTCCTGAATAAAGTGAATAGAATGCACTAAAAAATATTTTCGGATAATACTTGTCAGGATAAAGAAATCCTTTATCTTTGCAGCCGAAAAATGGTGATTGTAGCTCAGTAGGTTAGAGCATCGGATTGTGGTTCCGAGGGTCGGGGGTTCGAATCCCCTCATTCACCCCAAAGGCTTTCCTTTTTTAGGAAAGCCTTTATTCGTTTATACAGCTCAATTATTATTTTTTCAATTGAAAAGTCAAGCATCATAAGACCTTTATTATAGTCTTTATCTGTCTTTTTATAGAATGCTTTTTAACGCTTTTAATAAAAAACACTAAATCATTACATGAGTACGTTTGTTCAATACATGGGTACGACTGCACAACGGATTGGGATTCTCTTGTTTAGATGAAAATATCATCATATCTTTGATCGAAGATTAAAATGCATCAATTCAATAATTATGCTCAACTGTTAGTTGTTGAAAGAATGGTTTATGATGATAGAAATACTTCATTTACTGTTTGTTTTGTCTTTAAATACAGCACTTAAAATTGTTATTATGAGAAAATTTAGTTACTTATTATTCGTTACACTGATTGCTTCTGGGCTTTTTATGCAATCTTGTACCAAAGATAAAGATGCCCATAAAACTTCCGAGATAGAGATCCAATTTACTGTTGAACAATCTGATCCAGATTATAAAGATTATGATTCTGTTCCTGAATGTATAGATGGTGAAATGCATCATGTGCAATTTTTTATTACTAAATATGTAGATAATGGTGATGGAACTGTTACCGAAACAACTCAAGGTTATAATTCTAATATCTTGTTTATTGAGGGAGAGAATTTAACTAAAGCTATAAAATTAAGAGTAGAAGATGATGTTACCTACAAATTAACCAAATTTTTAGTTTTTAGAGCAGATGATGTCTTAATGAAAGTGGCACCTCTACCTGGTAGTCTATATCATGAGTTAATGGAAAATAAGTTAGATCTTCCACTCAATATCCAACCATTTAAAAAATTGCAGATTACTATTGATGTTGTGTGTTATGAGGAATGCTGTGGTGATGGATTTAATCCACCACCAGGTTTTAGCGAGGAAACTGCTTTCGCCCTTGGTACTCATACTTTTAATTATTATGACGCTGCTAATCCAGCAGGATTACCTAACTTAGATTTACAAGGTAATAGATGGGGATGGGCCATTAAAACTACTGCTGATCTGCCTTATGATCATAACTATCAATTCTGGGCTGCTGCAGGACAAAACAACATTAATAATGGCGTTTTGGTAGGAAATGTGAATGTTGTGTATGATGGTACCAATGTAACAGTAACTTATGCTTTATTTCCTCCTTATATAATGAGTGCATCTCATGTATACATAGGTGATGGTGTGCCAGATAAATCTGCCCCTGGTCAATTGGGGCATACCACCGAATATAATTCTAATGTAACAGGTGACGTTATAACAGTCTCAATAACCGATACAAATTCTGATGGAATATGGATTATTGCACACGCAGATGTATGGGGTCCTTCTTTTTAAGACCTAATTAATATATAAACAAAACCCTTGCAAAAGATAAAATGATTTGCAAGGGTTTTTTTATGTCATAAAAGCTATTCATTTGGGATCATCTATGAAAAAAGAGTAATTATAAGTTTCTTAAAAAATCCACTAAAATATTTGTTACATTTCTGGCATTTTTTTTAAAGGTAGATAAAACAGCTTCAACTGTAACGGCTTCAATATCTGTTTTCCAACAATCGTAATCCGTACTCATGGCTACAGCCACATAAGGTATATTTAGCTCATTAGCTAATATTACTTCCGGTGCTGTACTCATATTAACTAAATCAGCACCCCATGCTCTAAACATAAGGCTCTCGGCACGTGACGAAAAGCGAGGGCCTTCAATAGTGATTAATGTCATTTCTTTATGAAAAGGGATGTTATTTTTGGTTGCAATGGCTGCAAGTTGGTCAATTAATTGTTTATCAAAAGGATCGGCAAAAGCAATGTGTTTTAATTCACCATTTTCAAAGCTATCAAAAAAAGTATTTTTTCTAAAACGTGTAAAATCAATGATTTGATTCGGAAAAACCAAATGACCGGGTTCAATTTCTTCAATTAAACTACCACAAGCAGTAGTAGCAATAATTGCATCACATCCCAATTGTTCTAAAGCCTTAATATTGGCTCTATTATTAACCTGCGAGGGAGTTATGCTATGATGAAAGCCATGTCGTGAAATGATGTAAATCTTAGTATTATTTATATGACCTTTTAGTATAGGCGAACTAGGTTTGCCATAAGGCGTTTCTATTTTTATATATTCAGTACTTTCAAACAAATTTAACTGTTCTAAGCCCGATCCTCCAATAATTCCAATCTTTTTGTATTTCATTTTTTGTATTATTCATCCATTGCTAAGGCATCTACCAGAGCTTTTGGTATATTATTATTGCCAAAAATATAAAAAACTTAGCAAGAACATGAAAAATCTCTTATTTTTGCCTTATGACAGAATTGAATAAAGTCGTATTTATTGGTGCCGGGAACGTGGCAACTCATATGTCGCAAGCCTTTGCACAAGCGGGGATTAGAGTATTAGGTATTTATAGCCGAAAACTTGAATCTGCTAAGGTATTGGCTGAAAAACTTCACGCAGAATGGGGTAGCTTAAGCCAAATAGATGTTACAGAAGCTCAATTGATTGTTATTGCTGTGCCAGATCAGTTTATTGAAGAGGTATCAAAACAAATTCCTAAGAACAATGCATTGATCGTTCATACCTCTGGAAGTATAAACCTGGAAGTATTGATGGATGTAGGCACACAGATTGGTGTTTTTTATCCACTACAAACTTTTTCAAAGGATAAGGGTTTGCATTTCTCAAATATTCCAATAATGTTGGAGTGTTCAAATGAAGAAAATTATGTTTTATTGGAAAACTTGGCTCATTTGATTTCTGAAAGAGTATATCGTATTAATTCTTTACAAAGAAAAAAAATACATATTGCAGCAGTTTTTAGTAGTAATTTTACTAACTATCTGGTTCATATTGCTGAAGATTTGTTAGAAAAAGAGAATATTCCTTTTGATGTTATCAGACCATTAATAGAGGAAACAGCAGCCAAGCTTAAAAACCTAAAGCCATATCATGCTCAAACGGGTCCGGCAGTTCGCGAAGATTATCAAACTATTGAAACCCATTTACGAGATTTAAAAAATATTCCGGCCTATTATGAGATTTATAAACTTTTAAGTCATCAGATCATTCAATCACGAAAGAATAAAACATGATAAATTATAAAGAAAAACTTCAAAAAATAAACACCTTCATTTTTGATTATGATGGGGTGTTAACAGATGGAACTGTGTATCCTTCAGCTGATGGCGAAATGATGCGCTCTGCCAATGTGAAAGATGGTTATGCTATGCAATTGGCAGTAAAAAAAGGTTATAATATAGCCATTATATCTGGTGGAAAATCGGATACTATGCTCAAACGTATGGCTGCCCTTAAAATTAAGGATGTGTTTTTGGGTGTACATAATAAAAAAGAAGTGTACGATAAGTATAAGAAAGAAAACAATCTGAAGAATGATGAGGTTTTATATATGGGAGATGATATTCCTGATTATCAGCTTTTAAAACTGGTAGGTGTAGCTACTTGCCCTGCTGATGCTGCCGAGGAAATCATAGAAATAGTAGATTATGTAAGCCATAAGCCAGGAGGAAAAGGTGCTGTCCGTGATATTTTAAGACAAGTGATGAAACTACAAGGCAAATGGTTCGATGATGATGCCTTCTTTTGGTAATGGATAATAAAGAGGAAAGAAAATGATCGCATTTTTTAAACTGATACGCTGGCCCAATCTGTTGATGATTGCTTTTACACAAATATTACTACAGTATTTGGTTATATCTCATGTTTTTCAGTTGATTCAAATGGAATCGCCATTGAATCACTTACAGTTTGTAGTATTATTATTGAGTACTGTTTTTATGGCTGCTTTTGGATATGTCTATAATGATATTCAAGATGTAGAAATAGATGCGATCAATAAAAAGAGTAAACAAATAGTAGAAACTCAAATATCAAAGAAATGGGCTAGACGATTGGCTTATCTTTTTCTGATTTTGGCTTTAATATTAGCTCTTTACTTAGCATTAAATATAGCTATGTGGCAACTGTTTTTAATTCATATCAGTATTGCCTTAGGGCTATGGTATTATTCAAAGGAGTGGAAAAAGAGAGCCATTATTGGGAATTTGCTTATCAGTATTTTTACTGCATTAAGTATTTATATTGTATGGATTTATCATTTAGCAGTTTTACGCACACATCCAGTATTAATGGTTGATAGCAGAAAAGTATTAGATTTTATTCATATTCTAGTTTTATCCTTAAGTGTATTTGCTTTTCTGATTAGTTTGATTCGGGAATTGATAAAAGATGTGGAGGACAAGCGAGGCGATAGCCAAAATGGTTTAAGGACATTTGCAGTACTTTATGGTGCTCAAAAAACAAAAGTAATTGTTTGTGTGCTCAGCTTAGTGATGATGTTTTTTATTGGAGTAGCAGCTTATTATTCATATCAATTTAGCTGGACAAAGTTGAGTATTTATTTTATTGTTGCTGTTGGTATTCCTATGCTATATTTTATTGTTAATTTGAATAAAAGCAAACAGAAAGAAGATTTTGAAAATTTGAGTACCTTGGCAAAAATTATTATGTTGGCAGGCATATTGAGTATGCAGGTTTTTTATATAAGTTATATATAATGAGTGGATTTTTGAAAAAACTAAATGATTACGATATTATTCTGGCCTCACGCTCATCGCGAAGGCAAGCCCTTTTGCGCCAATTAGATATTTCATTTAGAATAGCCGCATTAGATGTTAAAGAAACTTTTCCTGCTGATATGCCGGTTGAAAAGGTGGCCGAATATATTAGTAAACAAAAACTGGATGCCTATCCAAAAGAAAAAATCAAACAGAATACACTACTGATAACTGCCGATACCATAGTGACTCTAAGAAATAAGATATTAGGAAAACCTAAGGATGAAAATGAAGCTAAAGAAATGCTTCAGTTATTATCAGGTAAAGAGCATGAAGTCATCACTGGGGTGAGTATAAAAAGTTTTACCGGTTTTGTTTCATTTTCAGCTATTACTAAAGTAAAGTTTAAGCAGCTTAGTGAGGAAGAAATTACTTATTATATTGATGAATATCAGCCTTTTGATAAGGCAGGTGCTTATGGTATTCAGGAATGGATTGGAAAAATTGGTGTGGAATGGATCGAAGGTTCTTTTTATAATGTAATGGGATTACCCATTCAAAGATTATATAATGAACTTAAAAAAATGATTTAAAAAGATAGCCTATGAAATTTTGGAGAAGTATTATTTATTATTTTATTCAAGGACTATTGTATATTGTTCCAATAACCCTTACCCTTTGGGTTATAGCTATTGTATTTAATTATTTAGATAGTTTAACCAAGCCTATTGAAAATCAATTATTAGGTTTTGAAATTCCGGGTTTGGGAATGCTTATTTTAGCTGCTTTTTTAGTATTAGTAGGTTTTTTAGGTTCATCTATTATTTTTAAACCATTAATTGCATTAGTAGAACAGTTGATCAATAAAGCACCATTAATAAAGGATATTTATTCAGCTATAAAAGATTTACTTAGTGCATTTGTAGGTAATAAAAAGAAGTTTAATGATCCAGTATTGGTTACTATGAATGAAACTGGATTAAAAAGAATAGGCTTTCTTACCCAAGAAGGAGGTATGGAAATGAGTATCTCTGATGATAGTGTGGTAGTCTATTTACCATACTCATACGGGGTTATGGGTACTGTTGTAGTAGTGAAAAAAGAAATGGTAGAAAGAATAAACCAACCTGCTACCGAAGTGATGAAATTTATTCTAAGTGGTGGAGTAACTGAAGTAAATGAGATACAAGATGACAAATAAACCTAAGATATTAGTAACTAATGATGATGGAGTAACAGCTCTCGGAATTCGTTTTCTCATAGATATTGTGAAGGAAATAGGAGAGGTAGTAGTTATGGCTCCGGATAAACCACAATCAGGTGTGGGGCATGCCATTACTTTTGCCGATCCTTTGCGAATAAAAACCATTGAGAAAAGTGATCAGTATGCAGAATATAGCTGTAATGGTACGCCGGTTGATTGTGTTAAATTGGCTGAAAATGTAATTTATAAAGGACGACCCGACTTGGTGGTCTCCGGAGTGAATCACGGAAGTAATGCATCAATAAATGTGATTTATAGTGGTACCATGGCCGCTGTAATTGAGGCCAATATTGATGAAATACCTGCCATTGGATTTTCAATAGATACCTATAGCTCTAATGTGGATTTTGAACCCTCCAGAAAGTATATCCGAAAAATTATTATGGATGTTTTGGAGAATGGCATACCCAAGGATATTTGTTTAAATGTGAATATTCCTTATGTTGAAGAATTGAATGGTGTAAAGCTTTGCAGGCAGGCAAAAGCCAGTTGGAAAGAGGGTTTTGATAGTAGGACTGATCCCCGAGGACAAAATTATCATTGGTTAACGGGTGAGTTTGTGACTAACGATATAAAAGAGGATTCTGATTTAGTAGCCTTAAAAAATGGTTTTATTTCTGTAGTTCCTGTTCAGCTTGATTTAACGGCTTATAAGGCAATGGATGCTTTGGGATATTTGGAGAGTGGTGATTTATGAATAGTGAATAGTGAATAGTGAATAGTGAATAGTGAATAGTGAATAGAGAATAGTGAATAGAGAATAGTGAATAGAGAATAATGATTTAAGAATAGTGTCCCGAAATCTTTCGGGATTAGGATTGTAGAGATTGATT
>JAOZUW010000080.1 GCA_029938465.1 Bacteroidales bacterium | reverse complement strand
TGGGACAATCTATTTATACTATTAATGCTGGTATTATTAACGGAACACAAGAAATAGTTCTTCCTGCTGAGAATTTAGAAGCTGGAATTTATTTCTATACCGTTCGTATTGGTAATGAAAGTATTTCTAAGAAAATGATTGTAGAATAATTAATTCTATTAATCTGATTATAAAAAAGGCTATTCCACAGAATAGCCTTTTTTTTATGGGGATATATTTTTGACAAAATCACTAACAGTTTAAGGTTTTGTCCGATATCGGCCAATGCCCCTCTTTGAACCTTATTATAAGAATAAAAAAGGCTGAATAAATCATTTATTTTTTCATAGTTATTTATCTAAATTATAATATATTTGCGCACTTAAACTGATTTTTATTAATTAATTAATTTATGCTATGAAAAAATTATTACTATTTAGTTTGGCTATTGGTTTAACTTTTGGCAGTTTTGCTCAAAAGAAAGTAGCCAAGTCTAACGATGAATTGAAGAAGAATCTTACTGAAGAGAGAACAGATTTTTCATTAAACAAACACACAAGCGAATTTACACCTAATAATGTAGAGCTTAAAAATGGCAATGCTGCCATGTTCGACAGAATTCCATTAGGTATGTCTGGTAATGTATATTCTGTGCTTACTTCTTACCAAAGAAGTATGGCATATGATGCTGCTTCAGGTACATATTTAGGTACTTTTAGAGCAGACCCTGCTAGCTATGATGGTGCTCATACTTCAGGAACAATGATGGCTCATTTTTCATCTGATGGTGGTGTTAGCTGGGATCACATTATTACATTAAACCCAGAGGCTGGTTCAGAATGGGCTCTAAGATATCCTTCTGGTGTTATTTTTAACCCTGAAGCGTCTTCAAATGCTGATGATGTATATAGCGTTCAAGCTGGTCCTTCTCATGATAATGGTACATGGGATAAAACATTTCATGCTGTATCTCAATCTACAGGCGACAACCAATCTAATTTTTATTACATTTGGGAAAGTGAAAACGATTGGGCTCGCTCAAGTATGACAACTGTTGGTGATGCAGTATACAATTTCGGTCAAGATTACGAATCTATTGCAAGTATGGGTTTAAACCAGACTATGAAACAACATGTTGGTACTACTGATGATGCTACTGATGGTTTTGATTGGGAATATAATGATGTTCTTCCTGATTGGGAATCAAATGATGATGGTAGCTCTTCGGCATTATATACTACTTGGTCTGCTTGGTCAAAAGACGGCAGCATAGGTTATATGTGGATGGTTGGTGTTACTGACGATTCTAGAGAATATGGTGATTATCAACCTGCAGTATTTTATACTGAAGATGGTGGTGATAGCTGGGATGATATTGAAGTAAACTTAGAAGATAATGAAGTTTTAGCTGAGTATCTTCCTTATGCAGAAGATGCAGGTGGAAACCCAACAGTTCTTCACCCTGTTTTTTTAACAGGCGACAGAACTTATCCTGGTGTTGTTGATTATAATGGTGATCTTCACCTCGTATCAAATGTATTTGGTGCCTCAAAAGCTGATCCATTAGACCCTGAGAATGGTTATTGGATTGTTGGTGATAATGCTGGTGGTCATATTTTTGACTTCGTGATTAATGTTGATGGTGTTCAAAATGTAGTTTTTATTGACTCTTTAACTTCTGTAGAAACAGATGCTACTGCTTTTGGTGATGTCGGTTGGGATCACAGAATACAAGTTTCAAAATCTGTTGATGAGACTAAGATTTTTGTAGTTTGGGCTGAAGATAGAGATGCTGAAACTGTAATAGCACCAGACATTTATACTTGGGCTTATGATGCTGAAGCAGGATATGTATTTGGTGAAGCTTTTAACGCAACTGAAGATGATTTATATGCTGGGTATTATTTCTTCCATTATGTGGCAGAATATACTCCATTGATTGGCGATTTTTATGAAATTCCTATATCAACCAGTATCTCTCCTGAAGAATTTAACATTGGAGATCCTTTATTGCCTGTTACACATACTTTTATTAAAGGTATTGGTTATTTGACTGACGGTGTTGAAGAAGGTTTAGTTTCTCAAGAAGGTAGTATTTCTGTTTCTCAAAATATGCCAAACCCATTTAATGGTTCTACAAAAATTAGCGTAAGCACACAAACTGCTGCTGATGTTACTGTAGAAGTAAGCAATATTATGGGACAAACTATTTATACTCTTAATGCTGGTACTATTAATGGAACACAAGAAATTGTTCTTCCTGCTGAGAATTTAGAAGCTGGAATTTATTTCTATACTGTTCGTGTTGGTAATGAAAGTATTTCTAAGAAAATGATGGTGGAATAATCAATTCCGTATTCATATTATATAAAAGGCTGCTCTATGGAGTGGCCTTTTTTTATTAACAACCCAGCACCCAACTCCCCCTAACTTATTATTTATCACCAATCTAAATTACCACTAAAACAATTTTTGCAATACAACTTTAATACTTTTGCACCTGACTATAAATAAACCTAGAAAATGAAAAATATATTACTATTAGTTCTATCTGTAGCACTATGGATGGGGACACAGGCCAAGACTATTGAAAAAACCTATTTTTTTAATGATTTTCAAATACAACAACAAGGCGAATATGCAATACTACTAGCGCCTACAGCACTAAATACTGCAAAAACTGGGCAGCCTTTGCTTCCTTGGTTTGCTTCAAAAATTTTGCTTCCTCCTGGCGAAGCTATAGAATCAGTTGAATTTATTGGGCATGATTTAGTACAAATGCCGGGTAGCTACCAGCTTTCACCTAAACAATATGCACAACCTCTAAGCAAAGGAGCAAGTGGGATTTTTGCTAAAGACAAAAAGCTTTATAAATCAAATGAGGCTTATCCTATTAAAAACTATAATAAAGGTAGAACTGATTATTGGGCAGGTCATGGTATTGCTATGGTAAATTATACACCTTTTGTTTATCTACCACAAAGTGGTCAGGTATCCTATTATCGGCAAGTAACTATAGTTATCCATACTCAAAAAACAAGCCAAGCAAATCAAGCTTTAAATCTGCTTACTTCCCGTTCTGAAGAAATAGAACAAATAAAAGCCTTTGTGGAGAATCCTGAAATGCAAAATGAATATCCTTCAAGCACTATTAAAACAGATGATTATGAAATGTTAGTGGTTACACCTGAACAATTTATAGCTGATTTTGATACTATAATTGGACATTATCTAATCCGTGGGATTAGAGTTCAGGTAAAAAGTATAGAAGAAATAAATAGTGAAATGAGCGGACAAGATAGTCCTGAGAAATTAAGAAACTATATTATTCAGGAATATACCAATCATCATATTACTTATGTGATGTTGGGTGGTGATGTAGAACACATACCTTACCGTGGTTTTTATTGTCAGGTGCAATCTTCTTCTGTTTATGAAGATAATAATATTCCCTCTGATTTGTATTACTCAGCTCTTGATGGTAATTGGAATACCGATGGTGATAATAAGTGGGGCGAAATTGATGAAGATGACCTATTGCCAGAAGTAGCAGTAGCGCGTTTTTCATTTTCCAATAGTAGTGAACTCGGTAAAATGATTAATAAAACCATTAGCTATCAAACTACGCCTGTTACAGGTGATTTGGCTCACCCAATGCTAGCAGGTGAACATCTGTGGAGTGACCCTTTAACCTACGGTTCCGATTATTTAGAGTTACTTATTGGCTATCATGATGACAATGGATACGAAACTACTGGAATACCTGAGGACAATACTTTTACAAAGCTATATGATGCAAATTCAAGCTGGGGTGCCAGTACGCTTATTAATGAAATCAATCAAGGAAAAAACTTTGTGCATCATTGTGGACATGCCAATGTGAACACAGTAATGAAACTAAGTAATGGAGACATTACCAATAGCAATTTTTCAGGTGCTAATGGTATCGATCATCAGTTTACCAATGTATATACTCACGGTTGTATTTGTGGTTCTTTTGATGCCAACGACTGTATAGCTGAGCATATGTTAAAGATAGATAATTTTGCTGCTGCTTTTGTGGGAAATTCACGTTATGGTTGGTTTAACGAAGGACAAACAGAAGGGCCATCGGCACATATCCACCGCGAATTTATTGATGCTCTATATACAGATTCTCTGCATCGTATTGGTGCTACACATATGGAATCTAAGTATGCAACTGCTCCATGGGTTAATGCTGCCGGACAACACGAAGAAGGTGCTTTGCGTTGGTGTTTTTATGATTGTAATGTTTTAGGCGACCCCGCTATGAGTATCTGGACTGCAGAACCTTGGGATATTATAGCCAATTATCCTGCTTCTATAGTTATTGGACAAACAAATTTTGATGTTGAAATTCTTTCAGGAGGAAATCTTATGGAAGGTCTTCAAGCTACTTTAGTGATGGATGGTATAATGTATGGTACAGCAACTTCTAATCAAGATGGACAAGCTAGTATTAATATCGATCCTATTATTACAAGTCTGGGTATAGCTAAACTATATATTTCGGGTTTCAATTGCACACCTCACGAATACGAAGTGCAGGTAATGCCTGCTGAAGGTGCATATATAACTCTTAATGATTATGAGTTAGATGATAATACTGGAAACAACAATGGAATGGCCGATTATGGTGAAACTATTAATATAAATATTACACTGGATAATGTTGGTACCGAGATGGCTTCAGCAATTACTGGAACATTAAGCTGTTCACATTCTGATGTTACTATTAATGTAAGTGAAGCTACATTTGGTGATATTGATGGAAGTGGAAGCACTACCTTAGAAGCGGCATTTAGTTTTAGTCTTTCTAATAGTGTGGAAAACATGAGTAGCCTTGTGTTTGATTTGGCGATTAATAGTGGAGAAAACAATTGGGAAGCACATATTACTACCTCTGCTTTAGCTCCTCATTTAAGCCTTTTGAGTTTTGATATTAATGATGAAGCGGCCAATAATAACGGGCATTTAGATCCCGGTGAAACGGTACTTTTCTCAGTTCACTTTATAAATGATGGTGCAAGCGTTACATCAGAACTTTCTGGTGTTTTTACTACTAATAGTGATTTCATCTCTATTAATAATGGTAGTCAAAATATGGATGCATTATCTCCAGAGCAAGAGGCTCAGTTTACTTATGAAGTTGTAGTGAGTTATGATGCTGAAATAGATGATATTGCCCACCTATTGATAAATATTGCTGCTGGTAGTTATACAGCATACACCTCCTATTTCTTAGGAATTGGATTGCAGGTAGAAGATTGGGAAATGGGTAATTTCACACAATATGATTGGAATATGGGTGGTAATGCTGACTGGATATTAACAGATGAAAACACATACGAAGGTGATTATTGTGCACAATCAGGTGATATTTTAGATAGTCAAAGTTCGGTAATGAGTGTTGATTTTACAGTGATAGATACAGATTCTATAAGTTTTTTCTATAAAGTATCTTCTGAAATTGATTATGATTTTTTGAGATTCTCAATAGATGAAAATGAGATGGAAAGATGGTCTGGTATTATTTCATGGACTCGCGCAGCATATTTGGTCAGCCCCGGCGATCATACTTTTACTTGGTCTTACACAAAAGATGTTTTAGTAGATGGAGGTCAGGACATGGGATGGATAGACTATATTGTTTTCCCTGCTATAGGCATTATTGATGGAAGCCATCGACAACAGTTGGAACAAATGGCAGCTCATTTATTTCCGAATCCGGTTAATTATAAAGCACATTTGCAGTTTAATAATACCATTTCGCAGGATATTACTATCCAAATTATAGATCAGTTTGGAAGAAGTATACAAATTATAGATTCAAGAATGTACTCAAAAGGATTGCAAGATATTGAGATTGATCTATCAACTTTAACTTCAGGAAATTATCAACTTATTGCAAAAGGCGAAAAAAATAGCTTTAGTATAGGATTCATTAAATTGTAATTGATTTTTATCAGGGGATGGCTATTTTACAAAAGTCTTAGTAAATCTTTCTCCCGAAGTAAATTCAACAGACAATAGATAAATACCCTTTTGTAGATGTGAGATATTTAATCTTTCATTTTGCGAACTCTTATCTAGTTTTCTTTCCAATACTTTTTGTCCAGTAAGCTGATAAATCAGTATCTCTTTTATGGAAGAAGAAGACTGTATATTCAGATGATCTTGAGCAGGATTGGGATAGAAATGCCATTGAACAGCAGTGTTTTTTGACAAATTTATAAGGCCAACAGTTTGTTCTATTCCATGAGATTCCAAAACGGCTATTAAATCTTGAGCAGTATTTGGTACAGGTATAGCTTGCTCAATAATACTGTGATCGGGTGCAATCAATATAAGAGAGGGATAATATGGGATTTCATATGCTTCATAAACAGCACCCCCACTACCTTCTATGCCTGAAATAGCTGGATAATGGGTGTTGTAAGTTTCCTCAAACTCTAAAACCATTTCGTTATTGAAATTTTGATCAATAGCCATTACAAATAATTCAGACTCATTATTGCCAAAATTATGATATACCGTATCTACCATAGGTGCTATAGTTTGGCAAGGTCCACAGGTGACACTAAAAAAATCAATAAAGACATATTTTTGTTGGTTATCTAATATATCAAATAATTGATATTGGGTTCCATGAACATCTTTAACTGTGAAATCTATAGCTTCGGTTAAGGGTGTTTGCGCTTTTAGTACGGCTGTTGTAATAAATAGGCTGAACAGTATAATAAAGTATTTAATTGTCATATTTTGGTTTTTGTTTCAATTCAGCAAAAGTAATGCCATAAAATCATTTTTGTTGTTAAATAAGATATAAAGAAGTCTTCTCTTCTCCTAAAAAGACAAAGAAATAAGATTCTGCTTGCTTGTTTGTATGTTTATTCCAGCTAAAACATTATTTTTGCATAAGCATGACTATTTTTACTAAAAATAATAAACATCTTTTGGGAGCACTTTTTCTCCTGTATTCTTTTTTGGGATTTTCTCAAGTTCCTATGGAAAAAGTATTGGTAGAGATGGGCACTGCTACTTGGAATATGGATTGCTCACAAGAAGTGCAGATTATAGAACAAATGAAAGATAATGGTCTCGAGATCGTGGTTCTTAATTATCATTTAAACGATAATTTTGCCAATCAGTTTGCCAATCAAAGAGCCAGCTATTATGATATGCAAAGCTTGCCCTATCCTGTTGTAGGTGGTTTGGAAGCTATTGTTGATGATTATGATTCTTATTTAAGTTTATATAACGAAGCCATTAATACACCTTCTAGTTTTAATATCACTACTTCTGCTGTTTTTAGTGAAGATAGCCTAATGATCAATGTGGAAATAGAAAAAGTAACGAGTTATTTCGATCATGAAATGAGTGTGTATATTGCTGTGAGCGAAACAAATATTCCATATAATTGGTTTGCAAATAGCGAGGTTGATGATGTGGAAAGAGCAATGGCTCCCGATGGAAATGGATTGGATCTTGATTTTTCGGAATCGAATACGGTATCATTTAATACAAAAATACTTTTCTCAGAGAATTGGAATATACAAGAAATGAATTTAGTGGTCTTTATTCAAGATGAGGAAAATCATAAAATATTACAATGTATCAATCAAGAGATTACTGATTTTGCACCACTACCTGTTCATGCTAGATTTGCAGTAGAGGATACCTTAATCTGTGGTAAGGAATATATTAGTTTCCAGAATTTAAGTATCGGCGGAATAGAGAGTTCACATTGGTTTTTTACTGGTGGAACACCTAACGAAAGTACTGATTTTGAACCTCAAGTACAATACGTGCAAGCTGGAGCATATGCGGTGAAACTTGCGGTAGCTAATTCTGTTAGTACTGATACCCTCACAATTGAAGATTTTATACATGTTAAAGAACTGCCCCAAATGAGTTTTGATGCTTTTCCTGATTTTTGTCATGATGAGGAAAGCTATACCCTTATTGAGGGTCATCCCGAAGGAGGTCAATATCTAGGCAATTTTGTTGATAATGGCTATTTTTATCCACAAGAGGCCGGAATAGGATCACATGAAATACGCTATACTATTCAGCATGAAGAAACATATTGTTGGGATACCATATACCAAGAAGCCATTGTAGATTATTGTGAAGCTGTAGATGAAATACATAATTCGGAAGATTTCCCTATGCTCGTTTATAAGATAAATAATAGAATATCCCTTTCTCAGAAAAGTAATTCAAAAGAGATGATACAAAATATTCAAGTTGTCAATCTGAATGGATCTTTGTTATATGATCAATATTTTGGAGGTTCTCAAAAAATTAATATCAATATTTTCTTGCCTGCAAACAACCTTATTCTAATTATTTATGTCATTACATCAGAAAGAAAGTATATTTTAAAATATTACTATTGATATTCAGAATTTCTTTTGCGAGAATATTGAAATAATAGTTTTTTTTATTTGTTTTAAATATATAAATTCTTTGTTATAAAAAAAATGCTTAAACTTGCACGTTCTTTAGAAAATAATTTACAAACCCATATAATTTAAATGATTATGAAAAATTTATTACTCTTTGCTTTTGCTCTGATTATGAGTGGGACAGCTCTTGCAGGCGATGGTTTTACTGTGAAATATTCGCAAGAAAATGAGAGCAATCGACAGCTAGTTTTCACCCTTGGTGAATATAGCATCGAAAACACAACTATTAATGGCCAGACTTATTCAACAATTGTTTTTGATGGTCAAATTACAACAATGAAAAAAGGATGGGCTGAGCTTCCTTTTATTAGCAGTTCATTACAAATTTCTAATAATAAAAATATTGATGTAGAAGTAGTTAATAGTCAATATGTTGATATTCAACTGGACTATCCTCTTCTTCCATCTCGTGGGGTTATCTATCGTAATCAGGATCCATCAACAATAGCTTATGAAATAGATCAGGCTTCTATTCTTGATGTTTTTTATCCAAAAGCCATTACAACAGCTGATGAGCCTTATATTCTACGTGATATTCGTGCTACCAATGTAAAGGTATATCCTTTCCGTTATAATGCCAAGCAGAATATATTACGTGTTTATACTCAAGTAGACCTTGATGTGAATGATAATAATAGTCCTGCTATTAATCCTAAAACGAATACCGGAAACCAGGTTCTTCGTGAAATGCATGCTATGTATAAGAGCCTTTTTATTAATTACGATCTTGATGCAAAAGAAGATTTGGCTAATGGAGAGTATGGTGATTTATTGGTGATTACAACCGAAAGAGATGAAGATGCTATTGCACCTTATATTGAATGGAAAAAAGAAAAAGGGTTTAATGTAAGCAAAGAAGTAGTTGAAGTAGGAACCAATGTGAAAACGTTAGTTCAAGAAGCTTATGATAACAATAACAACTTACTTTATGTACAGTTAGTAGGCGACTGGAACGATATTAAATGTGATCTTGGTGGTGGTGCAAATGCTCCAATGGATCCGATGTTAGGTTGTGTAGAAGGTGGTGATTATTATCCGGAAATTGCAGTTGGGCGTTTTTCAGGCAATTCTCCTGCTCATATTACTGTGCAAGTTAATAAAGCTCTTAACTATGAAAAAATACCTGAAGACGGAGCTGATTGGTATACTCATGCTTTAGCTATTGGTAGTAACGAAGGTGCTGGTAATGGTGATGATGGTGAGATGGATAAAGTTCACGTTCAAATTATTTATGATAATAAACTGGATCCCTTTTCTTATGATCAACTCTATACTTCTTATGCTCCAGGCGCTAACTCTGCTCAAGTAGCTACAGCAGTGAATGAAGGTATTAGCATTGCCAATTATTGTGGTCACGGATCCAATACTTCTTGGGTAACATCAGGGTTTAATAATTCAGACGTAAATCAATTAACCAATGGCGACAAACTTCCTATTCTTTTTTCTGTAGCTTGTGTTAATGGAGCTTTCCATAGTGGGGAGTGTTTTGCAGAAGCTTGGTTGAAGAAAGATGGTGGTGGTGCAGTTATAGCCCTTATGGCAACTATCAATCAACCTTGGCAACCTCCAATGCGTGGTCAAGATTATTTTAATGATATAATAACTGGCGGTTACGATTATGATAACAACCCAGGAAATGGTACTAATACTGAAGAAGGACGCTCTTTTATTGGTAGTGTAGTTACCAATGGCTTGATACTTATGTATGCCGAATCAAATGGAAGTTCGGATCTAGAGACTATTCAAACGTGGACTACTTTTGGCGACTGTGCATTGCAAATTCGTAATAAAGTTCCTCTTGCATTAAGTTTAAGCGATAATGTGGTTATTAGTGGTGTTGATTTTTCAACTACCGTAACAAGTGATGGTGATCCGGTTGTTGGTGCAATTGTAGCTCTTTCACAAGCTGATGGTGATCTATATTATTCAGCTATTACTGATGAGAACGGTGAAATAACTATTGCTCATGAGCTTATTCCTGGTGATGCCAAATTAGTAGTTACTTCTTATAATACTCAAACAATATATGAAGATATTGTAGTTATTTCTCCTGATGGAGCTTATTTAACCATTGATGATTTTGAAATGAATGCAGATGGAATTGTATATTATAATTCTGAGGTTTCTATGGATATTACCATAAAGAACTTAGGATCTGAACCAGCAAATGATGTAACAGTAACCTTAACTTCTGATGAAGATGATTATTGTTCTTTGCTCTCTAATGTTACCGTAAATGTGGGTACTATAAATGCTGACGAAAGCATTACTATTGAAGATGCATTTTCTTTTGCTATTAATGATAATGCCCCCGATCAATACAGTGTAAATCTTACTTTTGATATAGAAGGAACTTCTAAAGAAATATGGCAAGATAATCTTACATTTAAAATAAGTGCTCCTGAAATGAGTATTGAATTTGTAGAGATTGATGATACTGATGGTGGTGATGGAAATGGTCGTTTAGATGCAGGTGAAACTGCTATTATTAAACTTAATGCCCTTAATATTGGTCATGCTAACTCTCCTGATGCACAAATGTCGTTAAACTCTTCTTGTGAATATATTACCATAAATACTTCTACATTAGATATGGGTGCTATTGATGCAGCTGGATCTGTAGAAGCTGCATTTGAAGTAAGTGTTTCTGATGATGCACCTATAGGTTCATTGGCAAATTTCTCAGCTGATTTGGTAGCTGGTGCATATAACTACAACTATACAATGATGGTTTCATTAGGTTTAGTTGTTGAAGATTGGGAAACAGGTGATTTTACACAGTATGACTGGACTTTTGGAGGTAATGCCGACTGGGAAATTATTGAAGGAGCAAATGTATATGAAGGTACTTATTCTGCTAAATCAGGAAATATTAATGATAGCCAAAACACTAAATTAGATCTCGAAGTTAACTCAACTTCAGTATCAACGCTTAGCTTTTATGCAAAAGTTAGTTCAGAATCAGGTTATGATAAATTAAAATTCTTTATTGATGGTACACAACAAGATGAATGGTCTGGTGAAGTAGATTGGACTTTATATGAGTATGAAATTACTGCTGGTGATCATACTATATCTTGGGCATATTCCAAAGATGGATCTGTTAACGGTGGTAGTGATTGTGCTTGGGTTGATTATATTGTTCTTCCCGGTGCTGCAGGTGGTGCTCCATTATTTGCTGATTTTACAGTAGATAGTCAAGATATTTGTGATGGTGAAGCAGCTAATTTTAGCTCTAACTCTATTGGTGATGTTACCGAATACAGCTGGACTTTTACTGGTGGCGACCCTGCTACTTCAGACGAAGAGAATCCAATGGTTGTTTATGCAACACCTGGAACTTATGCTGTAAGTTTAACAATTACTGATGGAACAAATGAAAACACAATGACAAAAGAAGGATATATTACTGTTCATAATTGCACAGGGGTAGAAGATACACCTGCTTTTAGAATGGAATTATATCCAAATCCAAATAATGGTTTGTTTACTTTAAAGTTGAATCAAAATGCAAAAGTAACTATCATTAGTGCTGTTGGCCACACGGTTTATACTCAAGAGTTTATAGGCAAACAAACTATTGACTTAGCTGACAAAGCTGAAGGTGTTTATTTTGTAAAAGTTCAAACTGAAACTGAAACTCTTGTTCATAAAATTGTAGTAAGACGTTAAATAAAGGTTTTCAAATAATATAACAATTCGGATGGTATGGCTGTAGTTATACCATCCTTTTTTTATTCTTTTACACCTCAATTTTTTTCCGATATTTGTAAATATTTCAAAGCTGGTTTATGGATTACTTATTTCTGATTTTGGGGATGATCATTTTGATTCTTGGTGCCCATTTGATGGTAAAGGGAGCTTCTTCTTTTGCTAAAATGTTGGGTATTCCCAATATCATTATTGGTTTAACCGTGGTGGCTTTTGGAACATCATTTCCTGAATTAATGATCAATGTTTTTGCTAGTCTGGATGGTCAAAGCGATTTAGCTGTCGGTAATGTAGTGGGAAGTAATATTATAAATGTGTTATTGGTAATAGGAATTGCAGCATTTATAAAACCCTTGGAAGTGCAGAGTACCACAGTGCGTTTCGAAATCCCATTTAGTTTATTGGGGATGGCCATTTTATTTGTTGTAGCCAATGATGGCATTATTGATGATTTACCAGTATCCATATTGCATCGGTCAGATGGCATTATTTTCCTCGCCTTCTTTCTTATTTTCATTTACTACACATTTGTAGTTTCTAATTGGGAGTCGAAACATCATCACGACGAAGGTCACGATGTGCATGAGATGAGTAAATTAAAATCAGCATTACTCTTGGTTTTTGGAATGGTAGGTTTATACTTTGGAGGAGATTTTATTGTGGATAGTGCTACCAGTATCGCTACAAAATGGGGTTTAAGCCAAGTAGTTATTGGTATTTTAGTTGTAGCCCTAGGTACTTCTCTTCCAGAATTGGCAACATCAGCAGTTGCCAGTTATAAAGGTAATGCCGATATGGCCATTGGGAATATAGTGGGATCCAATATCTTTAATGTATTCTTAGTTTTGGGTGTGAGTGCAAGCATTAATCCTATCACTTTTAACCCTTCTATAAATATTGATTTGTTATTGGCATTTGTTGCCACTTTATTACTGTTTATATTTGTATTTACTGGCAAAGGAAGAAAAATTGACAGAAAAGAAGCCAGTATTTTTGTGTTATTATATTTTGCTTATGTGGTTTGGCTTTTAGAACTAGTTTAAAGTTTAAGGGACTTCTAATGAGTCCTTGCATTATTCCAATAGTGCTTTTTTAAATCTCATCCTTATTAAAAAACTTTTAAAATCTTAGTGAGAAGTAGTTATTATAAGTTTCGGATCAACGAATAAATCTGGGGGAATTGCAAAATATTTTTTCAGATGTTGAACA
>JAOZUW010000204.1 GCA_029938465.1 Bacteroidales bacterium | reverse complement strand
TTATCACAAGAAAAATATTATTTCTTATCTTCTTCTTCTTCTACTTCTTCAAAGTCTACATCAGTAACTTCGTCTTGTCCGCCACCTTGTTTGGCATCGGCTTGATCTTGTGTAGCATTTGGATCTGCTCCGGGCTGACCCTGATCTTGATACATATGCTGACTAGCTTCTTGCCATATTTGGTTTAGCGTAGCCATATGAGTATCAATACCAGCAAAGTCTTTTTTAGTATGTGCTTCTTTTAGATCGGCAGCAGCTTTTTCAATTGCTGATTTCTTATCTTCAGGAAGTTTGTCACCATATTCTTTCAATTGCTTTTCTGTTTGGAAAACTAAAGCATCGGCTTGATTTAATTTATCAGCTTCTTCTTTCATTTTCTTATCATCATCGGCATTGGCTTCGGCTTCGGCTTTCATTTTTGCGATTTCCTCGTCAGAAAGACCTGAAGAAGCTTCGATACGAATATTTTGCTCTTTACCAGTTCCTTTATCTTTGGCACTTACATTTAAAATACCATTGGCATCAATATCAAAAGTGACTTCGATTTGTGGTACACCACGTGGTGCCGGTGGAACACCGTCTAAGTGGAAGCGACCCAGGCTCTTATTCTGATTAGCCATTGGACGCTCACCTTGAACAATGTGAATCTCTACAGAAGGCTGATTATCGGATGCTGTGGAGAATGTCTCTGTTTTCTTTATAGGAATAGTTGAATTGGCCTCAATCATTTTGGTCATGACACCACCCATTGTTTCAATACCCATTGAAAGTGGAGTAACATCTAATAAAAGAACATCTTTTACATCTCCTGAAAGTACACCACCTTGAATAGCAGCACCAACAGCAACTACTTCATCAGGGTTAACTCCTTTAGAAGGATCTTTACCAAAGAACTTTTTTACTACCTCTTGAATAGCAGGAATACGTGTTGAACCACCTACTAAAATTATTTCGTCAATATCAGAAGCTTTCATTCCAGCATCTTTTAATGCCATTTTACAAGGCTCAACAGTACGCTGTACTAAATCGTGAGTTAACTGATCAAATTTAGCTTTAGTTAGTTTTCTAACCAAGTGCTTTGGTACACCATCAACAGGCATAATATAGGGCAAGTTGATTTCTGTTTCAGAAGAAGAGGAAAGCTCAATCTTAGCTTTTTCAGCAGCTTCTTTTAAACGTTGTAAAGCCATTGGATCTTTTTTCAGATCTAAACCTTGCTCATCTTTAAATTCTTGTGCCAACCAATCAATCAATACTTGATCAAAATCATCACCACCTAAGTGAGTATCACCATTAGTTGATTTTACTTCAAAAACACCATCACCTAATTCCAAGATAGAAATATCGAAAGTACCACCACCAAGGTCATACACAGCAATAGTTTGGTCAGTGTCTTTTTTGTCCATACCATAAGCTAGTGCCGCAGCAGTAGGCTCATTAATAATTCTTTTTACCGATAATCCAGCAATTTCTCCAGCTTCTTTTGTCGCTTGACGCTGACTGTCGCTAAAATATGCAGGAACTGTAATAACAGCTTCGGTTACTTCTTGTCCTAAGAAATCTTCAGCAGTTTTTTTCATTTTCTGCAAAATCATTGCTGATATCTCTTGAGGAGTGTATTTTCTGTCGTCGATTTGTACGCGAGGCGTATTATTCTCACCTTTTACTACTTTATAAGGCACTCTGCCAGTTTCAAGTTGTACGCGATCAAATGTTTCACCCATAAATCTCTTAATAGAGTATATGGTTTTTTCGGGGTTGGTAATAGCCTGACGTTTTGCAGCATCACCTACTTTACGTTCACCATTTTCTGTAAAAGCTACTATGGATGGTGTAGTTCTGCGTCCTTCACTATTTTGAATTACAACAGGCTCGTTACCTTCCATTACTGATACACAGGAGTTGGTTGTACCTAAGTCAATTCCAATTATTTTTCCCATTTTAAGTCTCCTTATTATTTATATTTTTATTTTATTTATTTCTTTTCAGTTCACTACTTTTTGCGAACACAAGCCAATGGTCAAGTTTTATGCCAAAGCAATATTTTATGTTTTTGCAACAGAATTATGACAAAACGACAGTATGGAATTTTTATTTGGGAAAAAATGCCAGAGGTAAGGTGTTGAAAATGTATTTATTGTCAGACTCGTGTAAAACAGGCTTCCTAGCCTGTTCTTTGAAGAAATTCAAAACAGCACACTAACATCTCTTTTATATAATAGTATTTTCAAATTTATGATGGTCATAAGTCGTAGGTAGGGAAACCTGCGTTACAACAACACTGTAAAACAGGCTTCTTAGCCTGTTCTTAAGAGTATTATTAATAAGCTTAGCTCAACACAAAAAAACGATTTACAGAAAGCAAGATAACAGCCGAGCTTATGGTTTGCATGCCGGGAAGCAAGTGTTACAATAAATTCAGTAAATTTGTACTGAATAATAAAGCTATATGCATCATACAAATAATAGGAATCAAGTTTTTATTGGGGATTTAATATTGGGAGAAGGAAAGGAGATTCTTTTGCAGTCTATGACATCCGCCCTCACCATAAACACAGAAGCTCTTGTTAATCAGATTATCAGAATAGTAGATGCTGGTGCACATATGGTGCGTATTACGGCTAGAGATAAAAAAGAAGCCCAACATTTGGCGGTGATAAAGCAAGAACTAAAGAAAAGAGGATATTCTATTCCGCTTATTGCCGATATTCATTTTAACCCAAAAGCCGCCGATGTAGCTGCACAAATTGTGGAGAAGGTAAGGATAAATCCGGGAAATTATATGGATAAGAAAACCGGAAAAATAGAATGGACAGCAGCGGAATATCAGTTGGAGTTAGCGCAAATCAAAGACCGATTATCTTCATTGGTTCAAATTTGTAAAGAGAATAAAACAGCCATAAGGGTTGGTGTAAATCATGGTTCATTATCTGAGAGGATTATGTATAAATATGGTGATACTGCTGAAGGAATGGCTCAAAGCGCTTGGGAATTTATTGGTATTTTTGAAAGAATGGACTTTCATCAATTGGTGATTTCATTAAAAGCCAGTAATGTAATTATTATGCTGAATGCCAATAGATTATTGTATGAAAAAATGCAATTAGAAAAACGGTTTTATCCTTTGCATTTGGGTGTAACAGAGGCTGGAGATGCTGATGATGGTAGAATAAAATCGGCATTAGGAATAGGTGTGCTATTAAGCCAGAGTATTGGTGATACCATTCGTGTTTCATTAACAGAGGAAGCTGAATTTGAAATTCCAGTTGCCAGAAAAATTGTAGAGATAGCTCAAAAAAACCCATTTCATTCTTCTTTTAACAAGAGGCCTTATAAAAGGCGTAAATCGTATCAAGTGGGTTTAATAGGAGAGGCTCAATCTCCTGTTATTATTGATGTTGATAATGAAAATAGTAATGCAGATTATATACTTGAGTCTTCTCATTGGGAGGCAAGAAACCATCACCATTCAATAGAAAAAGCAAGCATAGCTCAAATATTAAAAGGAGAATTACAAAAGGATAAAGCTTATTTTGTAGGTATCGCACTAAACAATTGGTCTGTAGAATTAATTGAGGCATTAAAAGATTATAAAAATATAGTTTTGCTTTTGAAGAAAAGTCCAAAAGTGAATTTTCAGGATATTCACCTTTTAGTTGAAAAAATACTTCAATCAAATTTGCAACATCCATTGGTTTTTTCTTATTCATCGGAGGAAGAAGACCGGGAAAAATTCATGATTGAAGCTTCCATTTTGAGTGGGGTTTTATTGGTGGCAGGATACATAGATGGTCTATGGCTTTCTTCACCATATTTTAATACGGAGAGTATCGGTTTTGGAATATTACAAGCTAGCCGACAACGGATTAGTAAAACAGAGTATATTGCTT
>JAOZUW010000011.1 GCA_029938465.1 Bacteroidales bacterium | reverse complement strand
CATTATTTTTCTACTTCGTTAGATAAATCATTATTTGTGAAGAGGAGGGCAGGGGATTGTTTGGACAAGATTCTTTAGTACTTTTATCTGATAGTAATTTTATTTTTTGGTCAGATAGAGCTCGCTAAAAGTAATCATCTCACATTGATTAAGACTATTCTTATGCTCGGTTCTTATCATGAAGAAAGTACATATATAAAATAGAATATATCTGATTTTAATATTGACAGCTATATATCTGATATTCCTGGAGTAACTTTGAAACTTTGGTATTCTAGAATATCAATGATCTTACATTTTTTCATTTCCCCCAGAAAATCACCTTGATCCAAGAAAATCTGCATTACAGAACTAGAAAGCCTAGGTTGCACATAAAAAAAAGCCCAGGTAAAAACCTGGACTTCCATCTTATTTATCTTCAATATTGAAAAATCTATTTTCCTTCCAATTGAGACTTTAGTTTAGCTAATTCGCTATTTGCGATATCACCAAGAGTAGTACCCTCGTTTGATTCGTTATGTCGCCTAACAGCTTGCTTAGTATGAGATCCACCACTACGTTTTGCAGCTGGTTTATCTTCTGGAGCTCTCCAAGTATTCACGTGAGAAAGAATAATTTTCTTACTATCTTTAGAGAATTCAATCACTACAAACTCCATTGAATCATCAACAGCAACTTTAGAATTATCTTCTTTCTTCAAATGACGGTTAGGAGCAAATCCTTCAACACCATAAGGTAAAGAAACAATAGCACCTTTTTCATTTACAGATAGGATAGTTCCTTTATGAGTTGAATTTACAGAGAAAACGGTCTCAAATACATCCCAAGGATTTTCTTCTAACTGCTTATGACCTAATGATAATCTACGATTTTCTTCGTCTACTTCAAGAACCAATACTTCTAACTCTTCACCAATTTTTGTAAATTCAGCTGGATGTTTGATTTTCTTAGACCAAGAAAGGTCAGAAATATGAATTAAACCATCAACACCTTCTTCTAATTCAACAAAAATACCGAAGTTAGTAAAGTTTCTAACGGTAGCTTTATGCTTAGATTTCACAGGATATTTAGTTGCAATATCAGCCCATGGATCTGGAATTAATTGTTTCATTCCAAGAGACATTTTGCGCTCTTCACGATCTAGAGTTAAAATAACAGCGTCAACTTCATCACCTACTTTTACAAAGTCGTGTGCAGTTCTTAAGTGCTGAGACCAGCTCATTTCAGAAACGTGAATCAAACCTTCAACACCTGGTTGAATTTCAATAAACGCACCATAATCAGCTATTACAACCACTTTACCTTTTACTTGATCATTAACTTTAAGTTCAGTACTTAAAGAATCCCAAGGATGAGGAGTTAATTGTTTTAAACCTAAAGCAATACGTTTTTTATTCTCATCAAAATCTAAGATTACCACATTGATTTTCTCATCTAATTTCACAATCTCTTCTGGGTGAGAAATACGTCCCCAGCTTAAGTCTGTGATATGAACCAAACCGTCAACACCACCAAGATCGATAAATACACCATAAGAAGTAATATTCTTAACAGTACCTTCTAATACTTGACCTTTTTCTAGTTTAGCAATGATTTCAGCTTTTTGAGCTTCTAATTCATCTTCGATAAGTGCTTTGTGAGATACTACAACATTTTTGAATTCATGGTTGATTTTAACCACTTTGAATTCCATATTCTTTCCAACATAGATGTCATAGTCACGGATAGGCTTCACATCAATTTGAGAACCTGGTAAGAATGAATCGATACCAAATACATCAACAATTAATCCACCTTTTGTACGGCTTTTCACAAAACCTGTAATAATTTCGTCGTTATCATGGGCTTTATTCACACGATCCCAACTTTGTAAGATTCTAGCTTTTTTATGAGATAACTGTAACTGACCTTTAAGGTCTTCTTGGTTTTCTACATAAACCTCAATTTTATCACCAATTTTCAAATCAGGATTATATCTCACTTCAGATGAAGGGATTAAACCATCAGATTTGTAGCCAATATTAACCACTATTTCACGAGTACTAATAGATACTATTATACCTTCAATTACTTCGTTCTCATTAATGGTTTTTAATGTTTGGCTGTACATGTCCTCGAGCTGAGTACGCTCGTCAGCAGAATAAACCTCTTGCTTTTTACCAAAAGCATCCCAATCAAATGGAACTTCTTCAGCTTTTTCTTCTTTTTTCTCAGCAACTTTTTTTTCTGCTTTTGGAGCTTCTTTTTCAGTTACTTTCTCTTCTACTTTTGGAGCTTCTACTTCTTCCACTTTTACTTCAGCTTTAGGAGCTTCTACTTCTTCCACTTTTGCTTCAGCTTTAGGAGTTTCTACTACCTCAGTTTTTTCTTCTTGTTTTACTGCATCAGCAGCTTGCTCTTCAGCTTTTTTAATTTCTTCGCTCATTATTTTGAACTTCTTATGCCTTTTCCCTGTTTTTTTACAGTTGTAGACAATAATTTGCGGCTTATATTTTGCCCCATTTACACAAAATATCAAACCAGGTTAATAATCAATTAATTGCACATTTTGAAACGGGGCTGCAAAAGTACACAGAATATTATTAATGACAAAGGAAAAATATAAGGATTTGCAGGAAAATCAGAATTAAAAAAAACTGCATTTTGAATAAGAGATTTATAGGCTGGTTAAACGAAAGAACCACTAAGTTCAAATAAAGAACTTAGTGATTTTTATTCTATGGGGAGGATAATTATTTTATTCCACAAGCAAGCGTTTTACTTCTCTATATTTCTCTGAAGAAATAGAGACTATATACACTCCTTCGGCAAATTGTGAGATATCAATATTTTTTGCTTCTCCATCCCAGGTAAAAACATTCACCAAACGACCACCAATAGTATATATCTCCACATTAGCATCGATATAATGATTTTGCTTATTTGAAGTAAGTTGAACACTATATCGTGATGGATTGGGGAATAATTGCATACCAAAATAATCTTCTTGTATCTCACCGGTAGGTATAAAAAGGTCATCGCCAAAAGAAACCATATAGGCTGAAACAATATAATGTGGATTAAATCCTTCATTACAGTTGTCGCAAGTTACTCCCGAAACACATTCGGGGTGGTTGGGATGACAATAGTCCACATAGCCGGGATAAAACTCATAGCTGATATTCGCATTGCTCTCATTGATAAAAGGTGTAAGATTATATTCGTACATAGCACCAATAGAACCTGGACACCAACCTGCCCTATCATAATACCAAGTGCCATTTTGTGGTTGGCAACCATCAGGATTGGGATTACAGTCTACCCACAGATGCTGATCGAAATCGGTATCATTGACTTTAATCTTATGTGTGGCTTCGTAGAACTCGGCTGCATTTTGCGAATTAGAAGGGCCCCAACCGTGTCCGGTATTAAAGATTTTTAGTTTTGCAACTTCTGTAATGGATTCAAAATTCCACACAAGTGGCTCTACAGGTTGCAAGTTATCATAATCACCAAAAGGATAGGTTTTATTCCAAAGTGTTTTTACCCAACTGTATTTATAAGGAGGCGTTCCTTCTTGGAAATCGAAATTCACATCTACAACAAATCCATGCGAATCGGTTCCAATGCTAAAACGCATTTCTACAAGCCCCTGAAAAATAGAGCTATAATCTGTCACTTCAATATTATGATCGCAAGCTACACCATAAGGAGTTATATATCTGATAATTTCCACCCATTCTCCATTTGGAGCTTTGGCATACATATGCCCAACTCTATCCCAGGCATCACAACCGCCGCTTGGGCAAGTAACATCAAGATAAGCTATAATCTGATCGAAAGAACCCACATATGTAGGAAATGCGAAGTTATCAATAACTGTTGTTTGGGTAGAAGTAGAGATATGAACCTGATCGAAAGTTTGAACATTGACATCTGCAATCTCATCAGTTACTTCAAAAGTTACGGTTTGAACCGATGACATTCCACCTGTGGTTTCTGCTGTAATCGTCATGGTGTATGTTCCATAATCCGAAGGAGTCCATTCTGATGAATAATATCCTGTTCCCCAGCTTTTTTCCGTCATCACTTCATTTGCGCCCTCAATAGTATAACTCACTTTATCGATATGTAATACTTCAGGATGCTCTATATATGCCGAAGCAACAATAAGAATTGCATTTAATTCTGTCATGTATACTCTAGAGTTATCGTAATCAGCAGGTCTTCGGATAGTGAGATCAGCCGTATATGCTGTTGCATCCACTACTTCAAATGTTTGGGTAACCTCTTGTGCAGGAGCCCATATATCATCACCAGCTTGATTGGCAGTAATAGTTACCATACCGGCTTCTCCAGTGAGACTTAATGTATTGCCATCAAGAGTTGCAGGACCATCGGTAACCTCAAAAACTACAGGCAAGTTAGATGTGGCTGTTGCCTCTAATTCAAATGATTCGTGAGTTGTCAACATATTATCTATAGTAGCAAAGTCGATATATTGCGACTCTCCATTACTAGCAGATTGAGTGATTTTAATATTATCATATGCCGCTGTACCTCCTTGAGCATGAAAAAACACACCATCCCAAACGGATCTATCTTTCATGTCGCCAGAACCAGGAGTTAAGCCCATATTTACACCTTGGATCTCAGGAATGGCTACCCATTCACCTGTTACCCCTGGATCGAACATCAATGCAACGGCTCCCTCTCCATCATTAGCTGTGAAATCCATCACTAGTTTATAGCGACACCAACCGCTGTTATCCACATTATAAATAACTTCTTCGCCACTTGGCAAAACAACTTTATTATGAGTCTCGGGTTCATATGAAGAAATAGTGAAATAAATACCCCCATCATCAGGTTCAGAAGCTAAACCGGGAGCAATATGTCCATCACCATCAGCATCGAATCCAACGCCAAAGAACATACCCCACCAATTTCGGTGCATATCAATTTCTACTTCTATAATATCGGCTTGTGTGAGGTCGAAATCAAAATTAGAACTCGTTTTTCTAGTTGCTGTTCTTCCATATCCACCACCACTTCCATTATAAAAAATAGCTAGGGTTCCATCGGGTGACGCTACACTTCCAACAGAATAGCTGATAGTAAAATCATGAGGACCAGAAGTATGTAAAATAGTTTGCCAATTGTCCTGACCATTTAAATCTCCTTCACTTAAGCTATTAAAATCATACTCATTAACTATTTGAGCTTGAATAAATATACTTAAAAAGAGAAAGATTACACTTAAATATATACTTTTCATAATATTAGGGGTCTTAAAAAACCATTCCATCTGAAATAATGAGATTTACCTCAAAATATCAGTGGAATGATTCACATGATTATTGAATAATTAATTTCTTAGTAATATTACTTTTACCACCTTTAAGAACCATTAGATAAATACCTTTGGAATAGGATGTTAAATCTAAAATTATTCTCTCATTCGCTGAAGTGCTAAAAGTATTCATTAGTACTCCGGCGGTATTATACACCTCAATAAAAGAATATTTTGACAGTTCCTTACTGGAAGCAGAAATAATAAACAAACCTGTAGAAGGATTGGGTTCAATAATGATATGATCTTCTATAGGCTTTGCATCTATAGCAGTTATAATCAATTCATTGCTATAGGAAACCAACTCTCCTGACACATTGATTTCAGGATTCCAAGTGGCATTACAATCATCGCAAGTAACTCCTGTTACACAATCAGGATGATTTGGGTGGCAATAATCAATATAATCGGGGTAAAACTCATATTGTAAGTTGACGCCAGAAACACCAACCCAAGGGCTTAAGTCGTATCTAAATAGAATTGGAATACTTCCAGGACACCACCCATGTCTGTCGTAATACCAAGTACCGTTTTGTGGTTGACAGCTAGCTGGGTTAGGATTACAATCTTGCCATAAATGCTGCTGAAATTCTGTTGCTCCGTTAAGCTTGATATTATGAGTAGCTTCATAAAATTCCGCTGCATTATCAGTATTAGTTGGTCCCCAAGAAAATCCTCCGCTTAGCAAACGCAAATATGCTTTTCCGATACCACCATTTAAATTGAGACTGTATGGCTCTACAGGTTGCATATTGGCATAGTCGCCAAAAGGATAGGTTCCTTGCCAAAGATTATCCATCCAAGAATACTTATACTCGGGTGTACCTTCAGTATATTCAAAAGTAAGAGATATTACTGACTCAGGAAAAGTGATTTTAAAATCAATATTACCTTGTAATTGAGAAGCAAAATCAGTAATATCAATTTGATCCTCACAAGCAACACCATATGGTGTAATGTATTTGAATAATTCCATCCATTCTCCATTGGCACCACGGATACTCACTCTGGCAACACGATCCCATGGGTCGCAAGGACAACCGTAATCTAAGTGAGCAATGATAGATGTGTAGGTACCCGCAAAACTCGGAAGATTGAATGAAGTATCGATTTTATTCTCTCCATCAAAGGCAAATTCATTAATAACCTCAAAATTCATTGTAGGAGCTTCTGCAACAACATTAAAGTTAAGCGATTCACTAGCAGATACTCCACCCGAGCTTGTGATACTAACACTTACGCTATAATTGCCATAGGATGGAGGAGTCCAATTTCCAACAAAAAAGCCATTATTTGTTTCAAAGCCTTGTATCACTGTCTCTCCTACTGTAAATTTTACATCAGCAATATGCAATAAATCAGGATGCTCTATCTCAGTGGAGATAGAAAATGCCATAGCCATCAATTCAGGCATCCTTACATCTTCTCCATCTACAGCATTTCTAATCTTCAATTCAGGAAAAACTGACATAGGATCAATCACATCAAAAGATTGAGTAACATCGTCTGCCGGAGCTACATCATCATTTCCTGGTTGGCTTGCAGTAACCGCTACAACTCCTGCTTCTCCTGTCAAAGTAATAATATTTCCAGATATGGTTGCAGGTCCACTTTCTATTGAAAACTCCACTTCTAAACCTTGGTTTGATGTAGCATTTACTGTAAAAGGAGCATCAGTAGAAAGATGATTAGGAAGGGGATTAAAAGTAATATACTGATAAAGCAATCCACCAGTATTTGGTTGATTAATAATTAAATTATCAAAACCACTAGTGCCTCCTGTGGCATGCAAAAATATTTTAGTCCAAGTAGCAGGGTCATTACTGTCGCCACTACTGGATGTCATACCTAAGTCAAGATCAGAAATCTCAGAAACAGCAACAAAATCACCATCCATTTCAGAAACAAACATAGTAATGCTTCCCGCACCATCATTAGCATCTAAGTCTAGAAAGAGTTTATATCTATGCCATCCGCCTATATCATCTAAGGGAAAAGTATATGGTATCGTACTTCCATCTGGCATAAAAAAACTATTGATAACAGGATAGCTTGTACTGGCACTACCCAAATGAAAACCAAACCCACCTTCGTTATCTTCAATTTCGATAATAGTTTCCTGAGCATGCATTAAATAGCCATTTTCGTTGGCATCGTAGCCAAAGCCAAATAAGGTTCCCCACCAACCAGTGTGTATATCTACAATAATTTCTACCGGCCCACCTAAAGTAAAGTCAAAGGGGAAATCCTCTAGAGACTCTCTAGAAGCAGTGCGTCCATAATTACCACCTGATTGTCCATAAAAAACACCTTTTGTGCCATCATAAGCAACAACACCCATATATTCATAGGCAACTTCCATTTCATTAGGAGAACCTCCTGCATTTATAACGATTGTCCATCCATCCTGTCCATTTAGATTGGCCAATTCTAAATCATTGAAATCATATGTAAACTCCTGAGCATTTAATCCTATTCCAAGAAGTAATAAGCTCAATATTAAGTAAAACTTTTTCATGATGATAGATTTATTGAATAATCAATTTGAACTGTTTAATTTCATTATTTGCTTCTACCTTTACAATATAAGCTCCTGCAGCATAGGAAGAGAAATCGCAATGCGTTGTGATATTACTCATATATATTTGTTCAAGCAATTCTCCAGACATACTATATAAGTGCATAATACCATCCACCGATTCATTTCTTGTAATAACAGTAATATCAAATTTACCATCTGTAGGATTTGGAGCCAAATGAATCATAGGTTTCGTATTTAGTTTTTCCGGTGTAATTCCTGTCACTATGGGTTCATCGGAAAAAACAATTAAATTACTGGCAACAATGAGATGAGGATTAAATCCACTTTCACAATCATCACAAGTTACACCAGTAACACAATCAGGGTGATTAGGATGACAATAATCCACATAATCTTCATAAAAGACATAGTCCATTTCTATAATTTCATTAGAAATATAAGAAGTAAGATCATAATCAAACCAAGGCGCAATGGCACCAGGGCACCAGCCTGCACGATCATAATACCAAGTTCCATTTTGAGGCTGACAAGCATCTGGATTTGGATTACAATCCAGCCAATTATGTTGCTCATAGGTTTCTTCACCATTGATCCAGATATTGTGTGTAGCTTCATAAAATTCTGCTGCATTACTAGTATTAAGATCGCCCCAACCATGTCCTGTTGATAGCAGTTTGAGTTTTGCTGCAACGGCTTCTTCTCTAAATGAAAAACTGTAGCCATCCACAGGTTGCATCATTGCATAATCGCCAAATGGATAGGTTTCGTTCCATACTTTATTGATATTACTATACAAATGATCCGGAGTACCTTGTTTATAATCAAGAGTCAAAAAATACTCAAATCCATTATCCAGAGTTCCACAATTTACTCTAAAATCAATTTTACCTTGTAGGGCACTGGCATAATCTGTTAAGTCTATTTCATGAGAACAAGGAACACCATAGGGCGTAATATATCTGATAATCTCATACCACACACCATTATGTCCTTTGGCATCGATACTGGCTACTCTATCCCATTCACCACATCCACCATCAGGGCACTGCACTTCAAGATTTCCTATAATCTGATCAAAAGCACCTAAAAATGAAGGTAATTCAGCCTCTACAACAATAGATGGGATACTAGGGTTAAGCCAAATACCTTCAAAAGCTGAGACATCCATATCTGTAGCAGTTTCAACTATTACTATTTCCACACTTTCGGTATTTGATGCTCCATAGTTATTGGTAGAAGTAACACTTAGGTTATAACTGCCGTATGATGGTGGAGTCCACCATCCTGTATAATGTGTATTATAATGCTTAATTACATCAACACTCTCTCCATCAACCGAAAACTGTACGCTTGTGACTTGAAAAAGATCGGGATATTCTATGCTACATATGGAAGCTATTTGAATAGGTGCCAAAGTGGGAACATAAACATCACCCGCTAATGGATTTCGAATATCTATTACCGGAGTAAAAGTATCTGGATTTAACACTAAAAAGATATTTTGAATGGGATCGGCGGGATCATATTGACTATCGCCCTCCTGAGTAGCTTCCACAACAACTTCACCAGCAACGCCATCCAAAGTTAAAATATTTCCTTCTACACTGGCAGGTCCTGAAAGCACTTCAAAGCTAACTTCAAGCCCCGAAGTGGTAGTAGCTTGTAGTTCAAATGGCGCATCAGTAGTTAAATGATTTGGTATCTGTGGAAATGAAATAGCTTGATAACCTGGATCAAGATCTCCATTGAAATTAGATGTTTCACCGGTTAATGCAAAATTCATCAGTTCACCATCTCTTTCACCATTACCTACATCACATGTTAGATGCGTGATGCTAGTATTATCACCACCTGGATCACCTTGGTTAAATTTATAATAAAGCTGAAGGTTTTCTTCATCGCCGCTTAACTCATCCTCCATCATATCTTGAATCTCCTCTTGTGATAGGGCTTTATTCCATACACTTACTTCATCAATTTTACCACCATATACAAAGTTAAATCCACCTAAAAGACTTTTTCCTATTCCAAAAGGAACAGTGGGGTTTGAAAAAGTTCCATTGGCTGAGGAACTACCAATTAATATTCCACCTACATATAATTTAATACTACTTCCATCATAAACCCAAGCAATATGCTGCCAAACTTGTGGAGCTACCGTATTGGCTGGAGCCACAAATTGATGAAGACCTGTTGTGGTAACTATACGGCATTCCATTACGCCATTGTTAAGTTGAATGAGATAGAATTCGCCATCACCAGAACCTGAGCGAAAACCCATATAACCTTGACCATAGCCTAATTGATCTAAATAAAACCAACCTGTTATAGTCAGAGCTTCACCCCCAACATATTGACCTGCTTCTTCAAGAATAACATAGTCATCTTCTCCATCGAAATGAAGGTATTGGTTTGATTGTGCGGTTAATAAGAATGGCGTCAGCATAATAGCAAATAACCAGACTATTCGTAAATTATTTAATAAGTTTTTCATAAAGCAAAGTTTTTATAAGTTCTAAAAATATATTATTGTTAATAATTAATCCACCATATTTTATCTTCAGGTGAATCGCCTCCCTGATTTTGTTTGGCTTTCATCATATTTTCCATGTTAAACTCTTGTTCTGAAGGTGGGTATGGAAGTCTAAAATGATTGATTGGATCACCTTCTCGAGCTGTCATATTTGTTCTTCTTGCCAAAGCATATGCTTCCCATGGTTGCCAAAATGCATCAAGCATTCGTTGCGTATAAATAAATTTTAATTTATCCTCATCACTAGGTGCATTCCAAGAACCAAAGACTGAAAGAACACTTGCTGCATTTATTCCTTCAGGAATGTTAATCATATCTGGAAATTTTAATTGTGATAAAGGTAATACAGAGTTATTGGACACATCTACCCACCATTCAACCGAAGAGTTAATGCCTTCCATATATTCAATATCTGCCTTTTCGGGATCTTGTGCTACTCCAACACCTTTCATATAAGCTTCTGCCAGAATAAAATGCACTTCTGCACCGCTTATCATAAGGATAGGTATATTATTATAATCTCTATGCATAAAATAGTTTACAAAAGAATAATTATTGGTTTCGCCTTTTACAGTAAAGGTAGTCAACCCATCACGGTGCGTACCATAAGGTATACCGCCAGGAGCAGGGGTGTTATTATCTGGTATTTGAGGATAGGCAACCCATTCATTGGCATTATTGGGTTCGAAGAAGATATATGCTCTGGGATCGAAAATCCCATCACCATTTATATTATCATTGCTCGAAACCATATGCCATACATTGCTACCTACTCTTAAGTTTTTATGCTCATAAAAAGCCCAATCGATGGCTCCATTAGTGAAACCCATTTGGGCAGGCCACAAACAAGCACTCTCACCTACATAATCAAGAAAATCATAGCCAAGAAATATAGGACGTTCATTTTCAACTATATCTCGTATTATTTGCCCTGCCAATTCTGGTTCTTTATCACTCATACGCATAGCGTATCTTAATCTCAAGGAGTTGGCAAATTTTTGATATTGCAACATATCTCCATTAAACAAAGCATCAAAAACTCTAAAGGTTTTAAAAGGTTCATCATTTACTGCTTCGGTATTGATATTTTCATCACACCATTTTAGCTCTTCTAATAGATATAAATAAATAGTTTTTTGAGAATCATATTCAGGATGCAAATATTCCAAAGTGTGGAAACCATAACCTGCATGAAAGAATGGAATATCACCAAACATATCGGTAATTTTAAAAGTTTCATAAGCCAAAATGATTTTAATCATAGCTTTCATATTGCTTAGCTCATCGGATGGTGACATAGTCTCGAAACGTTTCTCCAATTCTCTTAAATTTGGAAGGCTTAAATAATAATTACCCCAAGATGCTTCGGTACCTAGTGTAAAATTACCCCAAGCCGCTCTTGTTAATGAAAGAAGTTGTGTTTGTTTATACAATATTTCACTATTAATATAAAACAATTCATTGCCTTTAGGCGCAAGCCTTTGTATTACACCATTATACAAAGATCCATCACTAGCATTGGTGAATCCATGTGGATTGGTATTTATCTCTTCAAAATCCTTGGTACAGGAAGCCAGTATTCCCAGAGTGAGGATTAAGATGCTTATATATTTTATTAAAATTCTCATTGTCTTTTCTTTTTATTAATTAAAATGAAGCTGATATTCCTATTGTGAAAGATTGAGAACTTGGCATGGATGCCCACTCAAATCCTTGTGCATTTCCTGAGCCCATAATTCCCTCTGGATTAATATTGTCAGGTAAAGTAGTATAAAAATAAAACAAGTCTCTACCTACAAGAGAAATTGATAGTTTTTGGAATACTTTAGTTTTTCTAAGAATTTTATGAGGCAACTGATAAACTAAAGCTATTTCACGCATTTTTATCCAAGTATTCTCCACTACTCCGGGAGTAGAAATAAACTTACCCCAACCACCTGCATTGGGTAAATATTTATAATAATAGTGTACTACGGTATTATTTTCCGAACCGTCCTCATGTACTCCATCTAGAATAATTCCAATATTGCTTGTATTGCCATCAGGATCGGTATAAGGTAAACCTCCACCCTCTCGCTCGATCAATGTTTCGGGACTTTGTCCGGTTTGAAGATTAATCACATAGGAGCCGGAATAAATATCGCCACCCCATTTAGTATCAATAAGTGTTGATAGAGTGAAGCCTTTATAGTGCAGTTCTGTTGTCCAACCTGCCAGAAAATCAGGTGAAGCATTACCAATAGGCACTCTATTATCGGTGATTAAATATTTAGTTCCTTCATCGTTTACTATTGGCCGACCATTTTCATCATATAAATGATCGTAACCGTAAATAGTACCATATTCATCACCTTCGTGAAGTACCATAGATGGACCATTAAGACCCCAAATATTAGCCAATTCCAGCACATCTGCATATCCTCCTAAATCAACAACGGTATTTTTATTGCGACTAAAATTGATGCCTGTTTTAAATAAAACATTTTTAGTTTGAATAGGTACGGCATCAATAGTAAACTCAATACCTTTATTAGTTACAATACCATCGTTAGTTGTAATAAAATTTGCACCTGATGAAACAGGAAGAGGAAGTTGAGGAATATATTGATCAAAGGAATATAAGTAATAATAAGTAAAATCAAAAGTAATTCTATTTTGTAAAAAACTTAGGTTTAAACCTATTTCATAGGCATTTACTCTTTGTGGTTTTAAACTAAAAGGAGGAATAGTATTGGGGAATTGAGAAGTCTGTTGACCTCCAAATACACCAGGGCTATAATAGAAATGCCTTCTGTATGGAGTAGCATCTGTAGCCGTTTGAGCAATACCACCCCGTATTTTCATAAAGTTCATCCAGGGAGTATATCTTTCCAAATGAAAGGCATCGGTAGGAATAAAGCTAAGCGATACTGATGGATAAAAATAGGAGTTGTTTTCCTCTGGCAATGTTGAAGACCAGTCATTTCTTCCTGTCAACTCCAAAAATAAATAATTATCGTATGACAGGTTTAAAAACGAATATACAGAGCTATTTCTTTCTTGGCTCACCTCTTCACTGGCAACAACCCTTGACAAACCATCTCCCATATGCTCTACATAATTATGACCACCTTCATCTTTTATATAAGTAGTTTCAGTATAATTGTTAAAGTAATACATATTTGGATAATACCATGTGCCTGATCTTCCACCAATACCATATAGATTATAGTCCCAGCGACTCATTCCTGCTGTAAATTTAGCTTTAAACTTTCCACCAATTTTCCTTTCGGCAGTTAAAAAAGTTTCATAGGAATTAGAATAAGTTCTTTTTAAACTACTTGAATAGTGCCCATCTTTTAAACCAATAAAATCTGTTGGAGATTTTTTAGTTGTAAATTGTTCTAAAGTAAAATCACTTCCTGCACGTGCCATTATACTTATCCAGGAATTAATATCGTAAGTTAAAGAAATAGATCCAAAATATCTATCTCGAGATAGTTGTGTGTTATTTTTATAATAGTTCCACCATAAATATGGACTTACATACATATACGGAAACCCTTCTTGTTCATTTCTAGTTCCATCAGAATTCATATAATTTTGCTTATCAACACCTTGGTAACTTCTAGGCCATGAATACAAAAAACCTTTACTAAAAGAATTATGATCATCTCCTAGTATTGGGCTATTTAAACGATTATATTTAACATAGGACAATGAAGCATCAGTTCTGATTTTTTTTGAGATTTTCATATTTGCTCCAACACTTATTGAAGTTCTATCAAAATTACTATTTTCAATCATTGCTTTATGATCTTGTCGCATAATGGAAACTCTCATTGTTCCTTTTTCACTACCACCTGAAGCAGAAATATGATGCGTTTGAGTAGAACCATCCTGATAAACTGATTTTAAATTATCGGGTTGAGGAGAGTAGGCTCGCATCTCACCATCCCACCATTGTACCATTTGACCTTCCATTTTAGGACCCCATGAAACAGATGACCCATAATAACCAAATTCAGCAGCACTTGACGAAACATCTCCATCTTGATTAATAATCAAATTATCAGTTCCATATGTTCCAGGATATAATAGGGTATCACCATTCATAGGAAAAGAAGATGGTGTAAAGGAAACAGGACCTCCTGCACCATATGTATTTTGCACATCTCGGTACTTATAAGGATGTATAATTTTATGAGTAAAGTTATAAGAAACCCCTATTCCTTCTCTTTTCTTGCCTTTTTTCGTGGTTATTAAAATAACGCCATTTGCACCTCGCGAACCATATAAAGCAGAGGCAGCTCCTCCTTTAAGTATATTATAGGTCTCAATATCTTGCGGATCAATATCGGCAATGGGGTTTCCCCAATCAACACCTCTTCCTATGCCAACGCTACTTTCCGGATTATCCAAAGGTACGTTATCCACCACTATCAAGGGTTGGTTATTACCATCCAAGTTATTATTACCCCTAATTGTAATACGAGTTGTGCCTCCTTCTACACCATTCCCTTGCGCCACTTGAACTCCTGCGGAGCGTCCAACAATGGCATTTATTACATCAGGAGCATTAGATCGAACCAAGTCTTCTGTTTCAATTTTATCGGTAGAATAACCTATTTCGCGCTTTTGACGTTTTACTCCAAGAGCCGTGACTACTACTTCATCCAAATTAGTAGCAGATACTTCCATTTTTACAAAAAACTCCTTCTTTGTTCCAACAAGAATCTCTTGATCTTTAAAACCAATAAAGCTAAATAAAAGAATATCAGTATCCGCAACTCCAGATAAATTAAAATGACCATCTAGGTTGGTGGATGCCCCATGTGTAGTTCCTTTAATACTCACCGAAACACCAGGAAGACCCAAATCATCCTCTGCAGAAATAACTGTACCATTTACACTTTTCATCTGAGCTAAAATTGCTGTAGACAGAAAGAGTAAAATGATCGAAGTCAGTAATTGTTTCTTCATATTTTTAATTTTTGTCATTATTTTTCTCAAATAAATGATTGATTTTTCTTGTTGAATTACGCTCTATCAGCGAAACAGCTAATTTATATTCTTGTTTAGTATGACTTACACCATTCATGTCACTTAATAATAATTGTACAGCCTGCCTACCAATATCTTCCACTGGCTGAGCAATAGCCGTAATATTTGGACAAGAAAACTTAAACAATTCTATGTCGTCAAAACTTAGAATAGCCATATCATTTGGTATATGATGATGATGCCTATTAAAATAATCTAAGCAGGCAATGGCGATACTATTATTTATAGTAAAAACAGCATCAATAGAATTGGATTGAGAAAGAAGTCTATCGAAATACTGATCAACCGATTCCTGCATTTTCTCAAATGGAATAGTAAATATCCAATTGGCATTCAATCTAATACCATTTTCTTTTAAAGCCGCTCTATATCCTTGTTCACGTTCTTTAATGGAGCTTAAATAATTGGGGGATATTTTAAGTAAGCCAATGTTGGCATAATCATTAGTAATTAAATGAGATGTTGCATCATAAGCTCCTTGAAAATTATCACTACCCACATAATTTGCTTTTATTCTAGGCAATTTCCTATCGATTAAAACAAAAGGAAAGTTTTCTTTTTTCATTTGTGTAAAAAAGCTCGAATCTTTTTGAGTGGTAGAAATAATTAATCCATCTATTTGACGATTTCGAAGTATCTGAATCAATTCTTTTTCTTTATCCACACATTCATCAGAACTACAAAAAATAACATTATAATTATTTTGAGCAGCCACCTTTTCTACTTCTTTAGCAATCTTTGCATAAAATTTATTTGAAATATCAGCTACAATCAAACCAATAGTATGGGTTTTGCCCATACGCAATCCCCGCGCCATAAAATTAGGACTAAAATTGTACTTTTCTGCTAATAACAATACCCTCTCTTGGGTCTTTTTACTGATAGATTTTTCATCACCCCTACCATTTAAAACAAAGGATACTAGTGTTTTAGAAACACCAAGTTCGGTGGCAATATCGTTAAGAGATTTCTTTTTCACTCTACCATCATTTTACTAAATTAATTTAGTTAGCATTTATTATTTATAAAACACTGATAATGAGCAACTATGATTGCATTGACAATAGTACGAATCAAAGGTATGAATAATTTTCTAATCTACTTCGCTTTTTTAAAACTATATGTTAAAATTAGAGATCTCTTTTTGATGATTTATTCTGCAAATTATTATTATACTTCTTGGATATTTCTAAGATTATCTTTCCCAAACCAACTCTCCATTGATGTAGGTTTTCCTTATTTTAACTACTTGGATTTCAGCATCATCTATTTCCATAATATCTTTATCTAGCACCACAAAATCAGCAAATTTCCCAGGCTCTAAGCTTCCTTTTTCATTTTCTTCAAATGCAGCTTTTGCAGCCCAAATAGTTATTCCTCTTAAAGCATGCTCTCTACTTAGTGCGTTTTCCATTTGAAATCCGTCGGCAGGATAATTATTAAGATCTTTCCGAGCAACAGCAGCATGAAATGTTAAAAGCGGATCGATCTTTTCTATGGGGAAATCCGTCCCTAAGGGAATCCATCCATTTTGAATGCGTAGTTTTTCGTAGGCATACGCTGATTTTATCCTTTCTTTGCCAAGGCGCTCATCAGCCCAATACATATCACTTGTGGCATGTGTAGGCTGCACTGAGGGAATAATATTCGATTTTGCAAATAAATCAAAATCATCAGGATGCACCACCTGAGCATGTTCAATCCTCCATCGTTTATCGTTATCTTTTTCAAGATATCTGGCATAAGTTCTCAGTATCATTCTATTTGCCGAATCTCCAATGGCATGAGTGTTCACTTGAAAACCCCTACGGTAAGCCAATGCGCATAGCGAATCGTAATATTGTTGAGGGCTCAACATAAAACCTTTCCACTTGGGTTGATCAGAATAATCATGAATTAAGCAGGCCCCACGACTACCTAATGCTCCATCAGCATATAACTTGATAGAACGAACATTCAGCCTATCCGTTTTATAAGGGCCTTGTGGCAACATTTTCTCTATGTTTTCATCAGTAGGAGTTAACATAGCATAAATACGCATTTTCAAGCTTCCCTCTTTTTGCATTTGATCCAATAGCTGCACTTCATCATATTCCAATCCAGCGTCGCAAACTGTTGTTAATCCCTTAGAAAAACAATTTCTTTCTGATTCGTGAATAGCTTGTCTCAATAGATCATCGCTAATTTGAGGCATTATTTTCCATACCATTTCCATAGCATTATCAAGTAACACACCAATAGGTCTACCATTTTTTTTAAGCACTTCGCCTCCATCAATATGTGTTGAAGCATCTATTCCGGCTAATGCCATGGCTTTGGAATTTAACAAAGCAGCATGACCATCAATTCGGGTTAAATACACCGCTTTATCAGGCCAAATCAAATCTAATGCCTCTTTCTCAGGATATGACTGATTCTCCCAATCGTTCTGATCCCAGCCTCTTCCTATTAACCATTCTGCTTCAAACTCTTTTTCAAATATTTTTAATCGCTCTATAACTTCTTCAAAACTTTTGGTACCCACTAAATCAGCTTTGGAAACTAAACTCTTACCATAACTAATAAAATGAGAATGCGCATCTACAAAACCTGGATAAATGGGAGCTGCATTCATATCCACCTCCAAATCAGCCTGATATAAACCTCTTATTTTCTGATCACTTCCTGTATCTATAATTTTTCCATCAAAAATAGCCATGGCCGTAAATTGTGAAAAATCAGCATCAACTGCATAAATATTTGCATTATAAACAATAAAATCTACTTGTTTTGGCGCTGAACAGGAGGTAATAGCTATCATCATAATAATAATGTATATCGACTTCATATTATTTTGTTTTCAATTTTTGTATTTTTGCGCTAATTTAGCGCAAATTATTCAATATGATACTAATTGCAGATAGCGGATCAACAAAAACAGATTGGGCTTTACTTCATACCAAAGCACCAAAACCACTCTTTTCGCTGAGTAAAGGTTTAAATCCATTTTTTGTAAATAGCGAACAAGTTACACAAGCTCTGGAAAATACTTTTAGTGAAGAACAACTGTTAAAAATAAAACAGGTATATTTTTATGGTGCCGGATGCAGTACTTTTGATTCTAAAAAAATTATCCATTCCGGAATAGAACAAGTCTGCAAAAATGCAGAAATTGAAATTCAACATGATTTATTAGCTGCAGCAAGAGCACTTATAGGAAATAAATCTGGCATTGCATGTATTTTAGGAACAGGATCTAATGCTTGCGTTTATAATGGAAAAAATATTACAGAAGAAGCTGTGTCGTTTGGATTTATGTTAGGAGATGAAGGATCTGGAAATCATTTTGGGAGGCTTTTATTGAAAGCAATTTTTACACAAAAGGCTCCAAAAGAGATTATTGATGCTTTCAAAAAAGATTATCCTCAGCTAGATTTAAGTCAATTGCTAAATCATCTCTATAATCAAGAATTCCCAAATAGATTTTTGGCAAGTTTTTCGCCATTTATTAAAAAACACAAAGACAATAGCTTTATTCAATCAGTAATTAAACAATCTTTTGAGGAATTTTTAGACTATTTTATCCTTCCTTTATGGAACACTAATAAAGAAAAAATTCATTTTCAAGGTTCTATTGCATGGAATTACCAAGATATACTAAAAGAAATCCTTAAAAAACATCAAATGGAATGTGGGTATTTTATAAAAAGACCCATTGAAGCATTAGCCAATTACCATAAAGAACTCAACAATACCGGCAGATAGATATAAAAATGGAACTAAAGATATCCCACATCCCATAGCTTACTCAGTCATACCAAATAAAATATTATTTTTGACGTTTAAATAAAACCAATGAAGCTTTCAGTAATAATTGTCAATTATAATGTGAAACACTTTTTAGAGCAGTGTTTAAATTCTGTGCGAATAGCAGAGAAACACCTTTCTACTGAAGTGTGGGTAGTTGACAACAACTCTGTAGACCAATCTGTAGAAATGGTTAAAGAGAAGTTTCCTGAAGTACATTTAATTGCTAATAAAGACAATAGAGGCTTTTCTGTTGCTAATAATCAAGCTATTAAACAAAGCAAAGGTGAATATGTTTTACTGTTGAATCCAGATACTTTAGTTGAAGAGTTTACCTTTAAAAAAGTAGTTGATTTTATGGATGCCCATAAAGATGCTGGTGGATTAGGTGTAAAAATGGTTGATGGAAATGGGAATTTTTTACCCGAATCGAAAAGAGGTCTCCCCACCCCAGCTGTTGCTTTTTACAAAATTTTTGGCTTATCTAGTATCTTTCCTAAATCAAAAATATTCGGCCGTTATCATTTAGGGTTTTTAGATAAAGAAGAAACTCATTCTATTGATATATTATCGGGAGCTTTTATGCTGATGCGTCGTGAGACGCTGGACAAAGTTGGTTTGCTGGATGAAACCTTCTTTATGTATGGTGAAGATATAGATTTGTCTTATCGAATCATTAAAGGTGGCTATAAAAATTATTATTTCCCAGAAACCAGAATCATACATTACAAAGGAGAGAGCACAAAGAAAAGTAGTACAAATTATGTATACACTTTTTATAATGCTATGGTTATTTTTGCTAAAAAACACTTTAGTTTAAAATATGCAAGACTTTTTTCATTACTCATCCACTTAGCTATATATTTAAGAGCTAGCCTATCCTTAATAAAAAGATTCTTAAGCAGCATTTTTCTTCCAATATTGGATGCAGGAATTCTATATGTTGGTTTTTATTTTATCAAATCTTATTGGGAACAAACCTGGCTCATTCCTAATGGAGGAAGCTATCCATTACTATATTTACTTTATATTGTACCAGCCTATATTGCTGTGTTACTCTTAGGTGTTTTACTCGGTGGTGGTTACGACAAACCCTACCAAATATCAAAAATGATCAAAGGTTTATTCTTAGGTATTATTAGTATCTTAGTGATGTATGCACTTTTGCCTGAGAACTATCGTTACAGTAGAGCTATCATTATTGCTGGTACTTTTTGGGGATTTATTTCACTATCAGGCCTCAGGTTTATGATGCAAATACTCGGAGTAAAAGATTTCGGCCACGGCAAATTAAAGAAAAATAGAGTAGTGATTGTCGGCTCTCCTGATGAAGCACAGCGTGTGGCTGAACTATATCGCAGCACTGAACAAAAACCAGGATTTATTGGACTTGTTACCACTTCAGAAACCCACAAACAAAATAAAGGCATCATTGGTATGGCTTATCAACTTTCAGATATTATTCGAGTTTACAGTATAGGTGAGGTTGTTTTTTGTGCTAAAGATTTATCAGCGCATAGTATTATAGATCAAATGATACAGTTTCAGAATAAAGGAGTGGGCTATAAAATTGCACCTGAAGAAAGTTCAGCTATTATTGGGAGTCATAATATAAGCACTACCACCGATTTATTTATGCTTGAGGTAGATAGTATCCATCAAGCAGAAAACAAAAGAAACAAAAGACTTCTCGACCTGTTTATATCCTTATTATTACTTCTTACCTTGCCGCTGAATGTGTGGTTTGTTGAAAACAAAGCATCTTATCTTGCAAATATTTTTTCCGTTATATTTTCCCGAAAAACCTGGGTGGCTTATGATTTAAGAGAACAAAATAATACTTTAGAATTACCTAATCTCAAAAAAGGAGTACTATTTCCCAGCGATGCTTTTATTAAAGAAAAATTGAGTAAAGATACCAGATCAAGACTTAACCTATTATATTCTCGTGATTATAAAATTGTTAATGATCTAGAAATACTTTGGCGTAGATTTTCACAATTGGGGAGAAAATAATGAAGAGAAAATACACTATGAATTTATATAAATTTACATTTTATTTTGTATAAATTCTATTTATTAAAACATAGTTTATGATAGAAATTATAGGATATCTAGGATCTTTTTTTGTTGCTGCAGCCATGCTTTTTAATTCAATCATACGATTACGATGGCTGAGTTTAACAGGAAGCACACTATTTACTATTTATGGCTTTACAATTGGAGCTTATCCTGTAGGCGCTGTAAATGCATTTATTATGATAATAAATATTATTTATCTAGCTAAAATATACACTAAAAAAGAAGATTTTAGAACCTTGGAAATTAAGCACGATAATAAATACCTATTAGATTTTTTGGAATTCCATAAGCAAGATATCAAAAAGTTCTTTCCAAGCTTTAATAGCGCAACTCCCTATAACGTCTCTCTATTAGTGATGAGAAATATGCAAGTAGCAGGTGTATTTCTGGCTGAAGCCAAAAACGACAAAGTAATTATTAAACTTGATTATGTTACTCCAGAATACCGTGATTATAAACTTGGAACATATATTTATAATAATTACCAAGTGCAACTAAAATCACAAGGATATAAAAAATTTATTAGCGATAGTTACAGCAATTCCAATGACAAATATTTGAAAAGACTAGGATTTAAAAAAGTAAAAGAAGGAGAAATCATTACTTTTGTAAAAATCATTACCTAAAATTATGAATTCTACCTTATTTATTGAATCTGCTACAGTTGTTTTGTCAGACTCTTGTCAAATAGCAAATGTTCTGGTAGAAAAGGGTATCATTACACAAATTGGTGATTTTAAGAAACCCGCAAAAGCTCAACTTATTCCAGCACAAGGGCTATATCTTACTCCTGGAGCTATAGATGCTCATGTTCACTTTAAATTAAAAACACCTCTTGGCAATAGCATTGATGACTTTAAAAGTGGCAGCAGAGCAGCCTTAGCAGGTGGTACTACTACAATAATTGATTTTATCACTCCTCAACAAAATAAAAATCTAGCTCAAGCCTATCAGGAAAGAAAAAAAGATATAAAGACAATATATACTGATTACAGTTTGCATCAAAGCATCACCCATTGGGATAAAAACACAGCCTCACAAATGGAAGAAGCGGTTGTTAAAGATGGCATAAGCAGTTTTAAAACCTATTTGGCATATACCAATTCTATAGGTATAAATATGGAGATACTGGAGAAAGTAATGCTCCAGGCCGCTAAATTAAATGCCTTGGTTATGATTCATGCCGAAAATGGTGACCTCATTAATCAACTCCAAAGAAAATATGGACAAGAAACTCAAAATATTGGAATTATTCATACGCTAATACATACTGTTGAAAGCGAAGTAGCAACTATTAAAGAAATACTAAAACTTTCTGCTAAAACCAATTGCAAAACATATATTGTTCATGTGAGCACAAAAGATGGTATTAAAGCTATCAAGCAAGCACAACAAAAAGGAGTAGCTATTTTCGCCGAAACTTGTCCACAATACTACCTATTTAATGATAAAGTGTATTCGGACTCGCAAAAAAAAGCCATTGATTTTATTCTGAGCCCACCTATTCGTTCCGAAGAGAACCAAAATGGCATTTTAAAAGCAATTATTAATGGGAATATTGACACAATAAGTACAGATCATTGTGCTTTTTCAAGAGAAACAAAACATAAAATAAATACAACTTACAACGCCATCCCACACGGTATTAGTGGCGTACAATATCGCTTAATGACATTTTATACTACATTTGTAAAAACAAAGCTTTTAGATTGGTGCGATATGGTAAAACTGACAGCAGAGAACCCTGCTAAAATATTTGGTTTAAGTAAAAAAGGACGGATAGCTTTAGGATATGATGCTGATTTGGTTTTATGGAATGTATTAGATCAAGCTCAAAGTTTAAAAACCATTATAAATCAAAGTCGTAGTAATATATTTTCTTACGAAAATGAGAAAACATTTATTCTTCCTTCATTAATTATAAAATCGGGAGAAATTGTTGTAGAGAAAGGACGATTAAAAGATAAATTACCACAAGGACAATGGATCAGCCGATAAAAAGAAGAAAATGAAAATATTTAAAAATATTTCACTTCAAAAGTTTAACACTTTTGGTATAAAAGTTTTTGCACAAGAATTAATCATCTTTGAAGAAAGTAAGGAAACACAAGATTATTTTCAACAAAATGATCTTCCTCAAACAAGGATGATTATTGGCGGGGGAAGCAATTTACTCTTCACAAAAGATTATTCTGGTAGTTTATATAAGATGGGAAATAAGGGTATGGACGTTATTGATCAACGCTCCTCACATATTTGGGTAAAAGTGGCTGCTGGAGAAGACTGGGATAGTGTGGTATCTTGGGCAGTAGAAAACGGTTATGGTGGCATTGAAAACCTTTCTCATATTCCTGGTACAATTGGTGCTGCCGCTGTTCAAAACATTGGAGCTTATGGTGTTGAATTTCAAGATGTTTTTCAGAGTCTGGAAGCAATACAACTTTCTAATGGCGAAAACACAAATTTTTATTTGGGAGAAATGAGTTATGAATATAGAAACAGTAAATTTAAAACTTCCTTAAAAAACCAATTCATCATCACTTCAGTTATCATTAAACTAAGTCGATTCCCAATGCTAAAATTAGATTATGGTCAAATTAAAGAGGAAGCTCTTAAATTATCTGGTAAATCACTACCTGATATTTCGGATATTCGAAAGGCTGTGATTCACATTCGCCAAAGTAAATTACCAGATCCAAAAGAAATAGGTAATGCTGGTAGCTTCTTTAAAAACCCAATTGTGGATAGTAAAACCTTTGATGTATTACAACAAAAATATCCAGATATTGCATATTACAAATTGGAGGATTCACAATACAAATTAGCTGCAGCATGGCTTATAGAATATTCTGGATTGAAAGGTATCCATAAGGGCAAAGCTGGCATTCACCCTCAACATGCTTTAATTTTAACTAATAATGGGAATGCTACAGGAAAAGAAATTCTACATTTATCACAATTTGTTCAGTCGCAAGTAAAAAAAGATTTTAATATTGAACTTAGCCCTGAAGTTTTGATAGTATAATTTGCTCTTTTATTGCAGTCATTAGTTCGTCTCTATCTATAGGTTTTGACACATAATCATTACAACCAACATTTAAAGCTTTTTGTTTATCATCGGCAAAAGCATAGGCTGTTTGAGCAATAATTACTACCTGTTCATCTATTTCTCTAATGGCTCTAACAACCTGATATCCATTAATTTTAGGCATTTTTATATCCATTAAAATCAAATCAACATCCCGATTCTCCTTAAACAGCGAAATGGCATCTAAACCATTTGAAGCTAAAATAATTTCTTTCGAAATATCTTTTAACATATTCTGTAATAACAAATAAGAAATTTTATTATCCTCAGCAATAAGGATTTTCAGTTTAGGCAAGGCACCTGAGCTTTCATCAGCTTTAGTGTTTCCAGTCCAATCGATATCACTTATTATTTCTGGTTTCTTCAATGGTAGATTAAAATAAAATATTGAGCCCTGATCCTCAGTAGATTCTACCCATATTTCACCACCTAGCACATCAACATATGCTTTTGCAATTGCCAGTCCTAAACCCGCACCATTGGTTTCCAATTTATCCTCTACATCAACCTGAACGAAGCGATCAAAAACTACTTTTTTTCGGTTTTTCGGAATGCCAATTCCAGTATCTTTCACATAAAATGACAAGAATCCATTTTCCCGACTACAAGATATTTCAACCTCACCTTCCGCTGTAAATTTCAGAGCATTATCAATCAAATTAGTTAAAATAGCATATATTTTTTCTTGATCAGAGTAGATAACAGAATCTTGCTTACTAAGGTTATTCACTATTTTAAGTTCCAAACCTTTTCTCTCCATTTCGGGCTTAAAAAATGAATATAGATAATCCAATTGTTCTTTAAGATTATACTCTCGTTCTTGGATTTTTATTTGGGAGGTTTCTACTTTTGAGAAATCAATAAGGTTGTTTATGATGCCTAACATCCTGAGACCACTTCTTTCAATAATATCTAAAAATTGCTTACTCTCCTCTCCAATTAACCCAGAATTATTCATTAACTCTGTAAAACCCAAGATTCCATTTATTGGAGTACGTATTTCATGACTCATATTAGCTAAAAATGAGGATTTCACACGTTCAGATTCTTCAGCATCTTCTTTAGCTTGAACTAATTCTGATATTAATTTCTTTTTCTCCGTAATATCTTCTTTTATTCCAATATAATGTGTTATTTGTCCCTGATCATTTTTTACTGGAGAAATGATAGCACTTTCCCAATAATAATCACCAAATAAGGTTTTATTATGAAACTCTCCTTTCCATATTTTTCCTGAACTAATGGTTTCCCATAACTCCTTATATACGGCAACTGGTTGAGTTTTTGCATTTAATATGCTAGGCTTTTTACCTAAAACTTCCCGCTTTTCATATCCGGTTGTTTGTGTAAATTTGGGATTAACATACTCTATAACACCCAAAAGATCAGTTATAACAATTACATTAGCACTCTGTTCCACCGCTGTCAATAATCTTTTAACCTCCCCCCTACTACTCATCAATTCCTTATTTAACTCAACCTTTTTCTGATAAATAGCAGTAAGTTTCTCTTCAGCAACTATTCTATCTGATATATCAACAGCTGTGGTGAAATTATATTTCTTCTTTCCCAAAGTAATAATTTCTGCAGATACCAGTACGTTTATACAAATACCATTCTGTGAACATATCTTTGTTTCCTCAGAACGAACAAAACCTTTAGCCTTGAGTTTTGATAATATTGGTCCCTCAAAAGATTTCTCCAGTGCTAAAATATCCTGAACTGGTTTTCCAATCACCTCCTCAGGAGCAAAGCCTAGTTTGTCACAAAAAGCATGATTCACATCAATAAAAATACCTGTATCTAACTCGCTTAATCCTGCAATAGTAGGGCTATTCTGAAATAACTTAAAAAATTTCCTTTCCTTATTAAGCAATTTTATTCTGGAATGCGTTCGAATTAATACAAAACTAAATAGTAATAACAAAACGATATAAAAAAAAATCAAAAGCAATATGCTCTGCTCAAAAATTTGTTGTTTCCAAACTGAATTTAATATATCCACACCCAAAACAGCAATAAGGCCACCTGACAATGGATGAAAAACAGGAATTAGAGTTGTGATTTTATCTCCTCTACTATCTGCTACAGGCCCAAAAACACTTTCTTTTTTTGTAATAAAAACCTGATGAAAAAGTTCAGAAGCATCGGGGAAATCCTCTCTTGACGAAATGGAAATAGGTGTTTTTTGAATCTGAGAATCTACAAAAAAGAAAATATTTCCATCAAGATTTCGTCCTAATAAGTAAAGATTCTGGAATGATGAATCTGATTTGTTGATTTGTAATAATTGTAACTTTAGGTTTTTATATGCAGAATTATATACATCCACTTCATTAGCATTAAGCTTAAGTATATCGTAGGCATTAATAGAATTACTAATAATAACAGCTTTTTCTTGGAGCGACTTTCTTAACACCCTATTACTATTATCTATGATAACTACAGACACAATAAACAAGGTGAACACAATAACAATTGTAGCCCACAAATAAAACCTTACTTTTTGATCACTGAATACCCTCATTCTCCAATTCCTAATTAACACGATACAATACAAACCTATTAACTATTTGGCATTTCGATAGTATATAAATCAAGTGTATTACTAATAAAATTGGTCAAGCAAATTGACGCATTAATTTGACTGGCCTATGTATTGCAATTAGGATATAAAGATAAACAAAAAATACGAATAAAAAAAACAAATTTAAAAACCCACACTTACACCTACAGTATAAAACGGTGCCCATTCATTATAAGGTGAATTTTTATCATTTAAAACATCAAAAAGAATTTCGGCATAGGCATATGCACTAGCGCCTAAACGCTGAACAAAACCACCTCCAAGAAAAAGAAAAGGCACGTTATAACGTCCACTTTCAGAAGTAACCGTATAGGTTTCATAGCTCATATAATTATATTCGGCATGAATATAGGCTTGAGGGATAAACCGAAAACGAGTAAAAATACTAGCTCCATAATTATGATAAGAATATTCTTGATTTCCTGTATGGTATTTAGAAAACTCGTATTGGAATTTTAAACCAGTTGACAATTTAGGGGTGATACGATAGCCTATCATTGGATATATTCTGATAGATGTGTAGCTTCCAAAGCTAAAACCAACACTCCCTCCATAAATAATTCTTTTAAAATCAGCTTTTGGCTTTTGTTGTTTTTCTATTTTTTGCTGTTCTTGATACTTTGGTTGCATATTATCTGTGGTGTCAGTTTGTTGTGCATAAGAAATATACACCATAAAAAAAGCAACCACTATTAAAACAATACTTTTCATCCTTATTTTTTTTAATTAAAACCTATTTTTTTATTTAACTATCTTCTTGAGATTTATCTATCGCTCCCGTTGTAAAATCTTTTCTACCTCCTCTGTGCAGCTACCACAACCACTCATGGCTCCTGTTATATCTTCAATATCCTGAAGCATAACCGCTCCTTGATGTTTGATAGCATGCACAATCTCATGCTCACTCACATTCATACAATTACATATAATATTTTCTTCCATTTTACTGTATTCTATAATAAATTTGATAATCTATCCTTTAAATCACTGATTTTTAAATCTTTTGCATCTATTAAAATTCTAGCTTGATCATAATATTGACTTCTTTTTTCTAACATATCACTCAAAAATAATTCCAATTTATCATTCTCAAGATGTGTAATTAAAGGTCGAGAAGCTTTTCCATTTTCCAAACGACTACTCAAAAAAGCAGCTGACGCCTTTAAATACACACAAACGCCAGTATTATTCATCAATTGCATATGATCATAATAACAAGGTAATCCCCCTCCTGTACTTATCACTGTATCCTCACTCAAACTAATACTAAGTAAATGATTATGCTCTAAAATACGAAAGGACTCCTCCCCTTTATCAGCAAACAATTCTGCTATTGTTTTTTGTTCTTTTGCCTCAATATACGAATCCACATCAATAAATTGATATGACAATTGTTTGGCTAGTTTCTTTCCAATTTTAGTTTTTCCACTTCCCATCATACCGATTATATAAATAAGCATAGGCAAATATAGCTTGTTTTATTAAAAATCCATATAAATAATGCATTGATATTCAAGAAAATAATACTATCTTTGCCGCCCGAAATAAGTGATGAAATACTTAATTCGTTAAATGTCAATAAATTAATTATTAACAAAAAATTTAACACGATGTTAAAACAGTATGAAACCGTTTTCATTATGACTCCCGTTTTATCTGAAGATCAGATGAAGGAAGCGGTAAACAAGTATCGTGATTTACTTAAAGGCCATGGTGCCAAGGTTATTCACGAAGAAAAATGGGGCTTAAAGAAGCTAGCCTACCCAATTCAAAAAAAATCTACTGGATTTTACCACTTATATGAGTATACAGTAGAAGGCGATAAAGTGCAAGTTATTGAAACTGCTATGAAACGTGATGAAAAACTATTGCGATTCTTAACAGTATCACTCGACAAGCATGCCATTGCTTATAATGAAAAGAAAAGAGCTAGAAAAAAAGCTGAAACTAAAGCAAAAGCTGAAGCTTAATTTATCAATTGCCCATTCTTAAAACATTTTAAGAACAGGCCCCAAAACAAAAAAAATGGCACAAAATACAGATATTAAATATCTTACCCCGATAGCGGTAGATACTAAGAAAAAGAAATACTGTCGCTTCAAGAAAAGCGGTATTAAATATATTGATTACAAAGACGCAAACTTTCTTTTGAAATTCGTCAACGAACAAGGTAAAATATTACCTCGTCGTTTAACTGGTACTTCTACCAAATTTCAGAAAAAAGTAGCTCAAGCAGTAAAAAGAGCTCGTCATTTAGCATTAATGCCTTACGTAGGTGATTTATTAAAATAAAGGAGGCAGTATTATGAATATTATATTAAAAAAAGACGTAGCTAACTTGGGTTATGCTAACGATGAAGTAACAGTAAAGTCAGGATATGCTCGTAACTTTCTAATCCCTAAAGGATTTGCTATAGTTGCTAACGAGAAAAACAAGAAGATCTTGGCCGAAAACTTAAAGCAAAAAGCTTTTAAAGAAGAGAAGATTAGAAATGAAGCTACTGATAGAGCTAAATTACTAAATGGTCTTACTCTTAAAATTGGAGCAAAAGCTGCAACAAGTGGAAAAATCTTTGGTTCGGTAAATGTTATTCAATTAGCAGACGCTATTAAAGAGCAACACAACTACGATGTAGATCGTAAAGCTATCACCATTGAAGGTGAAACTATTAAAGAAGTTGGTACATACAAAGCAAGTATTCAATTATACAAAGACATCAAAGCTGACTTCAGTTTTGAAGTAATTGCTGAATAAATACCGAAAAGGATAAAACCTGATCAGAAATAGGAACCCGTTTCTTCAAAGAAGCGGGTTTTTTTATATCTTGCCAACACTATGCAAATAACAAAAGCTGAAATAAAACTGATTAATGCTCTGAAAAAAAGCCATGGTCGTAAAAAATACCAGGCTTTTATTGTAGAAGGTATTAAGATGGTGGAAGAATTGATTCGTTCTCAAATGAATATCAAACTTATAGCCGCCACTAAAGAATGGGGAGCCGCAAATACAGATCATACTCAATTGCCTATATTTAGAGAGATTTCCGATCGTGAACTCCAAAAAATAAGTAACTTTAGCACTTCTAATCAGGTGATAGCTGTTGCTGAATTGCCTAAAGAACAAGATTTCTCTATACAAAAAGATGATTTGGTACTCGTTTTAGACACTATACAAGATCCAGGAAATCTAGGCACTATTATTCGCACAGCAGACTGGTATGGAATACAAAAAATTGTTTGCTCCAAAGAAACTGCTGATGCATACAATTCAAAGGTTATACAATCATCAATGGGATCAGTTTTTCGTATACCTCTGTTTTATACCAATTTAGTTTCATTATTAAAAGCACATCAAAAAACGCATCATGTATATGGTAGTTTACTTTCTGGGAAAAATATTTACAAACTTCCTTTAAAGAAAAGTAGTTTCATTATTATTGGCAATGAATCGAAAGGTATTTCTCCTGAGATTCAGGATTTGATTACCCAAGCCATTTATATACCTAAGAGTAAACATTCTAAAGCAGAATCACTAAATGCCGCTATAGCTTGCAGTATTATTTTGTCAGAATTTTCTCGCCTATAAAACTGCCATCTCAGTTCTACAATGAGACTTGCTTACAGAAAGAAAAACAGAAAGTAAAATTTAATAAATAATTTCATTAAAAGATGAAAGCAATCATTAAAAAATAGTATTTTTGTGCCCTAAATATTAAAAACAATGGTTTTAAAACTTATTTTAATCTCTGTAGTTTTAGTAGGTGCTGCAATAGCGCTTATAGGTATAAAAATGTTTTTTATTAAAGGCGCTGTTTTTACCAAAACCTGCAGTTCTGATATTGAGACAAGTGATGGCACTAGCCTGGGCTGCACTTGCGAAAAGAATCCTGGGTATGTTTGCGAAAATTTCGAAGAACATCACGGAAAAGATGCTGTAGGTCACCATCACTAAAATCACCTATATTCCATAGTATTTTGTACTTTTGAAAAAAATCAAAACACTAAAACTATGTCGGATTTTACACATCATCATATTAACAGAATAAACATGCTAATCGAGCTCAGTTATGCTTTATTGACTGACAAAAAAAAGGTGAGTTTCTTGTACAAAAAATATGCTGAACAAATTGATAAACTAATTCCTTCAGATATTATTCAGGCAGTGGATAAACTAATGCAAGAAGATATTCCCCTCGAAGATTTAAAAATTGTTATCAATAAATTATTGAATCTTGTTTTTAAACCCATCAAAGATTTCAAGCAATCAAAGCCAAAAGAAAAAGATTTCCTTTGGTATTTAATTAAGAATACTGAAAAAGCGGCAGAACTGCTTAAGTCAGCAGGAGTTCAATTAAAAGAATACAATAAAAATAAGAAACTAACTAGCACAGAGAGTCTACGATTGGCCTATGAAAAACTACTCCCTTTTATGCATATTTATACCATTAAAGAGAATGTTCTTTTCCCATTAATTGAGCAAGAATGGAAGCAATATCGTTGCGTTCAAATGATGTGGGCTTTTCATGATGATATTCGTCGTGATTTAAAAAAGATTATTGAGCTATTAAAAGAAAAAGAACAGGATTTAATAAAACTTAATCGTTTAGCTGGCGATATTAGCTTTAGAATAATGGCTATCAAATTTAGAGATGAAGAAATCCTATATCCAGAAATGCTAGACACTATTCAAGAAAACAAACTCGAAAACCTTTGGAGTTCATCTGTTGATTTTGAATTTCCTTTTATACAAGCTTCAAAGAAAGAAATGAAGCCCCAAATAAATAAAACTCAGCTTAATACTGTTGATTTAGGAACAGGATCAATACTTCCTGAGCAAATAAAACTGATTTTCAATCACCTCCCTGTCGACCTTACCTATGTTGATGAAAACAATATAGTACAATACTATTCTACCCCAAAACATAGGATCTTTCCACGCACCAACGCTGTTTTGGGTCGTGATGTTCACAATTGTCACCCACCTGACAGTGTACATATTGTAGAAAAAATAGTAGATTCTTTTCGAGCTGGAGAAAAAGACAAGGCCTCTTTTTGGATTCATATGGGACCTCATTTTATTCTAATCCAATATTTTGCTGTTCGAGATGAAAATGGCCTATTTAGAGGAACTTTAGAAGTGTCACAAGAAATAAGCGAGATTCAAAGTCTCACAGGTGATCAAAGGCTTTTAGACTGGGAATAAAGATCCCTAATATCAATCAGTAAACGCAATTTATTATCGATTAAAAAAAATTTCAACACAAGACTATCTGCTTATCTAAAAAGTATATCTTTGGCGCTAGAAAAATAAAACACATATTAAGATGGCATTAGAAATAACAGACGCCAATTTTGAAGAATTGGTATTAAAATCAGACAAGCCAGTAATTGTAGATTTCTGGGCAGTTTGGTGTGGTCCTTGTCGTATGGTAGGTCCCATAGTTAACGAAATTGGCGAAGACTATAAAGACACAATTATAGTTGGAAAAGTAGATGTAGACAACAACCCTGGTGTTGCAGCTAAGTACGGAATTAGAAATATCCCTACTATCCTTTTCTTTAAGAATGGTGAAGTAGTTGATAAACAAGTAGGCGCTGTTCCTAAGCAAGTTTTGGTTGGAAAAGTTGAGCCTCTCCTTTAAAAGGGAAAATAATTCTATAAAAAATTTAGAAACATCAGCTGCCTGTACTAGAATAATCTGGTATATGGTGGCTTTTTTCTTTTGTTTCCAGCGAGATCATAAGAACCTTAAAGGCAAAGCCTATGAATTTTGAAATTGACAGACAGCAAATAGAAAAATTTAGCACTCTTGAATTACTTGCTAAACAAGTTGTTGAAGGCTTTATCACAGGCTTACACAAAAGTCCTTTCCATGGCTTTTCAGTGGAATTTGCTGAACACAGACTGTATAATTCAGGAGAATCAATAAAACATATTGATTGGAAACTCTACGGCAGAACTGATAAATTGTTTGTAAAACGCTATGAAGAAGAAACCAATCTTAGGTGTAGGATTGTTATGGATACTTCTTCATCTATGTTCTATCCTGAGGTAAAAAAATTCGATCTAGAGAATCAAAACAAACTATCCTTTTCCATTATTGCAGCAGCCGCTTTAATAAATATCTTAAAAAAGCAAAGAGATGCGGTTGGCCTAAGTTGCTTTTCGCAAAAAATTGATATTCATACTGATACTAAATCAAACAGCAACCACATCAACCACCTTTATCAATTACTCAGCGACCAAATCAATAAAAAAATAGTGCCGAAACAAAAAACCAACGCTGCAGAAGCATTGCATACCCTTGCAAACACCTTACACAAAAGAAGCCTAATCATTGTTTTTAGTGACATGTTAGAAAACATCAACAATATGGACGCTTTTTTTGATGCTTTACGACATCTAAAGCATAATAAACATGAGGTGATATTGTTTCATGTATTTGATAAAAAATCAGAGCTTGATTTTGATTTTGATCATCGTCCCAGACGTTTCATTGATTTAGAAAGCGGCACAGAGATTAAACTACAATCCAACGAAGTGAAAGAAGAGTATCAAAAACAAATGAAAAGCTTTACTGAACTCTTAAAACTAAAAAGTGCTCAATATAAAATTGATTTAATAGCTACAGATATCCAAAAAGGTTTTGATCAAATCTTATTTCCCTTCTTAAGCAAACGAAAAAAAATGTATTAATAATACCACATTCCGTAGTATGTATTAGTCAAAACGAATGGCTTTTACAGGAGAAATACGAGAAACCACCCAAACAGGAACCAACATAAAGATCATCACTAAGAACAAAGTGGCCAAATTAATGATTAAGATAGGCCAAAAATCGAGGTTTATAGGCACAACCGACATATAGTAAGTACCTGCATCGAGTTTAAGAAAACCAAAATATTTTTGTAAAAGAGCCAATCCTATTCCTAACATATTTCCAAAAAATAGTCCCAGACCAATTATATATACAGCTTGTACAAGAAATATTCTACGCATCAAACTGGTACGAGCCCCAAGAGCCTTCATTACACCTATCATTTGTGTGCGCTCCAATATAAGCACTAATAATGTTGAAATCATACTTACTGTGGCTACCAAAATAATCAATACTAAAATAACTATTACGTTCATATCCTGTAATTGCAACCAATCAAAAATCTGAGGATATCTTTCCTTTACATTCTCCGTAGAAAAATCGTAGGGAATATCTTCATATATTTCTGCTTCCACTTGTTCCATTTCACTAAAATCCTCAACAAAAATCTCTAAACCACTCACTTGATTATTTTCCCAGTGATTAATCTTTTGCAAATGACGAATATCAGCTATAAGCAACTGCTTATCAAATTCCTCAACACTTGTATGATAAATACCTACTATCTCCCATCGCCTTCCTTTTATTTGCCCTGTTTCATTGTTTACAAAGTATATTTTCAACCTGTCATTAAGATCTAGCTTAAGTAAATTGGCTATAGTCTTTGACAGCAATATTTCATTGGTTTTCTCAGGTGCATTAAAAAAAGGCATTCTACCTTTCCATAAGTTTTGATGATAAAAAGAAGTATCAAAATGAGCATTCACACCCTTAACCATTAATCCATGAATCTCATCATCAGTTCTTAAAATAGCAGCTTTAGATATAAACTCCTGCACATGCCTCACCCCTTTCACAGCTTTAATCCCATCAATATCAAGACTATCCAAAATAATAGGAGGTAATTCTAGAGAGCGGCTCATATCATATTTAGTAATATGAATATGACCTGTAAAACCACTAACTTTTTCGCTAATTTCCTTTTTAAAACCTGTAAGCACTACTACTGAGAGAATCATAACAGATAAACCTAATACTAAACTGATAATAGAAATAAGTATGATTGGACCTGAAAAGCTTCCCTTGCCAGCACGAATAATACGACCTGCTACAAACATTTCAAAAGGAAATTTTTTCATATTCATCAAAAAAGGAATCTATAAAACATTATTCTACAAAGTTAATAATTAAGAGGAATTAATCGTTATTTTACAATTCTAAAAGAAAACGTATTTTTGTAAAAAACTATAAGTGAAAAATATATTATCCTTCATTATCTTTTTTCTATTATTTGGAAACCTTTCGGCACAACTACTCCCTGGTGCATATCAAACCCAAGAGTATATTTCATTAATAAAAAATAAAAAAATAGGAATTGTAGCAAATGCCAGTAGTTTGATTAAGCATACTCACCTCGTTGATAGCTTAATAAAACTAAACATAGATATTGTGAGGGTATTTGCACCCGAGCATGGCTTTAGAGGAAAAGCCGAAGCTGGAGCACATATTAAAGATGGAATAGATAAAAAAACTCAATTAGAAGTGATTAGCCTTTATGGCAGCAATAAAAAACCTTCCAAAGATCAACTTCATGGTGTAGAAATAATGATTTTTGATCTGCAAGGTGTTGGAGCACGTTTTTACACCTATATCTCTACAATGACATATGTGATGCAGGCTTGTGCCGAAAACAACATTCCACTAATTATTCTCGATCGCCCTAACCCAAACATTCACTATATTGATGGCCCTGTTCTGCAAATGGAACAACAGTCTTTTGTGGGTTTATTGCCAATACCTATTGTATATGGCATGAGCGATGCAGAGCTAGCATTGATGATTAATGGCGAAAAATGGTTAGAAAACGAAGAAAAATGCGATTTAAAAATTATTAAAATTAAAAACTATAATCGCGAAAGCGTTTATAAACTTCCTATTAAACCCTCTCCAAATTTACCTAACTTTCAATCCATTTACTTATACCCTTCATTATGCTTATTCGAAGGTACAAAAATCAGTATTGGACGAGGCACTAACTTCCCTTTTCAAGTAATTGGAGACCCACAATATCCCAATAATAATTTCTCTTTTACTCCAAAAAGTATAGCTGGAGTGAGTAAGCATCCGAAATTTGAAAATCAAAAATGCTTTGGTTTAGATTTACATGAAAAATACCATCAAATACAAAACAAACCTTATCAAATAAACTTAAGCTATCTATTAGAATTTTATGACAAATACACAGATAAAGAAAATTTCTTTAATCCCTTCTTTGAAAAACTAGCTGGCACAACTGAATTAAGAAAACAAATAAAAAATGGTTGGACTGAAACAGAGATACGAAAGAGTTGGGAAAAAGATCTTGATGATTTTAAAAATAAAAGGAAGCCCTATTTGATATATTAATTTAGTATCCACCAAAGTCCTGCACCCAATAATAACCGTATTCTGAATTCTTTGAATAATAATAACCCACACCTATTTGGGTGTACTTTTTACTCAAGATGTTCTTTCTATGAGACGGACTTTTCATCCAAGCCTTAACTGTAAACTTTGCAGAATTCCTTCCAGTAGAAATATTCTCAGCTAAAAAAGGAAATAAAACAAATAATTCTATTCTCTCAAACACATCACCTAGCCTTTGAAATTGTTTTGAGTTTAAAGACCGTTGCAAAATTGAAGGATTTTCAGAAAAATGAGCAATCTTTTGCTCAACTACTTCGTTGTCGAATTTTTAAAGTCCTCGAATACAGTAGTATGCTGCGGGTTTAAAAACTCTCTTGCCTCATATTTGAACAAAATATTTGCTCTTGCAACGGTCTTGTTTATTCTATTGTATGATTCATGACTGAAATAATTGTTTTCAGCCATATCTTTAGCATGGTAACGCGCAGCATAACTAAGCTCTTCATTCCACTCTAGTGCTAAAAGTCCTCGCTTTGTTCTTTCTTCATTTGTATATTTTAGTATTTCTTGTTCCCATTGTTTATTA
>JAOZUW010000203.1 GCA_029938465.1 Bacteroidales bacterium | reverse complement strand
TGTGGCAAGAAAATAATCGTAGGATTATCACCAATCGTGATGCACTTCGTCTCATTTTAAAAGGAATCATTGGTGAATAATCTAATACAAGTTATTTTAACCCAACAATTTGAAAAAACATATGAAGAAGATAACTATAGTATTAGCATTATTCATTGTATTGATAATAAGCAGTTGTAGCAATAACACAAACGAAGTAGTTGTTTACACAAGCGTTGATCAAATATTTTCAGAACCCATATTAAAAGGATTTGAAAAAGAAACTGGAATAAAAGTTAAAGCTGTTTATGATACAGAGGAGACAAAATCTACTGGAGTTTTGAATCGTTTGATTGCTGAAAAAGAAAACCCACAATGTGATCTGTTTTGGAGCGGAGACCCAGTAAGAACTATTGTTCTGAAAAACAAAGGTATTACTGCACCTTATCAATCGGCAATTGCACAAGATATTGATGATGCTTTTAAAGATGCTGATAATCATTGGACGGGTTTTTCTGCAAGAGCCAGAGTGTTGATATACAATAAGAATCTACTAGAAAAAGCTGACGTTCCTCTATCAATTTTTGATTTAACAAAAGAAAAATATAATGGGCAAATTGCAATTGCAAATCCCTTATTTGGGACTACTACCTTTCACATTGCAGCTTTATTCAGCACTATTGGTGATGAAAAAGCAAAGCAATTTCTTGCTGATTTGAAAAAAAATAATGTAGTAATTGCCACCAGCAATGGAGATGTTAAAAAACGAGTTATTCAAGGCGAGATTTATTGTGGACTAACGGATACCGATGATGCTTATGAAGCTATGAAAGAAAGTGCAAACATTGGTATTGTCTTTCTAGACCAACAAGGAATTGGTAGTTTGATAATGCCCAACACCCTTAACTTGATAAAAAATGCGCCTCATACCGAAAACGGTAAAATATTAATGGATTATCTTTTAAGCAAAGAAACCGAAGCCAAATTGGCAAAGTCTTGTGCACAGATGCCTTTACACAAAAACGTGGAAACTCCAGAAAATATTCCATCTCTAGATCATATCATTCCAATGAAAATAGATTACGGCAAAACTTCACAGAAATTAGAAGAAATTCAAGATTATCTTAAAATATGGACGAATGATGAATAGCAAATAGTTCATTACAAACTTACAGCGTGAAAAATAATCTCTATACAGTAGTTTTAGTAGCTTTTGTTTTCTTAGTGGTAATTCCGATTATCTATACGCTAGGAGTAGCTCTCTTTGTTGAAGATTCTTTTAGTGATAATATGCAGTTATTAATGGATAAGAATACCTTTCTTCTTTTATTCAAGAGTATCATGCTTGCTTCTATTATTGCACTTTTATCAACACTACTTGGATCTATATTAGGTTTCATACTTTACAAAACGAAAGTGAAATTTCGTAGTTTTTTCAAAATTGCATTACTGATTCCATTATTTATTTCTCCTTATATTCTTGCAGTTGCTTGGAAGGATTTCTTTTATTTTTTCTTTAATAACACAAGTTTTATTTCTTCATACTTTGGTGTAATTTTAGTATTGACAACTATCTACACACCATTATCGTTACTTATAGTGGGTAGTGCTTTGTCAAACATCAATGCGCAATTAGAAGAAAGTGGTTTAGTTATTGTAAATCTTCGACGAGTGATTTTGAAAATTATTTTACCACTCCTAAAACCCGCCTTACTAAGTTCCTTTGTACTTATTTTTATTTTTAGCATTTCAGAGTTTTCAGTTCCTGCATTTCTTGGCGTAAAGGTTTTTACAACTGAAATATTTACTCAATTTTCAGCGTTTTACAATCATTCTCTCGCAATTTTACAATCTACTTTACTGATTTTAATATGCATTTTGCTTTTATATTCCGAAAGGAAATACATAGCTGATGCACCATTTTTCTCTGTCGGCAACAAAGGCACAAGCAATAAATTGTATCATATGAGAAACCAGAATCGGCTAAGCTTGTTGGTATTATTTACTTGGTTTATTATTTCTATATTCTTGCCTTTTCTAATTCTTTTTATCCAGTCTTTTAAAAATGGTACAACGCAATTTATTAAAGCATTCGAATTACTAATGCTAACTTTTAGTCAATCAATTGGTTTAGCATTTATAGGTGCAATAATTATAGTTTTTGTTGGTTTCATTGCTGCATATCATTCCACCCGACAAAACAAAACCCAAAAGAGAAAATCATTTGATTGGCTATTGCTCATTGTTTTTACAATACCCTCAACTATTTTTGGTATTAGCTTAATCAAGTTTTACAATCAACCAAAGCTTGATATCATTTATTCGAGCTACATCATATTATTAATTGGCTATGTGGGAAAATATTCGTTTATCTCCGCTAAGTTAATAGGTAATGCTATCAAACAAATTCCAAACTCATTGTTTGAAGCTGCCCAGATTGAAGGTATCCCCTTCTTTGAACAACTACGGAAAATTCTATTCCCTTTAATTATGCCAACACTGTTTGTCGCATTTATTATTAGCTTTGTATTAAATCTTGGCGAATTAGGAACAAGCATTATGGTTTATCCTCCAGGTACGGAAATTATGCCCATAAAGGTTTACACCATTATGGCAAATGCACCTCAAGCTCTCACCAGTTCAATGACTTTGATCGTTTTTTCTGTTACCTTGTTGATAATCACTAGTTTCTATTTTATGATAAAACCTTTTATTAAGAAAAATAATTTTGTAAATGATTAAACTAAGTAACATAACACATTTATATGGTGATAAAGCTGTGCTTCAAGATTTAAGCTTAAATATCGAAGCTAATCAATTAACTTGCTTACTTGGAAGTTCAGGAAGTGGGAAAACTACCATTTTACGTCTTATTGCTGGTTTAGAAACTCCTAAATCAGGTATAATTAGTATTGAGAATAGAACCGTAACCCAAAATAAGCAAATACTTATTCCACCTCACCATAGGCATATAGGTTTTGTTTTTCAGGATTTAGCACTTTGGCCACATCTTACCGTTTATGAAAATATTGCATTTGGATTAAAAAATCGAGAAACTACCCCAAAGCAGAGCAAGAAAGACCATATAAATAAAACAGTATTTGATATGCTTGATTTTTTTGGATTACAAGAATATGCTGAAAAATATCCACATCAACTATCTGGCGGACAAAAGCAGTTAGTTGCAATTTCACGGTCTTTAGTTCTTAAACCAAAGATTTTATTAATGGATGAGCCCCTTGCTAATCTTGATGTAAAACTAAAACGTAAAATACTACAGCATATAAAAAATCTTAGCCAGTCCAGTATATTTGGGCTCGACTTAAGTATTGTTTATGTTACTCACGATCATAAAGAAGCCTTTGCTATTGCCGACAAAATAGTAGTTTTAGACAAAGGGGAAATTGAAGAAACCGGAACAGTGGAAGAGATTAAGAGATCAAATAATAAATTTATGAAGTATTTTTTAGAATACTAATTCACCTTAAAAATAATAAACATGAAAGTTTTAAGCATTATTTTTCTAAGTATTGTTTTATTCATAAGCTGTAACAGCCAGACATCGAATAACAATAGTAATATTAACAAACCCTTGAATGAAACCAAAAAGCAACTTAATGTTATGCTTTTAGATACTATTTTTTCATTCCATAATGATGTGCCAGATAAAAATCCAGTAGGCTGGTCGCAATATTTTACAGGTAAAAAAGGAGAAAATCCAAACTGGAAAATTGTGAAAGACAAAGGAAATAAGGTTTTGGCTCAGTTATCAGAAGAGAATCCAAATTACCATTTCAATGTAATTGTATACGATGGATTTGAAGCTAAAAATATGGAATTACAAGTTAAAATAAAAGGTGTTAAAGGAAAGATGGATCAAGGCGGTGGTTTTGTTTGGCGTTTTATTGATGCTGATAATTATTATGTTGTAAGAGCTA
>JAOZUW010000010.1 GCA_029938465.1 Bacteroidales bacterium | reverse complement strand
ATTTAGTTGGTATAAGACTTTCAGTTTCTACATATTTTTGGTTTGAAGTTGGAAGCCCAAAGCTAGAAATTTACTTCTGACTTCTAAGCCAGTTAGGATTAAAACAGAAACGAATTTTATCGTAAAAGAAACCTATGGTACTTCCAGTCCATAGTGGTTTCGTGTTTATCAAGAAACAAAGAAAATTTCAATTAGATGTTAAGTCTCTTGACAAATAGCTGTTAAATGTCGTATCTTGTGGGTAATTATATTATTAATTTAACACATTAGTTATGAAAAAATATATAACAATCTTAGTAATTTTATTTGGTTTTATTCCATTAATAGTATTCTCACAGTCCTGTTTTCCTGATGGCATTACATTTTCAACTCAAGAAGAAATTGATGATTTTCAAACCAATAACCCTAACTGTACTGAAATAGAAGGGTTTGTAATCATAAGTGGTTCTGATGAGATCAACAATTTAAATGGATTAAATATGTTGACAAGCATTGGAGGAAAGCTAAGAATCTACAGCTGCTCTATATTGACAAGCCTCGAAGGATTAGAGAATATCACTTCCATAGGTGGAGATCTAGATATTTATTTTTGGCCATCTGGGAGTTCAATTCTCAAAGATTTAAGAGGATTGGATAATTTACAAACTATTGGAGGTGAGCTAAATATTCAGGGTACAGATTCCTTGAATAGTTTAGTTGGATTGGAGAACGTAACTACAATTGGTGGATTACTTCAAATCTCGGGCAATGATGCTCTGAATAATTTAATGGGTCTTGATAATGTAACTTCTATAGGAGAAGGAATATGGATAGGAGAGAATACTGTACTCAACAACTTGGTTGGACTTGAGAATTTGACCACAATTGGTGGAAATATTGAGGTATACACAAGTAGTATGACTAGTCTAGCAGGTCTTGATAATTTGGTATCTATTGGGGGAGGGATTCAAATTACTTATAGCCATTCACTAATCAGTTTATCTGCTCTTTCAAATCTCACATCTATGGGAGGATACTTAGAAATATATGACAATGAAGCATTAAGCAGTTTGTCTGGTTTGGATAATATTGCAGCTGAATCTATTACGGATATTCTAATAAGTAAGAATCCTTCTTTATCTACATGCGAAGTTAAAAGTGTTTGTGATTATCTTTCTAGTCCAAATGGGAATACTGATATATCTGATAATGCCTCAGGTTGTAATAGTCAATTGGAAGTAAAAAATGCCTGTGGATTATCTACTGAAGATATGGAGCAATTCAATACTTTAATAGTTTATCCTAATCCATTTTCATCAGTAATAACTGTAGAATACATACTGAGACAGCCTGAAAAAGTATCTTTAACGATATATAATTATTTGGGAGAAATTATAGATGTTGTAAATGAAAATCAATTACAAGGTAAACAGCAAATCAAATGGGATGCAGATGAGTTTGCTGATGGAATTTATTGCTTTTTATTGCTTTTAGGTGATCAGACAGTAAATGGAAAGATGGTGAAGATGAGGTAGGTTTTCTTCTATTTGAACATCTAACTATTTGAAAAAATTTTAAGCCAATAAAGAACGAACAATACTGCTGATTGCACTATTATCTGCTTTGCCGGCAAATTTCTTAGAGGCCATTCCCATTACTTTCCCCATATCTTTCATGTTTGAAGCTCCAGTTTCAGCTACTATTTTTTCTATTTCGCTTTTTAGTGTTGCTTCATCCATTTGCTGTGGGAGGTATGCTTCAATAATACCTGATTGATATTCTTCATCTTCAGCTAAATCAACACGGTTTTGTTCACGATAAAGCGTAGCAGCTTCTTTTCTTTGTTTCACCTGCTTTTGTAAAAGTTTCATCTCTATACTTTCAGGTATTTCTCCACCACTTAAATCTTTGCCTGTTTTTTCTAATAAAAGGGCAGCTTTAATGGCTCGCAAAGCAGCTAATTTAGCTCTGTCTTTGCTTATCATTGCGGACTTAATATCCTCGTTTATTTTTATCTCTAAACTCATAATACTTGGTTTTGTGCAAAGGTAATAAGAAAGCCCGAATCCTGGGAAAGAAATTCGGGCTTATGCAAATTGCTATGAAAATTAAATTACATTGAGAATTCAGTATTTGTAGATAGTCTTTTATTAATCTACATTATCGTGTAAAAAACTATTATTAGTCTTCATTTCAGTAGTACCATCATTATCATTTAAAGAATAACGAGCTACCTCTGATTCTTTTGAAACTACTGTATGAGAAATATGAACATTCTTGCGTTTATAGGCAGGGATGTTTTCCATTTCTTCAATATTTCCTTTGGGTTGATAGGAGAGTTCGCGAAGCTTACGAGCTCTTTCATTTAAATTATTTTCTCTATCTTTTTGTAAAGGATTAGTAGTAGTTACTTCTTGAGTTTCTCTTTCTTCTTCATGAGCTGTTTTAGCTTCTATAGATTGTTCTTCTTTTGTTCTAGTAAAAATATAAGGCTCTTGTTTTGGAGCTGATGTTGTTACCTCATGAATGGGTGTTCGCTGAGGTTCGCTGATTTGTTCGCTTTCAATGTGAATATCTATTTCAGATTTTTTATTGATTAAAATAATCTCATCAACTTGAACAGTATCTTCTTTAGGAGTATTGTTTTTAGGTGCTTTCTTATTTTTTAAAGGATATAAATCTGCTATAACTTTTTCACCTTCTTTTGTATCATTGTCAGTTTCTTCATTTTTATTAACGCGATCGAAACCAGTAGCAATTAGAGTTATAGAAACGGCATTTCCTAGGCTTTCATCTACACCATTACCCCAAATCACTTCGCATTGATCACCTGTTTGCTCAATGATATAATCGGTAATTTCGGTCAGCTCGTCCATATCTATTTCATCCTCGACACCTGTGGTGATATAGAGTAACATATCACTGGCTCCTCTAATATCATTATCGTTGAGTAAAGGTGAGTTAAGCGCCATTTCAGCAGCTTCAATAGCTCTGTTTTCGCCTTCAGCTGTTCCAGATCCCATAATAGAAACGCCGCTATTGCTCATTACGGTTCTCACATCTTCAAAGTCAACATTGATATAACCAGTAACAGTAATAAGTTCAGCAATTCCTCTGGCAGCTGTAGTTAGAATATCATCGGCTTTTGATAATGCATTTGACATTTTTAAATTGCCATGTAATTCTCTTAGTTTATCATTACTGATAATTAATATGGTATCAACATATTTTTTCATTTCTTCGATACCAGCTAGCGCTTTTTGTCTTCTTTTTCTTCCTTCAAAGCCAAAGGGAATAGTTACAATACCTACGGTTAAGATATCGAGTTCAGAAGCTGCTTCAGCAATTACCGGTGCGGCACCAGTTCCTGTTCCGCCTCCCATTCCAGCTGTAATAAACAGCATTTTAGCGCTCCCACTTAAGGCTTCTTTAATTTTTTCAATATCTTCTATGGCTGCATTTCGTCCTATTTCTGGTTTTGCACCTGCTCCACGACCTTCGGTCAAGCTATTTCCAATTTGTATTTTTGTTGGAATAGAACTGCTTTCTAAAGCCTGTGAATCTGTATTACAAAGAATAAAATCTACCCCTTGTATCCCCTGTTTATACATATGGTTTACAGCGTTTCCGCCGCCGCCGCCAACACCTAATACTTTGATGATGGAAGATTGATTTTTTGGTGAATCAAACGTTAACATAATGATCTCTTTTTGTTTTACTAATGTATAATATTGCTATACATCGTGTTTTATGTGAATTCTCTTTTATTAACAAATTGTGTGTTGATAAGCTTTTTAGGCAATATCATCGGAATCATGGTCGAAAAGTCCTTGGATTTTATCCATAAAACTTTTTTTGTATGAAGACGCCTTCGTTGGTTTATTATCCTCTTTTACTGTAGTTTTATCCTTTCGGCTTTCTATATCAAAGCGTTCCAATCCTTCAATAACTAGCCCAATACCTGTAGCATAGGTAGGACTGCTTAATTCTTCGGGTGATCCACTGGCTATATGCTCATTTGGATAACCAATTCGCGTATCCATTCCTGTAATAAACTCGGTGAGCTGAACCAAATGCTTTAATTGAGCACCACCGCCTGTGAGCACTATTCCTGCTATTAATTTGTTTTCATAGCCAGAGTTTTTTATTTCCCAAAATACATGTTCAATAATTTCTTCTACTCGGGCTTGAATAATATTGGCTAGATTTTTTAAAGTAATTTCTTTTGGGGGTCTGCCTCTAAGCCCTGGAATAGCTACTATTTCATTTTCTTTGTTTTCTTGCGAAAGCGCAGATCCGAATTTTACTTTTAAATCTTCAGCATGTTTCTTAATGATAGAGCAGCCTTCTTTTACATCTTCTGTAATTACATCCCCTCCAAAAGGAATAACAGCAGTATGACGAATAATACCATCATGAAATATGGCCATATCTGTGGTTCCTCCACCAATATCTACTAATGCTACACCTGCTTCAGTTTCCTCTTCACTCAAAACAGCTTTAGCACTGGCAATAGGTTCAAGAATTAAATCCGACATTTCTAAATTACTCTTCTTCACGCATTTAAAAATATTTTTAGCTGCTGTTGTTTGACCAATGATAATATGAAAATTGGCTTCAAGAGTATTGCCCAACATCCCTACGGGTTGTTTTATTCCTGTTTCTTGATCAATGATGTATTCTTGAGGTATCACATCAATAATCTCTTCGCCAGGACTCATATTCAGGTTGCGCATATTATCTAAAAGCTGATCCACATCATCTTGTGTAATCTCATCTTCAATATTTTTTCTGATGATGTTCCCGCGATGTTGCAAGCTTTTGATATGTTGACCTGCAATGCCCACATTTACATAGTCAATTTGCACATTCGATTTGGCTTCGGCTTCGGCAATAGCTTTTTGAATACTTTGGACAGTGTTTTCAATATTAGAGACAACACCTCTTTTTACACCAATTGATTCAGTTTTTCCAGAGCCGAGGATCTCGATTTTCCCTTCCTCGTTCCTTTTCCCCACAATGGCAGCTATCTTTGTTGTTCCAATGTCGAGTCCTACAATAATTACATCTTTAGATTCCATAGTTTTTATTTTTTACTACACACAATTTGTTTGCTATATTTTAAATTAATGGATTGATATACTTGCCAATCCACCTGATTCTTTCCGTTGATATAGAAAGCTTTCAGATTAAATAATTTTTCTTCTATATGGTTTATTTTACCAAAATAAATTCTTTTAACCCCTACTTTTGGGGTGAGTTCTACTTCCCCACTTTCATACACATAAATCTGATCTATTAGTGTTTCCAAAAATGGATCTTGATGAATCTGCTTAGCCAAATCATATAGTTGAGTATATATTTTTGGGATTTCTTTTTGACCAGAAACTAGTTGTTTGCGTTCTGCCTCTGTGAGATAGGGAATATGACCACTAGCTATCATAATTCGTTGCGTATGTGTAGGCGAGTTATTCATCAAATATAAATCTTCTCCTAAGTATAAATTCTGCCCTTTGGCATCAAAAATATGCAGAATTGCTTTTCGTGGACTTACATTTATAAGAAGATCACCATTGATATTTAAAAATGCTTTCACTTGTTCTAGTTGAGAATTTCTCCTAACAAGATTTTCAATGCTTTGTAAATCCATAGCGGATAAGGATTGACCAATAATAGTTGGCATTTTCTTTAAGACATTGGTCTTTATTGCTTCTTCGGAAGTTAAAGCCGGATAATCCTTATGGTGCATATTTATATTGATATCGGAACAGTTAGAACGAGAATGTTCCATATTTGCCCACACCACTAAGACGATAGTGAAAATAAACACCAAAATCCATAAGGTTCTGTATATGACTTTCTTTATCATAGAAATGCTAGCTTTATAGGTTCAACAAATCTATCAATATCTCCAGCACCTAGGCTCAATAATAGCTCGGGTTTATTATTTTTTAGTTCTTTAATTAATTCTTCTTTTTTTATAGTTTTTGCATTTTTATTTAACATCAATAGGCGAATACTTTCTGAACTCACGCCATCAATTGGTTTTTCGCGTGCAGGGTAAATATCTAGTAAAATAATCCGATGTGCTTTACTTAAACTTTTGGCAAAATCAGCGGCAAAATCTTGTGTTCGACTGTAAAGATGAGGTTGAAAAATAAGGCTTAACTCTTTGTCAGGATATAATTGTTGTAGAGAATCTATTGAGGCATTTATTTCTTTTGGATGATGTGCGTAATCATCATAATAAATAATATTTTTGTTTTTAAGGATTAATTCCATACGTCTTTTTATACCTAAAAAACTATTTAATCCTTGCCTGATATGTGCTTCATCAATACCACTAATAATAGCTATTGAACAAGCTGCTACTGCATTTTCCAGATTAATTTTCCCAGCCATAGGGAAGTTCAGATCTTTGATTAAACCATTGGGGTGGCTTAAATTAAAATGATATTGATTGTTTTTTAAATGAATATTTGTGGCGTAAAAATCTGCTTTTTCATCTTCCATATCATAAGAAAAAGTAGAAGATAATGAGGAAAAGTATGTGGCCAAATTGTGTTTATATATCAAATGACCATTTTTGCTTCTTTGTTGTACAAATTGTTGAAAGGCTCTGATTAGGTTTTCTTGATTTCCGTAAATATCTAAATGATCGGCATCCATTGATGATATTAATGCAATTTCTGGAAATAAGGTAAGAAAAGATCTGTCGTATTCGTCAGCTTCCACTACCATCCAAGGGCTGTTGGGGTGGGAAATTAAATTGCTATTATAATTCTTTGTAATACCCCCAAGAAAAGCTAAACAACCCATAGGAGATTTATTAAATAAATGAGCTGTTATACTGGAAATAGTTGTTTTTCCATGGGTGCCAGCTATACCAATTGTTTTATATTTTTTGCTTAATAGGCCTAGTATTTCTGATCTTTTATAGAGTTTCTTTTGTAAATCAAGAAGATGGAGATATATTTTGTTTTCAACTGGAATGGCTGGAGTGTATATGAAAAGCGAATCCTTATTATTAAGAATGGAAATGGGAATATGATCAATATCATCTTCAAAGTTAATAATAGCCCCTTCCTTTATTAAAGCATTAGTTAGAGAGGAGGGAGTGCGGTCGTATCCAGACACAGGAATGTCTTTGCTCATAAAATACCGAGCTAAAGCGCTCATACCTATGCCGCCAATACCTAAAAAATACACCTCTTTTACTTGCTCTATTTTCATTTTATCAATTTTAGCACTTCTTTTGCAATTGTTTCATCTGCATTGTCAACGCCTAATTTTTTTATTTCTGTTGCCATATCTATGAGCATATGCTCATCTTTTATACTTTGTTCTGTTAAGGAAAATAGTTTTTCATTTACTTCATCATCTTTCACCAAAAGAGCAGCTTTTTTATCTACTAGTTGTTGGGCATTTTTGCTTTGGTGATCTTCTGCCGCATAAGGGTAAGGCACAAATATTACAGCTTTACCCACAGCCGAAATTTCAGAAATAGCAATGGCTCCTGCTCTTGAAATAATTAGATCAGCTGCCGCATAGGCCAAATCCATTTGCTTAATAAATTGATGTACAAAAATATGATTAGCCCGAGATTCTTTTACTGCCTCTTGAGTTTCTTGATACCCATTTTTACCACTTTGCCATATCAATTGTAGATCCATATTAATCCATTGATCAAGATTGTTTAGAATGGCTTTGTTAATAGATTGTGCACCAAGGCTGCCACCAACTATTAGTAGCGTTTTTTTGTTCTTATCTAATCCAAAAAACGAATAAGCTTTCTCTTTTTTGCCTTCAATTTTTATCACTTCTTTTCGGATAGGATTTCCTGTTATTAATAGTTTTTCTTTTGGAAAAAACTTTTCCATTCCTTCATAAGCTACGCAGATTTTTTGCACTTGATTGGCGAGAAGTTTGTTGGTGATACCTGGAAACGAGTTTTGTTCTTGAATTAAACAAGGAATACCAAGGCTACTGGCCATTTTCAGTGTGGGGCCACTGGCAAAGCCTCCAACGCCAACCACTACTTGTGGTTTAAACTTTTTAATAATTCTTCGTGCCTTCCAAAGGCTGCTGATAAGTTTAAAAGGAAAACTAAGGTTTTGCCAAGAAACTTGTCGTTGAAATCCGCTTATCCAAAGTCCTTCGATCTGGAAACCATTTTCTGGAACTTTTTCCATTTCCATTTTCCCTTTGGCTCCAACAAAAAGGAATTCGGTTTTTGGATGCAGCCTTTGTATGGCTTTGGCTATAGCTAAAGCTGGAAAAATATGACCACCTGTTCCGCCGCCACTTATGATAATCCGTATGTTTTTATCTTTTTCCATTTGTTATTGAATAACTTCTAAAGGTTCTTCTTCTTGTAATCCTACGCTCACGCTTTGTATCATTCCAAGAGCCATGCTTGTGAAAACAAAACTAGTTCCTCCCAAGCTAATAAGTGGAAGAGGTTGGCCGGTAACAGGTAAAAGATTTACTGCTACTCCCATATTTACAAAGGCCTGTAATACTATGGAAAACATTAATCCCATAGCCAGTAAGGCGCCAAAATTTTTGTCACATTTTTTTGCAATCTGCAAAGCACGATATAGAAGAATAAGATATAAGAAAATCACAATGAACCCCACAAAAGTGCCATATTCTTCAATAATGATGGCGTAAATAAAATCAGCATGTGCCGAAGGTAAAAAAGCTCTTTGGCTACTTTTGCCGGGTAGCGTACCAATCAGAGGATTAGAGGCTATGGCTATTTTAGCTTGCAAGACTTGATAATTGCCATCCCTGTCAGTGCCACCGAAATTCTCAATTCTGCTTACCCAAGTATCAAAGCGAGGTAATAGGTTTGGGTTCGATTTAACTACAAAAAATGTGACAAGTGTAATTAATAAACCAGTGAATACTAAGCCTATGAGATATTTTATTTTCACTCTGCCTAACCACATCAAATAAAAAGCTGAAGTGAAAACCAAAAGAGCTGTACTAAGGTTACTCCTTAATATTAAACCACTAATAACAATTGCAGGTAAAAATATGGTAAATAATACGTAATAGAATGGCTTTGTATTTTCTTGATATACGTTTTTCAGCTTGCTTAAACCCTGAGCTAAAAATGCCAAAAGAACGATTTTCGCAAAGTCAGAGCTTTGAAAGCTAATATTGATAAAAGGGATAGTTAACCATCGGCTTGCATTATTAATACTTGTCCCCATGATGGCTGTAACCACTAATAAGGGTATAATAATAAAGAGCAACAGTTTACTAGTCCATTGATAATGAGAGTATTTTATTCTTGAGAAGAGTAGCATGACAAAATACCCTAGCCCAATAATTGCAATTTGTTTAAATAGGAAATAGAAATTATTTCCTCCTTGTTGTTTTTGTGCTATATAACTGGAAGCACTATACACAAGGAGTAAGGATGCTAATGATAGAATCAAAAACACTCCCCAAATAATTTTATCGCCTTTATGTTGAAATAACTTCTTCAATATTCCTTACTATTATAATTCGTAAACAGCATTTTTAAATTGGTTGCCACGATCCTCATAGCTATCGAATAAATCAAAGCTAGCACATGATGGGGATAATAAAACCACCTCACCAGCTTGTGCCAATTTTCGAGCTATATCTACAGCCTCTGCAGCAGAGTATGCGTCAATAATTGTAGGAACTAAGGATGCAAACTCTTCGTGGAGCTTGGTATTGTTTAGTCCTAAGCATACAATAGCTTTTACTTTTTCTTGAACAAATCCTTTGATTATACTATAATCGTTTCCTTTGTCTTTACCACCTGCAATCCAGATAATGGGTTTGTTTATGCTATCTAATGCAAAATAGGTGGAGTTGATGTTTGTGGCTTTAGAATCATTAATATACTGAATACCACCAATGGTAGATACTTTTTCCATTCGGTGTGGCAATGCCTGAAACTCTTCCAAAGATTCTTTAAGGCTTTTATTTCTAATATTTTCCAGTTTGCCAGTTATTCCAGCAGCCATGGTGTTGTAAGTGTTATGCTTACCCTGTAATGCTAACCTTCTTAATGTCATAGTCAATTCGTTCTTTTGGGTTCTTATTATTAGTTTATTCTCATTTATATACGCTCCTTGCCCTTTTATTTCTTTTTTTATTGAAAAAGGCAAGAGGTTTGTTTTAATGTTTCTTTTGGCCAGTTCTGCTGTTATTACAGCATCATCGGCATTGTAAATAAAGTAGTCAGAAGCTTGCATGTTTTGCAGGATGCGAAGCTTAGAATCTGTGTATTTTTGAAAGTCATACTCATATCTGTCCAAATGATCGGGAGTGATATTTGTGAGTATGGCTGTATGAGCTCTAAACTGAAACATACCATCTAATTGAAAGCTGCTGATTTCTAAAACATAGATATCAGCTTGATCGCGAGCTACTGACCAGGCAAAGCTTTTGCCAATATTCCCAGCCAAAACAACATTTTTATCGGTTTGTTTTAAGCAGTGATAAATGAGGCTCGCCGTAGTTGTTTTACCATTACTGCCTGTTATGCATATCAGCTTAGCTTTTGTATATTTCGCTGCAAATTCAATTTCAGAGATCACTGGAATTCCTTTTTGCTTTAATTCTTTTATCAGAGCTATAGAATCAGGTATCCCTGGGCTTTTTACAACCAGATCAGCATTTATAATATGTTCTCTAGTATGCTTCTCTTCTTCATACTTTATTTCATTATTTGAAAGAACTTTTTTGTATTTCTGCTCTATTTTTCCAATGTCGCTTACCCAAACCTGGTAAGCCTTTTGGATTCCTAGAAGAGCTGCTCCTGTACCACTTTCTCCTGCACCTAGAACAACTAGTTTTTTCATTTATCGAAGCTTTAATGTGATGATGCTAACCACAGCCAGCATAATTCCGATAATAAAAAACCGCAATACTATTTTTGGTTCTGAATATCCGAGAACCTGATAATGGTGATGAAGAGGCGACATTTTAAATATTCTTCGTCCTTCACCATGTTTTCTTTTGGTATATTTAAACCAGCTTACTTGCATGATTACCGATAAGCTTTCCATAAGGAAGATGCCACATAGAATAGGAATGAGTAATTCTTTTCTGATAAGGATGGCAAAAACGCCTATGATTGCCCCAATTGTTAAGCTGCCTGTATCGCCCATAAATACTTGGGCAGGATAGGAGTTGTACCATAAAAAACCTATGGTAGCACCCACAAAGGCACTAATGAAAATGGTTAACTCTCCAACATTTGGAATATGCATAATGCCCAAATAATTAGCAAAAATATAGTGACCACTTAGCCATGCGAAAAGACCTAAAGTAGCTCCAATTATAGCTGAAGTTCCAGTAGCTAAGCCGTCAATACCATCGGTAAGGTTTGCTCCATTGCTTACCGCTGTGATAATGAGGATAACCAATGGGATATAAATGAGCCACGCCCATTTTCGGGCATCAGTACCCATCCAATCTATCAATGAAGCATAATCGAAGGTGTTATTCTTAAAAAATGGTATTGTCGTCTGTGTGGAATGTACTGTGGTGGTTTTAAAATCACCTTCTTGTACTTGATAGCGTTTCTTTGGAGAGTCGCTATTATCTGGAATCTCTATAGCTGTGCTAATAGGCTTTTCTTTTATAGCAATATCTGGATGAAAAAACATAGTTACGCCTACAACAACTCCTAAAGTTACTTGTCCTAATATTTTTGTTTTCCCTCGTAAGCCATCTTTATTATTGCGAAATACTTTAATATAGTCATCAGCAAAACCAAACATGCCCATCCAGATGGTGGTAAAAATCATTAATTGAATATAAATGTTATCTAATTTCGTGAAGAGTAGGGTAGGAACTAAGATGGATAGAATGATGATGATACCACCCATTGTAGGAGTGCCTTTTTTCTCTAATTGTCCTTCCAGACCTAAATCGCGAACACTTTCGCCAACCTGTTTTTTACGTAAGAATTCAATAAGGTTTTTCCCATAAACCATAGATATAAGTAAAGAGGTAATCACTGCCATTGCTGCCCTAAAAGATATGTATTGAAATACATTAGCGCCCGGCATATGGAATTCTTCTCTTAAATATTCAAATAAATAGTATAACATATATCTAGTTTTTATTAAATAGGTTTGTTATCACTTCTTTATCATCAAAATGATATTTTACACCTTCAATCTCTTGATAAGTTTCATGCCCTTTTCCTGCAATCAGAATAAAATCTTTGGGATTGGCCATAGCAAAAGCTGTTTTTATTGCTTCGTCACGTTTACTGATGGCTATAGTTTTTAGACCTTGTTTATGGTTTAGTCTAGCTTTCATGTCTTCAATAATATCATCAGGTTTCTCGAATCGTGGATTATCGGATGTTAAAATGACTTGATCGCTGTAATCTGCTGCAATCATAGCCATTTCAGGTCTTTTTGTTTTGTCGCGATTGCCCCCAGCACCTACTACAGTGATAATTCTTTCGGCACCCTGCTTAATATCGTTTATTGTTTTTAGCACATTAAGTAAGGCATCGGGAGTGTGGGCATAATCTACTATGGCTACAATGCCTTCGGGTGATAAAAAATGATCAAAACGACCATTAACAGAATGAAGATTGCTGAGAACACTTAAAACTTCTTGTTTTTCTTGTTCCAGAATAGTAGCTGTTCCGTAAATAGCTAATAGATTGTAGGCGTTGAAACTTCCAGTTAATCGGAACCAAACATCTTGTTCATCAATGATTAAATTCAAACCATTAATTTGGTTTTCAATAATGCGTGCTTTAAAATCACCTAAGGACTGAATACTGTAAGAGTATTTTTGAGCTTTACAGTTTTGAAGTATGATCATGCCGTTTTTATCATCAAGATTGGTCAGGGCAAAAGCTTCTTTTTTTAGATTATCGAAGAATATTTTTTTAGCCTTTATATAGGATGGAAAATCTTTATGATAATCTAAATGATCGTGAGTGATATTGGTAAATATGCCACCATCGAAATCCAAACCGGCTGTTCGTCCTTGATGTAAGGCATGACTGCTAACCTCCATAAAGCAGTATTCACAACCATTTTCTACCATATCACTCATTAATTTATTAATGCTTAGTGCGTCTGGTGTGGTATGTGTTGCTTTTATGCTTTGAGCACCAATTTTATTTTCAATGGTAGAAATAAGCCCTGTGAAGTATCCTAAATTTGTAAATAACTGATTAAGAAGAGTAGCTATGGTTGTTTTTCCGTTAGTACCGGTAACACCGATTAACTTTAGTTTCTTACTGGGTTCGTCATACCATAGAGAGGCTATTTCTCCTAGAGCAAATTGGCTGTTTTCTACTTTTAAATAGCTAACTTTCTTTTCTAATTTTTTAGGGAGTTTTTCGCACACAATGGCAGTAGCTCCCAGTTCAATAGCAGTTTTAATATATTGATGACCATCAACCTGTGTGCCTTTTGTGGCAACAAACAAACTATTTTTATTCACAGTTCTAGAGTCAAAACAAACCGATGAGATTTCTTTATTGAGAGATCCAATAGTCTCTTTAATCTCTAGCCCTTTTAATATGTCGAGGAGTTGTTTCATTAGCTACTGGATAGTTTTAGAGTGATTATCTTTCCTTTAGTGGCTTTGCTACCCGGAAGTAATGATTGTTCTTTCACAAATCCTCTACCTCTTAGCTGAACCTGCATTCCCAGATCTTCTAATAAATAAACAGCATCTTTAGCTGTCATTCCAATAAGTTTTGGAACTCTGTCTTTATGTATTTTTCGTGTGGCATAATGTGTGCTATCACCTTTTGGCAAGCAAATGACATATTCGCTACCCAAGTCAATTTGTGGTGAGCAATTCATTTGAGTATAGATGCTTTGGTAATCAGAAGATGCTCCTGCTTTATAATAAATGCCAGGGTTAGAATTTTTAAGTTCACTTTGTTCATCTTGAGCTATTTCCAAGTGATTGGAGAAAATATGATCAGAAATGGTTTTGAAAACGGGTGCAGCCACCTGACTACCGTAAATTTGTCCTTTTTTAGGATTGTTAATCACTACAATGCAGGAATATTTTGGATCGTCAGCAGGAAAGTAACCACAAAATGAAGCTTTGTAGTTTGTTTTATTAAAGCCTTTATTGTTTTGAGCTATTTGAGCCGTTCCTGTTTTTCCTGCAATACTGTAATGTTTGTTTTTTATGCCTTTTGCTGTACCATTTAAAACTACACCTTTCAGCATGCTTTGTAGTTTTTCTATTGTTTCATCTTTAGCAATATGTTTATTGATAACAATAGGGTCAAAAGATTCAATTACTTCGTTGGCATTTCTTATTTCTTTTACAAATAGGGGCTTTAAATATTCTCCATCATTTGCTATCGCATTATAAAAGGCTAAAAGTTGTAGTGGTGTAATTTGAAGCTCGTAACCATAGGCAATCCAAGGTAAACTTATCCCTGACCATGTTTTATCTTTTGGTGTTTTAATGTAAGGACTAGCTTCTCCTTTGATGGGAATGTTTAATTTGTTTTGAAGGCCAATTCGATATAAGCCATCAATGAATTTTTGTGGATCATCTTGGTAGTTTTCCCAAATAATGGTGGCTATTCCTACATTTGAGGATTGTTCAATTATGTCTCTTACTGTAATTCTTCCATCGCCAATTTGGTGGGCATCAGTTATGGTGGCATTATAAAATTTGATCTTCCTTCCAACATCAATACTGTCTTCCAGTTGTACAAAACCATCCTCAAGAGCAACTAATATAGATGCTAATTTGAAAGTGGAGCCAGGGTCTGAAGCATCAGCTATGGCATAGTTGAAGTTTTCAGAATACCATCCGTTTTTCTCAATTCCAAGATTAGCAATAGCTTTAATCTCACCGGTTTTCACTTCCATCACTACTGCGCAACCATGATGTGCATTATGTAGTTTTAATTGATTGCGTAGTGCTTCTTCTGTAATATCTTGTATATCAACATCAATACAGGTGATGACATCGTTTCCGTTTTGAGGCTGCAATTCATTGCCAGGGTCAATAGGCATCCATATCCCACCTTCAATTTTTTGCATAAAGCGTTTGCCCTCAGTGCCTTTTAGGGTTTCGTTAAATGCACCTTCCAGTCCAACAATGTATTCACCTTGTTCGTAATTATAAATGCCAATAGTCCTTTTGGCTAAATCTTTCAAAGGCAGTTCTCTTCTGTTGGTTTTGATGACTATAAGTCCTCCTTTGTTTCGGCCAAGCTTAAGTATTGGAAAGGTTTTTAGTTCTGTTAATTGCTGATAGCTTACATTTCTTTTTAATCGGAAATAATAGTTTTTGTTGGCTCTAGCTCTTTCAAGAATTTTTTTATACTCATATTTTGAGCGATCTTTAAATAGTTGACTTAGTTTTTTTGATAATTCATCAATATTGGCATAGAAAAAACGATCACTTTTATTGGAGATCATATCTACACGTATTTCATATTTGGGTGTAGTCACGGCTAAAAGGCTGTTGTTTGAACTGTAAATATTTCCTCTTAACGCTTCTATGGTATGTTCTTCAATGCTTCTGATCTTCCCCATTTTACGAAGCTCTTCCCCCTCGTAAATTTGGATATAGACCACCCTGACCATAATGCTTATAGCAAATAGGCCCATCAAGATGTAGGTAAATATACTCTTGATATTTATGGTTTTTATGGTCTTATCTTCTGTCATATTATTCTTTTACAATAATTCTTTGGGGTGGAACAGTAGATTCTTGAAGGCCGAGTTTTTCAACCATTTTCGCCATTTTTGTAGGGCGTGTGCTCTCCATCAATTGCGATTTCATATAAATAGATTTTATTCTAAGTGTTTGTACTTCTTCTGTAGTATGATTGATTCGTCTTTGGGTGTCTTGTGCTCTAAAAGTGTTGCTAATAAATAGAATAAGGAGTAGGATGATATAGAAAATAAAAGGGAAATTGCGCACAGTGTTTTCGCGTGAAATAATACTTCCGTCGAGAATTGGCCTAATGTAGCGGAAAAAGAAATTCTTCTTGGCTGCTTTAGGCTGCTGTTTGTCTTCTTTGTTTGTAATTTTATTCATTTATTCTTTCTGCAATTCTTAATTTGGCACTACGTGCTCTTGAGTTTTTTTCTATTTCTTCTGTGTTTGCTACTATGGGTTTTCGGTTAATAGCCTTCCAGGGTTTTTGAATATTTCCGTAAAAGTCTTTATGTAGAATGCCTTCAGTATTTCCTGTTTTAATGATATTTTTCGCAACTCTATCTTCCAACGAATGATAGCTTAATACCACTAATCGTCCTCCTGGTTTAATTATTTGTGTGCATTGCATAAGCATCTCCTCCAGAGCCTGCATTTCTTGATTTACTTCTATTCTTAGGGCTTGAAAAACTTGAGCAAAAAAGCGATTTTCTTTACCTTTAGGGCTGAGTTTAATTAGGCTTTCCTTAAGCTGAGCAATGGTTTCAAAAGGTTTTTCTTTTCGGGCTTCGGCAATGCGTAAACCTATTTTATAAGCGTTTTTTAGTTCGCCATATAGTCTAAATATCCTGGTAAGTTCACTGGGCTCGTAGGTGTTGAGAATTTTGCTTCCGGTAAGATCTTCTCTTTGATCCATTCGTCCGTCTATAGGTCCGTCAAAGCGTGTGCTAAACCCTCGGTCTGCTGTATCGAATTGATGAGATGAAACACCTAGGTCGGCTAAAATTCCATCTACTTGTTTGATGCCATGTAGTCGTAAGAAATTTTTTAGAAATCTAAAATTTTGATGGATTAGTGTAAATCTATCATCTTGAAAATCATTTTCTAAAGCATCTGCATCTTGATCAAAAGCAAAAAGTAGTCCTTTATCCAGTTTGTCTAAAATCTTGACGCTATGTCCACCTCCACCAAAAGTAACATCCACATAAATGCCATTAGGATCTATATTTAGTCCATCAATACACTCTTGGAGTAATACCGGAAGATGATACATTTATTACAGTTTTTATTATGACTACTCTTAGCTGGTGGAATCGCTTCCCATCACTTTCTCAGCAAGTTCTCCAAAATCAACATCAGGACTATTTAAAACCTTGTAATACACGTCTTTGTCCCAAATTTCCATTCTGTTAAGTGAAGAGGAGATGACCAGATTTTTCTTGATTTTGGCATATTGCGCCAGCTCCTTTGGGATTTGTATCCTCCCGGCACTATCAATTTCTACTGATCTTACTCCCGACATAAATACCCTGATAAAGTCACTGTTTTCCTTTTTAAAGCGGTTAAGCTTGGATAGGCTTTCTGCTTCTTTGTTCCATTCATTCATTGGATACAGCTCTAAGCACTCTTGGAAAATACTTTTTTTCAGAATAAATCCTTCATTCAGAATAGGTTGAATTTGTTTTTTTAAACCAGAAGGTATCATAACGCGAGCCTTTGCGTCGGCTTTAACTTCATATGATCCTATTAGGTTTGTCATTGTTTTGCTTTGAATTTGAGCGTAAATGTACTGTAATATTTACCACTTTCTACCACTTTATACCCTATTGTTAATAAAAAGTTTCAATTGTTTATAACCTAAATATTGAATATTTAGGTAAAATAAAGAAAATGAACATTTTAGCATATATATATTAGTGGTGGGAAAAAGTGGAGGTGTTTATAACTTTGCTTGAAGAAGTATGCTGGTATAATTTTGTTATGTAGTTGATTTGTACGTAAGTATGTTTATAATTGTTCTAGTATGGTAAAGCATTTTTTTTGAAAAAATCCAATAATAATTTATAGGTTAATTTTCTTATTTTTGCATTCATAAGAATTGATAAACAGAAAAAATACATGTTGGAAAACGAAGTTTTACAAATCGATATAGAAAAAGTAATAGGTGATAAAAGCCCAAAATTGTTAAAATGGCTTCCAGCTTTCGTTATTCGGTATTTGAAAAATATAATCCATCAAGATTTTATAAATGATTTTTTACGCGAGGAGAAGGATAAATATGGATTAGATTTTGTAGCATCGGTTTTGCAAAGGTTTGATATAGATGTTAAAGCTGAAGGAATTGAGAATATTGATACCGATCAGCGGATAATAATAGCAGCTAATCATCCTTTAGGCGGAATGGATGGTATTGCATTGATGCATATAGCTGGAAAAATAAATAGGAATATACAGTTTCCAGCAAATGATATTTTGATGAACATACCTAATATGAAAGAGCTTTTTGTGCCCATAAACAAGCATGGAAGCAATATGCAGAATGCTCGTATTATCAATAGTTCATTTGAAAGTGATGTTTTGATGTTGTATTTCCCAGCTGGAATGGTGTCGCGAAGAAAAAAAGGTATCATAAAAGACTTACCATGGCAAAAAACATTTATTCGAAAAGCAAGAACATATAAGCGAAATGTGATTCCTACATTTATAAATGGCCGTAACAGTAATTGGTTTTATGGATTATCTACTTGGCGTACCCGACTTGGTATAAAAGCAAATTTAGAGATGCTTTATTTAGTAGATGAGATGTATAAATTTCGTGGAAAAGAAATAAATATTAAATTTGGCAAATCTATTCCATTTGAATCGCTTGATCGATCGAAAAAAGATATCGATTGGGCGGAAGAGATTAAAGGGATAGTTTATAATATGTAATAAAGGATGAAGAAACAAGAAACCATAATACCAAAAGTAGATAGAGCTTTATTGGATAAAGAGCTGACATCAGATAAATTTTTATCAGAGACCAATAATGGAAACAATGAAATATTTGTTTTTTCTGCTCATGATTCCCCAAATTTGATGCGTGAAGTAGGTCGTTTGCGCGAATTAACTTTTCGTGAAGCAGGTGGGGGTACAGGAAATAGAATAGATATTGACGAGTATGATACTTTAGATAAACCATTTCAGCAATTGATAGTTTGGAATCCTGTTGATAAGGAAATTGTAGGTGGATATCGGTTTATTCATGGAAGAGATATTCCGGTTATAGATGGAGAGGTGAAAAGTGCAACGGCTCATTTGTTTAAATTTTCTAAACAATTTATTGAAGATTTTTTACCTCATAGTATCGAATTAGGTCGCTCTTTTGTTCAACCTAACTATCAGCCTACTTATAATTTAAAAAAAGGTCTTTATTCTTTAGATAATCTATGGGATGGCTTAGGAGCTATGGTAGTAGAAACGTCTGATGTATTATATCTTTTTGGTAAAATGACCATGTATACGGATTATGATAAGTCGGCACGTGATATTTTACTGCATTTTTTAAAGAATTTTGTTCCAGATAAAGATGGTTTATTGATACCATATAAACCTCTAGAGCCACAGTTATCTGCTGAAGAATTACAATCTATTTTTACAGGGACTACTTTTGAAGAGAATTACAAAATGCTCATTAAAGAATTGAGATCCAGAAAAGAAAATATTCCGCCTTTATTTAATGCATATATGAATTTATCTCCTACCATGAGAACCTTTGGCACTGCTGTAAACGATGAGTTTGGGTATGTAGAAGAAACAGGAATGATGATTATACTCAACGATGTGTATGAGAAAAAGAGAAAGCGGTATCTTCATAGCTATATAACTAAAATATCTCGTAATTTGAAGTCCATAAGAAAGTTTACAAATGATCGTTAAAACAGCTCTTTTTGAGAAAAGCAGCACTCAAGTACAGCAATGTCCTGAGAGGCAAATACCGGAATATGCATTCATAGGTCGGTCAAATGTGGGAAAATCATCTTTGATAAACAAAGTGTGTAATAAAAATAAGCTGGCAAAAACTTCATCAACACCAGGTAAAACACAATTGATTAATCATTTTTTAATTAATGATAAATGGTATTTGGTTGACTTACCCGGTTATGGTTTTGCTAAAATGCCATTGGCTGAAAAAAAGAAAATGGAGCTGATGATCAATGATTATCTGCTAAATCGTAGAAATTTAACGAATATTTTTGTATTGATTGATTCCAGACACAAACCTTTGGAAATAGATCTAAATTTTATTGAAAGCTTAGCAGAAAATCAACTTCCTTTTACCATTATCTTTACAAAGGCTGATAAAAATAAAAAACGACAACTGGAATTAAATATCAAGGAATATCAAGAGTTATTGCTGGAGTCTTGGGAGGAGTTGCCTCCAATTATTGTTACGTCTTCTGAATCAGGAATAGGCACCTCAGAATTATTAAATGATATCGAGCAGTATAATAAAATATTCTTAGAAAATTGATTACAATAATTATTAGCTTATTTTAACTTTATTAAGGCCTTATGTCTAAATGATAAGCTTGTTTTGTTAATTATTATTATGTTCAGACTTGTTTTTTGAATAAACATTCCTTTTTGTTGATGCTTTCTTTTTGATTTGTATTTGTATCTTGTTTGCGTATAGAGTGTTGTATTTTGTGTTAAAATAGGGTGCTGTATATTTCCTCAAAGTATTTGATTTTCGAATAAGAATTTATACATTTGTACTTTACCTAATTAATTTTAAAAACTAACTTATTATGAAAAGAAATTTACTATTATTTTTGATGCTTGTTTTCGGTTTGGGTCTATCAGCTCAGATTTATGAGCAAAACTTTGACGGTTTCACAGCAGGTGATTATTTAGCTGTTGTTGATGCTGATAATTGGACAACTTGGACAGATGCACCAGGTACGGATGAAGATGCTACCATCTCAGATGCCTATTCTGAGACAGCTCCAAATTCTGTTCTTGTTACAGGAACTACTGATGCTGTTTATCCCTGTGGTGATTTAACTTCTGGAGTGTATAGTGTTAGCTTTGATTATTTGGTTTCTTCTGGAAATGCTGGTTATTTTAACTTGCAGCATATTTTCGCTTCAGAATGGGCTATTGAGACTTATTTACATGCAGATGGTTCAACTAGAACTATGGCTGGTGGACAAGAGCTTAGTGAAGCTACTTTTACGCATGACACTTGGTTTCATGTGAAAGTATTTGTCAATATGAATGATGATGAAGCTGTAATGTATTGGGATGATGAAGAAATCATTTCTTGGCAGTGGAGCTTAAAGACAGATGGTAGTGAAGGAACAAATCAATTGGGTTGTGTAAATATGTACGCTGGAGTTGAGTCTGCTAGTGGTGAAAATCCTGAGTATTATTTCGATAATTTTGTTTTTGAAGAAGAGGCATTAGTTTTATATGATGAAGATTTTGATGACTTTACTAGCGGTGAATATTTAGCTGTGGTTGATCCTGAAAACTGGACTACTTGGTCGGATGCTCCTGGTACTGATGAAGATGCATTGATTTCTGATGATTTTTCAAATACTGCACCTAATGCTGTTAAAGTAGATGGCACAACTGATGCTGTTTTTCCTTGTGGTGATCCAACATCGGGTGAATATGCTATTATTTTTGATTATTATGTTCCCACAGGTGGTGCAGGATATTATAATTTACAGCATATCTTTGCATCAGAGTGGGCTGTTGAGGTTTATATCCATGAAGATGGAACATCTAGAATTATCGCTGGTGGTCAAGAGCTTAGTACATTTGATTTTCCTCTTGATACATGGGTAGAAGTGGGTGTTGAAATCAATATGGATGATGATGTTGCTTCTATGACTTGGGATGGTGCAGAAATTATTAACTGGCAATGGAGTTTAAAAACCGATGGATCTGAAGGTGCCAACCAATTGGGTTGTGTAAATATGTATGCTGGTGTGGAATCTGCTAGTGGAGAAACACCATTGTATTATTTTGACAATTTTACATTTATTTCTTTCTCATCCGGAGCTGCGCCTCCAACTATTGAGTTGAATATGACAGAAATGACCGTTGTTATTGATGATGGTATAGCTGTTACTGAAGCTTTTAATATTTCCAATGTAGGGGAACAGGATTTGCTTTATAATGTCTATCCTGTTTATGAAGCGGGAGATGGTTCTGGTTCAGGTTCTGAAGAGATGGCTTATTGTGGCGAAAATAATGATGCTATTGGTAGTGCCAGTGCTGTAGTTCGTAAGGTTGCTGTACTTTTCTTGCCTTCTTTGGTTCAGGAATATATTGGAATGAAAATTAGTACAGTTGATTTATTTGTTGCTGATCAAGTTGCTGATTTCTCTGTGAAGATTTGGAGTAAAGGTTCTACTACTGTTCCTGGACCAGGAGAAGAAATCTTCTCCATGGATTATACACCTACTTTAGGTGCTTGGAATACAATAGATATTTCTGAAGATATCGTATTGGATGGAAATCCAATATGGATAGGTTGTGTATATTTTCAACCTGCTGACACTTATTCCTTTGGTGTAGATGCTGGGCCAATAATACCTGGTGTTAACTGGTCTTCAACAGGTCCTGGATGGAGTGAGTTTTCTTTAGACTTTAACTGGAATATTAAAGCTGGTCTTAGTGGCGATCTTTATAATTCTTTCCTAGAAATCCCTTCTAATATAGGAGCTCTTTCTGGTGGTACTAATGAAGACGTAATCGTATTTATTGATCCAACAGATTTAGACGGTGGTCAGTATAATGCAGAAATAGTAGTTGCATCTAACGATGTAAACAATAATTATGTTACTATCGATGTAACTCTTGATGTTATTACATCTGTAAATGATGTTCTTGCTCAGGATGCCGTAGCTCTTTATCCTAATCCTGCTTCCGAAATGCTTACAATAAAATCTAACAGTAATATTCAAGAAGTTAGAATTAGTAATTATTTGGGTCAGCTGGTAAGTTCTCAAGAGTTTAGGAATCAAATGATTAATGTTGATATTTCTGATTTACAAAGTGGTGTTTATTTTGTAGAAATAAACACAGAAAACGGAATACATACTATCAAAATTGTTAAGAAATAATTTAACAATAATAATTTTAATAGGCTGCTCCTTTGGGGGTAGCCTTTTTTATTGGTCTCAATTGTTAGTCAAAACCCTGCCTTTGACGGCAGGCAGGTATGCGCTTTTAGTGTAAGACTTTCAGTTTCTACAAATTTTTGGTTTAAAATTAGAAGTCCAAAGCTAGAAGTAATCTAATTCTGACTTCTAGCTTCTGATTTCTAATCCAGTTAGGATTATAATAGAAACGAATTTTATTCGTAAAATAAACCTATGGTACTTCCAGTCCATAGTGGTTTAGTTATAATAAGTGCAAGAAAAAAATAAAATGGGTTCCTTACCAGTAGAAGTTAAAAAAGATTCAGCTAAATAATTTAGTTCTAAATTTAAGAGTGTTAAAAATTCATTTACTAATTGAACTTATGCTGCTGCATATTTTCTCAAAGTATTTGATTTTTGAACAAGAATTTATACATTTGTGCTTTACCTAATTAATTTTAAAAACTAACTTATTATGAAAAAATTTACTTTTTTAATGGCGATCGCTTTTATGATGGCTTTTTCTTTTCAATCATTTGCACAGACTGTTGAGTTTGAGGATGACTTTGAAAGTGGTACAGATAATTGGGAGATGACAGGAGATTGGGGTTTGACTGAAGATTTTTCTTATTCAGCTACTCACTCTATGACAGATAGCCCTGGTGGAAATTATAGTGCTAGCCAAGATACTTATTGTACTATGTCAAATGGAATAGACTTAACGGATGCTGGTATTCTTTCAGCTGTAGTTAATTTTTGGTCTATTTATGATATTGAAAACAGTATTGACTTTGACTGGGTGAAAGTACAAGCTTCTACAGATGATTTTGGTACTTTTGTTGATCTTGCTATTTTTAATGGAGAAGGTAATCTTGATCCTTGGATGGAGTATTCTTATTCATTAGGAGCATACCTAGGTAGCGATAATGTGAAAGTTCGTTTCCATTTCCATAGTGATGGTGGTTACGAAGTAGATGGTATTTACTTTGATGATTTTAAGATAATTTCTAGTGATGTGGATGATGCTCCTCCTTATATTGGATATAGTAATCCTCCAACATTTTATGAAGGTACAATGGATGACTTTGTATTTGTAGTAGATCTTATTGATGTTTCAGGAATTGAATCAACTGCAGTAAACTATCAAGTGGATGGCGGTGATTGGATGAGTGTAGATGGTGTGAACACTTCTGGTAATGAATATGAATATACTATACCTGCTCAAGAGCCTGGTTGCCTTATTGTATTTAATATAGATGCTACTGATGCTTCTCCTGATAATAATAGCATTACATCTATGGATTATACTTATATCTCTGGTGTACATGTGTTTTATGCTGATCCTGAAGTTGAGTTTTATACCAATATAGAAGCAGGTCAAGGTGCTGCAGTTGTATTTTCTTTTTCTTCAGAAACTCAAATTGTAACAGCTTTAATTAGAAATTATGAAGATCAAAGTCAGCCACCAAATCATGATTTTATATTCCATATGTGGACTTCTGATGGTGTAGTACCAGATCAAGATATGATAACTCCATTTGCTGTTACTCCTGCTGCTACTACAGATAATCCAAATCCAATGACTGTAATTGATCTTAGAGATTATACAGAAGAACTAACTATTCCTGTTGGAGATATTTTTATGGGCCTTATGGAGGAAGAAGAATTAGTTAAGCTTACTTTGGCTCCTGCAGGAGCTGGTAGATCTATATTTTTTGATGGTAGTTCTTGGACCGGTGTTAGTGGTGATTACCATTTTAGATTAGTTACTAATGGCAATACAGTTGCAACTGAAGATTTGGCTTCAGATGTTACTACTACCATTATGTTCCCCAACCCTACTACCGATATTCTTTATATCAACAGCGAAAATAAAATAATCAACTTGAATATTGTTAATCTAGCAGGTCAAACTGTTTATACTGAATCTTTAAATGTATTAAAGACTCAAATAGAAGTTAATCGTTTAGATGCTGGTGTTTATTTTGTTAATGTAGAAACTGTAAATGGAATTTCAACACAAAAAATTATTGTAAAATAATATTTGTTTTATGAAATATATAGGCTGCTCCTTTTGGGGTAGCCTTTTTTTTATCTAAAAGAGAGATTTAATCTCTTCAATACCAATGGTTTTAAATATTTGCTCCCCATCGATAGAAACATCTGGAATCGTACATGAAAATAAAGCATCAGCTAATTCTTCCATTTCGCTTTGCTTAAGTTTTTGCCCATATTTGATAGCTAATTGTCGAGCCATAGTTCTGGCAAAAGCTAATTTCCTATCTTGATCTAAATGTTTACCATCCAGAAAATGGTTAATAATTTCATCAATTATTTCAGGGATTTTACTTTCAGTTATTTCTGTAGGGCTGCCATTAATAACAATTCCATTATGACCAAATGTTTTTATATCGAAACCAAAATTGATTAATTCATCTTTCAACTCTTGAATAATACTGAGCTCTTCAGCTGACATATTCATGTTAACAGGAAATAATAATTGCTGACTAGCTATTTGGCGGTTTTCATATTGTTCCAGGTATTTTTCATATAAAATACGTTCATGAGCTAGTTTCTGATCAATAATAACCATCCCGGATTTTACCGATGAAATGACAAAACTCAAACCAATTTGAATAAAAGTGTTATTTAATGAAGGGCTTTGATCATTTGTTTCCGGTAAAAAATTTATTCCTGATGGGACAGAGGTAGGAGCATTATAGGGCTCTACAGTTTCATTATTTTCTTCGTTAAAATTGTAGAGTTTGCTCCAGTTTTCCTGATTGCTTATTTGTCTGGGATCTGTAGCTTTTTCACTCTCAAAAGGATTGTATTCAGGATTAATTTTTATGGAGGGTGGTTTTATTGCTTTTTCTCTGGAAAATTGGAAACTCATACTTTCTTCCTGTTCAAAATCTAGCGAAGGAGTAAGACTGAATTGCCCTAAAGCTTTTTTTGCAGCGGCAGCTAATATGGCATAAATAAGTTGTTTGTTAGAAAAGTTAACTTCTATCTTTGTGGGGTGAATATTGACATCTATTTCTTCTGGTTGCACTTGTAAATAAATAAAATAGGAAGGAAAAGATCCATCAGGAATTAACTCTTTATAAGCATTTTCAATAGCATGATGAAAATAAGGATGTTTGATAAATCTATGATTAGCAAAGAAATATTGTTCTCCTCTTTTCTTTCTGGAAAATTCAGGTTTCCCAATAAAACCATGAATTTTTAAATCTTCGGTTTGTTCTTCAATGGGAACAAGTTTTTCGTCAAGTTTTTTTCCTATTACCTGAGTAATTCGTTGTTTTAAACTGCCCTTTTGTAATTGATGGAGTACGCTGCCATTATTGTAAAAAGTAAAAGACACATTGGGATGTACTAAGGCAATCCTTTGGAATTCTTCTATCACATGTCGTAATTCAGCAGTATTTGATTTTAAAAAATTACGACGAGCAGGTACATTATAAAACAGGTTTTTGACTGAAAAAGAAGTGCCTGTACTACAACTACAATTTTCTTGCGATTTCAACTCTGACCCTTCCATAATAATTTCAGTTCCCAACTCTTGATCTTCTGTTTTGGTTTTAAGTTGAACATGAGAAATAGCAGCAATAGAGGCCAAGGCTTCTCCTCTAAAGCCTAGCGTGTTTAGGTTAAACAAATCATCAGCATTAGAGATTTTTGAAGTGGCATGTTTTTCAAAACACATACGAGCGTCTGTTTGGCTCATACCACTACCATTATCTGTAATTTGAATTAGGGTACGGCCAGCATCTTTAACAATAAGATTAATATGTGTTGCTTTGGCATCTAAAGCATTTTCAAGCAGTTCCTTAACTACAGAAGATGGACGTTGAATCACTTCACCTGCTGCAATTTGGTTGGCAATAGAATCGGGTAGGAGTTTTATTTGATCTGACATAAAATATTACTTTAATATAATATAAAGAATAGCAATTAAAATAGCTATATAAATGGCTATGGAGTAATTCCTTGATTTATTTCTGGTTCGATCATGTCTACCCCATTTTTCTCTCATCTCTCTGCGAAGATTGATACGCTCCGGATTCTTAATATTCGTTTCAATCTCCTTTTTGCGTTTTTCATCGGCTTCTTTCTGAGCATCGTAATAACGAGGTTTGTAATCAAATTTCCGAGCCTTTTTTATCCCAACAAAACTTATCTTCATCAGTTCTTTTTTCTTTACTGCAAAAGTAGGCATTTTTACAGAATTGCTTTAAGAAATTTATTATTTGTAAGCTTTATTAAAAAGGGTGTTCTGCTAATTTATTTTTAAAAACCAATCTAAAGTTTTACTTTTGTAGAAGCAAAGAAAAAAACATGAAAATATCTATAGAAATTAGTTATTATCCATTAAAAGAAGAATTTATTCCGACTATTCTTGATTTTGTAAATAGGCTACAAGCTTATAAAAATATCCAAGTGCAAGTTAATGGAATGAGTACGCAAGTCTTTGGTGAGTATAATGATTTAATGAGTATTATCACTCAGGAGATAAAAAAATCTATGAGTATACCCTATTCGGTTTTTATTTTGAAGATAGTTAATTCCGATTTGCAGTTACATCAAACAAGCAATAGCTAATGAATGATTTTATAGCTTTCTTCCTGCAACCATATGAAGCTGCTAGTGTCCTAAATATTGCGCTGGAGTTTTTAGCTGCTTTTTTTGGTGTTTTAAGTGTATTTTATGCTCGAAAAGAAAATATTCTGGTATTTCCAACAGGAATCATTAGCACTGTTATTTATGTTTATTTGCTTTCTCAATGGATACTTTATGGTGATTTAATTATCAATATCTATTATACATTGATGAGTTTTTATGGATGGTATCAATGGCATAAAGTGGTGGGAGATGATCCGCATCATATTGCTATTAGCCGTACCAATGCTATGGATAAACTTATGGCGTTTGGTATTTTTGCCTTCACTTCTGTTTTTGTAATAGTGGTTTATAGGTATTATGATGTTATGCCAAATGAGTTAGGCTTTCAAGAGAGCATTTATTTTGCTTGGCAACATTTATCATCAGGAAACTTAAATGATTTTCGATTGGCAACACCTTTTTTAGATACTTTTACGACTGGGATATTCTTTGCAGCTATGTGGTTAATGGCCAATAAGAAAATAGAAAACTGGACCTTATGGATTATTGGGGATTTGGTTTCTATTCCGCTTTATTTTGTTAAGGGATATGGTTTTACTGGGATACAATATGTTATTTTCTTGGTATTGGCAATAATGGCTTATATTTCTTGGCGACAAATATTATCAAAAACGACTATTGATGCAAAATAAGCATATCCGAATAGCTATAACTGGACCAGAGAGTACGGGAAAATCTTATATCTCGCAAAAACTAGCACAATATTTTCAGGTGTCGTGGGTAAAGGAATATGCAAGGGAATATATAGAAACACTACAAAGTCCTTATCAAGAAGAAGATTTGTGGCATATAGCAGAAGGTCAAGTAAAAAATGAACAATTATTGGCGACTCAAAATCTTTTGTTTTGCGATACAGAGCTAACAGTAATAGATATTTGGAGTCAGGAGAAATTTGGGAGAACCCATCTATGGATTCAGGAACAAATGAAAAAACACACTTATGATCTGTATTTGTTGATGGATACAGATTTGTCTTGGCAAAGTGATCCACAGCGAGAAAACCCAGATGATAGAGAACGTTTGTTATCTTTGTATATAAAATCATTTGAAAAGCGAAATCTAAATTATTATTTAATAAGTGGATTTGGCGATAGGCGCTTTAATAATGCTCTTATAGTTGTAAAGAAGTTTTTAGCAAACTTGAAAGAAAGTGATAAATAGAAAAAAAGTAAATGATGCCAAAAGTTTTAATAATTGATGATGAGAGAAGTATTCGGAATACAATAAAAGAAATATTGGAATACGAAAAATATCAAGTGTTAACTGCCGTTGATGGAAAAGAAGGATTAGAGCTTATTCAACAAACGACTTTTGATGCCATTTTGTGTGATATTAAAATGCCTGATATTGATGGTATGGAAGTACTAGAAAATGCCATAAAAATAACGGATAGCCCAATCATTATGATCTCGGGACATGGCAATATTGATATTGCTGTGGAATCTATTAAAAAAGGTGCCTACGATTACATTTCTAAGCCTTTGGATTTAAACCGTTTGTTAGTTACTCTTAGAAATGCTTTTGATAAAAAAACTTTAGTAACCGAAACAAAAAAATTACGAAAAAAGGTAAAAAATCAAAATGCAATGATTGGCAAAACTACTGCTATGGTAGATTTACGTGCCATGATTGAAAAAGTAGCTCCAACAAATGCAAGGGTGTTGATAACTGGTGAAAACGGAACTGGAAAAGAATTGGTAGCTCGTGCATTATTTGAGGCTAGCGAAAGAAATAAATCACCATTTATTGAAGTTAATTGTGCAGCTATACCATCAGAACTGATAGAAAGTCAACTTTTTGGTCATGAAAAAGGTTCTTTTACTTCAGCCATTAAACAACGAAAAGGCGATTTTGAATTGGCACATGGTGGCACCTTATTTCTTGATGAGATAGGTGATATGAGTTTGTCGGCTCAAGCAAAAGTATTAAGAGCATTGCAAGAGAATAAGATCACTCGAGTGGGTGGAGAAAAGGAAATTCCAGTAGATGTTCGTATTATAGCAGCTACTAATAAAAACTTAAAAGATGAAATAAAGAAAGGGAATTTTCGTGAGGATTTGTATCACCGTTTGAGTGTGATAGTCATGCAAGTACCACCATTAAGCCAAAGAATTGATGATATACCACTTTTAGTACTGCATTTTTTAAATCAAACTTGTGAAGAGCAAGGAAAGCGAATTACTGAAATATCTCAAGACGCTCTTAAAAACCTTCAGGCATTAAAATGGTCAGGAAATATCCGCGAGCTTCGAAATGTAGTGGAACGTTTAGTCATATTAGGTGACGAGAAAATAGGAAGTGCTGATGTGGAGAAATATGTATAAAGGGTTTAGTGCCTGATAAGAATTATCTTATTATTTAAAATCTATAACAGAAGGGTCAATATCTAGGTGAATGGTATCATTCTCTTTTTCCATTTCAAAATGATGTCCTTCGGTGTCCATTCTTTTTAAAATAAGACCTTCTCTGTATTGTTCAATAAACCAAATTTCGCCATCAGGATGATAATAAATCCATTCCAGATCTTTTAAACCATTTTTAAAAAATCCGTTTATTCTAATCTGTCCACTCTCGTAATATACTTCAAAAAGCCCGTTAATACTGTCGTTTTCAAATGTAATTAAACGTTGCAACTGCCCATTTTCAAAATACTCTTTCTGTACGCCTTCAATTTTTCCTTTATCATAGGGTGTTTCTTTGGCTATAACCCCCAAATAATTATATAACTTCCATATACCTTGAGCATTAGCTTCTTTATAATTTTCTTCCGAAACTAATGCGCCTTGTTCGTTATATATCAGCCAGATACTATCCTTTTTTTGATGGAGGTAGTTTCCTTTTGCTTTAAAGCTGTGCTTGCGATTGTCATAATAAAACTCAGTTTGACTTTTCTTGCCTTCTTGGCTAAAATTTGAGGTCGACATAAGTCTGCCACTGGGATAATATCGAGTAAATACGCCAACAGGATAATCATCAATAAATGTTCCTTCATAGGCCTTTACACCATCTTTGTATTTTGCCCATTCTCCTTGTTTTCGCCCTAACTCATCAGTTTTATTGGTTTGAGCTTGAATAAAAAGGCTTGTTAAGAATAATACCAAAAAGGTAGTTATGTTTTTTATAGTTCCAACTTGCATGCTTTTCCTTATTTTTGCAAATATTTTAAATGCAAAAGTACAAAACAAATTATAAGATTTGGTTTTGAAGATATAGAAATGATTATGGAACAAAACTTTTCATCATATTTATTAGGAGATGCTGTAAACGAATTATCAAAATTACCTGGAATTGGTAAAAGAACAGCTATGCGAATGGCTTTACATTTGTTAAAGCAAGATCAAATGCATGTGAATAGGCTTGGAGAGAGTTTAATTAAGATGCGACAGGAGATGGTATTTTGTAAAAGATGTCATAATATTTCCGAAAAAGAGATTTGTGGAATTTGTGCTAATCCAAAACGAAACAATAGTATTATTTGTGTGGTTGAAGATATTCGCGATGTAATGGCTATTGAAAATACTTCGCAGTATAAAGGCTTATATCATGTTTTAGGTGGTTTGATAAGTCCTATGGATGGTGTTGCTCCTTCAGATCTGCATATCTCCACATTAATTGAAAGAATATCTAAAGAAAACATTAGCGAAGTTATTTTTGCTTTATCGGCAACGGTGGAAGGAGATACTACTAATTTTTACATTTTTAAATATATTAAAGGAATGGATATTACAGTTAGTTCATTGGCCAGAGGTGTGGCAATAGGAGGGGAGATAGAGTATGCTGATGAGGTTACTTTAGGACGTTCAATAGTGAAAAGACTGCCTTATACAGGGGCATAAAAAAACCTCCAATCAGGATGATTGGAGGCCAAATTATTATTCCCACTTAAAATTAACGCATCGAGGCAAATATAAGATCATTTTTCTAATTTACAATGAAAAAAATAGAAAAATAGGAGAAAATTGCGAATTTATTTTAATATTCGGTGTTTTTGTAAGATAAAGTATAAAGTCAATACTATTTTTAAGATACTTATAACAGTTTAGCATATATTCCTTTATTTTGTATTTTTACACTTTTAGAATTTTATTATTATATTTATTATATGGAGCTATTAGCAATAAAACAGCGATTTGGAATAATTGGAACATCAGAGGGATTAAATAGAGCAATAAATGTGGCAGCACAAGTAGCTCCTACTGATTTGTCGGTACTTATTACAGGTGAAAGTGGCGTTGGAAAGGAAGTTTTTCCTAAAATTATTCATCAACTAAGTACTCGGAAGCATGGGAATTATATTGCAGTAAATTGTGGAGCAATACCAGAAGGAACTATTGATAGTGAGCTTTTTGGACATGAAAAAGGTGCTTTTACCGGGGCGCATGATTCAAGAAAAGGCTATTTTGAAGTTGCCAATGGCGGAACTATTTTTTTAGATGAAATTGCTGAATTGCCTATTTCTACGCAAGTTCGTTTGCTCAGAGTACTAGAATCAGGGGAGTTTTATAAAGTAGGAAGTAGCAAAGTGAACAAAACCAATGTGCGTGTTATTGCTGCAACCAATGTGGATATTCCAAAAGCCATTGCAGATGGTAGATTTCGTCAGGATTTATTTTATCGATTAAACTCTGTTCCTATTTATATTCCAAGTTTGCGAGAACGTAAGGAAGATATTTATTTACTGTTTAGGAAATTTGCTGTGGATTTCTCAGAAAAATATCGGATGCCTGTAATGAAGCTAACCGAAGGGGCACAGCAACTTTTAACAAAATATCGTTGGGAAGGAAATATCAGACAATTAAAAAATGTAACAGAACAGATAAGCACAATTGAGCAAGAACGTTTGGTTGATGCTGAAACCTTAACTAAATATTTACCCAATATCCAATCTCGTGATTTACCTATTTTGTATTCAAAAAAGGAAGATGAAAAACTATCAGAACGCGATTTATTATATAAGGTGCTTTTTGATATGCGGAGAGATATCACTGATTTAAAAAGGACTATGGTTGATATCATTCAAAGTGGTGGAAATAAATCAATATCAGCCGAAGAAGGACAGCAATTAATAGATAAAATGGATCAGGATTATGATATTATTTTAAACCCTTCTTCAAATAGTAATAATCATAAAGAAGAGGCCGAACCTTATCAAGATGCTATGGAAGAGCAGGTATTTGAGACTTCTAGTCAGGATAATGCCGTAATTATTGAAGAATCATTATCTATTCAAAAAAAGGAAGAAGATTTAATCAGAAGAGCTTTAAATAAGCATCAAGGGAAAAGAAAAAATGCCGCACAGGATTTAGGAATTTCTGAACGAACCTTATATCGAAAAATAAAAGAATACGACATTAAATAATAGTAAAATGAAGAATAATATCCTGAAAATAATTATTGCTTTCGTGCTTTTTATAGGAATGCAATCCTGTGTAAGTTATTCTTTTACAGGGGCATCTATACCGCCAGATGCTAAAACCATAAGTATTCAATACTTTGATAATCATGCTGATTTTGTTGTTCCAACACTTAGTGAATCTTTAACCCTGGATGTGAAAGATCGCTTCTCAAGCCAAACCAGCTTAATATTGGTGGGCCGAAATGGTGACCTGCAGATAGAAGGTGTTATTACTGATTATAGAACCACTCCACAGGCTATTTCAGGTGATGAGGCTGCTTTAAATCGACTCTCAATCTCGATAAAAGTAAAGTTTATAAATCTTATTGAGCCAGACAAAAATTACGAAACAACTTTTACTCGATATGAGGATTATGAATCTACTTACGATTTAGCCGATGTTCAAGATGCACTTATAATGCTCATAAATAAGATGTTGGTAGATGATATTTTTAATAAAGCTGTAGTGAATTGGTAATATGGATATTCAAGAATTTTATAGATTACAAGAGAATCCTAAATTACTAAATAAGGATACTTTGGCGCATTTGGAAAAATTGCGTTATGAATATGCTTATGTTGAAAATATTAGAACACTTTATGCGCTGAATTTATTAAAAACGAATGATTATCGATATCAAAAATCATTAGTGCAAGCCGCATTTTTTTCTTCAGATCGTAAGCAATTAAAGTATTGGGTCGATTTTCTTACAAATGATGAAAATGTAGAAGAAGACGCTGTGGTTGAAGAAAAAGAAGGATTTGTTGAGGCTGAAATAAATCATAAAGAGTTAGATCTTGATTATGATAAACAGGCAATTGCCTACGAGCGAGAACAAAAAAAGAAAGCTAAAAGAAGCAAATCCGAACTTCTTAAATTGGTAAAAATGCGATTAGCAGAGATTGAATCTGACAAAAATGAGATAGATAGTAAAAGTGATGATCAACAAAAAAAGGAAAAGGAATTAACGAAAGAGCAAATTATTAATCAGTTTATTCAAAATGAACCTCGAATTTCAAGACCAGATAAAGCGGAGTTTTATAATCCTATGAGTACTGCTATTAGTAGTACTACAGATGAGGATGATTTTTTCGTTACTGAAACTTTAGCTGTTATTCATGTTGATCAGGGTAATATTAAAAAAGCTATAGAAATTTATAGAAAATTAATTTTGAAAAATCCCCAAAAAAGTAGTTACTTTGCAAGCCGAATTGAGGAATTGAATAAAAAGTAAAAAAAGTAAAGCCATGGGCGCATATATTATTGTATCAGTTTTAATTTTGTTAACTAGTATTTTATTGATATTAGTAGTTTTAGTGCAAAATTCAAAAGGAGGCGGTTTAGCCTCTAATTTTTCAGGAAATAATCAATACTTAGGAGTAAGAAAGACAGCAGATTTTCTTGAAAAATCTACATGGACTCTTGCTATCGTATTATTAGTGTTAAGTTTATTCTCAGTTTTTGTTATTCCTAGATCAACAAGTTCTAATGATGTAATTGACACTGAATTAAGAGAGCAAATAGAAAATACAGATCCTATTCCAATGAATCAGGTGCCTCCTCCAAGTGAGGATGCTCAGTAGAAGAAATTAATTTCTTGAAAAAATGATTTTTCGATAAACTCGGAAAATCATTTTTTTTTGTCTATTGGTCTAGGTGATAATAACTTTGCACCAAATAAGTGGCAAAAATCCTCATTTACATCTACAGATACTAATAATGTTAATGAAATAACGGGGAATAATATTGTTATCTTTGTAAATTCTTTTAATTTTGCTAGTTAATGCACAATTAAATAGAACAACATAGTCTGAATTAAAAAAGAAATTTATGTCTATTAAACAGAAATCTTTAGACCTCCGAGAGAGGATGAAGAGCGCTTTGTCTGGAGGGGGATCCAAGGCAATTGAAAAGCAAAAAGCAGTGGGTAAGTTAACTGCCAGAGAACGTATTGTAGCCATCCTAGATCCAAAATCCTTTCACGAATATGATTTATTTGTACAGCATGCTGCCAAGGATTTTGATATGGATAAGAAATATTTAGCAGGTGATGGAGTGATTACAGGAACGGGAAATATAGGAGCTCATCCAGTTTGTATATATGCTCAAGATTTTACGGTTGCTGGTGGATCCTTGGGATATATGCACGCCAAGAAGATCACAAAAATAATGGATCATGCTATGAGGATGAAAGTGCCCATTATAGGTATTAATGATTCTGGAGGAGCCCGTATTCAAGAAGGGGTTAACTCTTTAGCTGGTTATGGCGAAATATTTTTCCGTAATACTCAAGCATCTGGTGTAATACCCCAGATTTCGGTTATTTTAGGACCTTGTGCCGGAGGTGCAGTTTATAGTCCTGCATTAACTGATTTCGTTTTTGTGGTTGATAAAATATCTAAAATGTTTATTACTGGTCCCGAAGTGATTAAAACAGTTCTTGGCGAAGAAATTGGCATGGAAGAACTTGGTGGAGCTTATGTTCATGCTTCGAAAACAGGTAATGCACATTTTTATGCCGAAAGTGAAGAAGAATGCTTTGGGCAAATAAAACAGCTATGTACCTATATTCCTTGGAATAATACAAAAAGGGCTGATAAATTCCCAAAAAAGCCACCTAGGACTAGAAGTTATAAAATTGCAGAAATAATGCCTACCGATCCTAAAGAACCTTATGATGTTAGGGATGTGGTGAAGGCTATTTCAGACAATTCAGAGTTTTTTGAAATTCAAGAACTTTTTGCAAGAAATATTGTTATTGGTTTTGCTCGTCTTGATGGTAAAACTATGGGTATCGTAGGTAATCAGCCTGCTTATTTGGCTGGTGTTCTCGATGTAGACTCTTCTGATAAAGCAGCTCGTTTTATTCGTTATTGCGATGCTTTTAATATTCCTTTGCTTACTTTAGTTGATTTACCAGGATATCTTCCCGGTGTGGATCAAGAACATGCTGGTGTAATTCGTCATGGTGCTAAAATACTTTATGCCTATTCTGAAGCTACAGTGCCTAAGCTTACATTAATTATGCGTAAAGCTTATGGAGGTGGTTATATTGCCATGTGTAGTCATCATTTACGTGCCGACTTTGTATTTGCTTGGCCAATGGCTGAGATTGCAGTAATGGGTCCAGAAGGTGCCGCAAATATTATTTTCCGTAATGAGATTAAAAATGCCAAAGACCCAGAAAAAGTTCGTAGGCAAAAAGTGGAAGAATATAAGCAGAAGTTTGCCAATCCTTATGTAGCTGCAGCTTATGGTTATGTTGATGCAGTAATTGAGCCTGAAGAAACACGTAAAATTCTAATTCATGCTATGGAAATAAGCGCTACAAAAGATGTTCAAGTACCTAAAAAGAAACACGGTGTTCCTCCATTCTAAAACAATAGGTAATGAGTAAAAATGATAAAATTAAAGAAGTTAAAAGGGATATACTGAATATTGATAATTCAGAATTCTTTACTGAGGTACCTGACTCTTATAGAAACAGGAAATTATATACTCCTCCTAACGAAAAAGAATTGTATGCCATGATACCAGGAGCCATCGTTGAAATATATGTCAAGGTTGGTCAAGAGGTTGAAGAAGGGGAACACATTCTTATACTGGAAGCTATGAAAATGCGGAATATAGTTGTGAGCCCTATTAAAGGTGAAATAAAATCAATTTTGGTAAAAATTGGTGATATGGTTCGGTTGAATCAACTAATTGTTGAGTTTAAATAAAAAAAAGAGAGTCAAACAGACTCTCTTTTTTTATTTTAGATCCACAGATATTTTCCACTTTCAAATCCATTGACTAATATCTTTGCATAAAAATTACCGAGACCTAAGTTTTGTTCTTGATCCCTTTTATGGTCAACCTATATCAGGGATGTACAAAGTTTACTTCTGACTTCTAACCCTTTAGGATTAAAACAGAAACGAATTTTATTCGTA
>JAOZUW010000079.1 GCA_029938465.1 Bacteroidales bacterium | reverse complement strand
ACACTACCTTGCCATCCCTATCGGGAGGAAATCCGGCAGGCAGGTATGCACTTTTTGTGCAAGACTTTCAGTTTCTGCAAATTTTCAGTTTGAAATTGGAAGTCCAAAGCTAGAAGTAATTCTGACTTCTAAGCCAGTTAGGATTAAAATAGAAACATAATTTATTCGTAAAATAAACCTATGGTACTTCCAGTCCATAGTGGTTTAGTTATTGTTAATATAAATCTAAGAATTCATAAGTATTACCCGACCAGTTTAAGAATTTCATAAATCCTTTTTGACTTATTTTTAATGATGCTGTATTGTCATTAGGATGAAAGCTGATATACTTGCTTTTGAGAAGGTTTTTGTCCAGAAACAAATGAATATGGTTTTCTGAATCGTTTATCAATCCAAATAATGAAACCGAACCAGGTTTTATGGCTAAATATTTTGCCATGCGTTTTTCAGAAGCAAAACTAAGTTTCCCTTGTTTTAGCTTTTGTTCCAAATCTTTGATTATCAATTGCTTTTGGTGATCGAAAATAACCAAATAATGCTTATTCCCTTTATGGTTTCTGAAAAATAAATTCTTACAATGAGTAGCTTCCATTTTGTCCCAATACTTAATAGCTTCTTCAATAGTTGGGATAGGAGGGTGCTCATGCATATCATAGTCGATTTCTAAATCGTTCAGGCAATCTAATACTTGTTGTCTGTTGTTTAGCATCATAAGAACCTATTAAAAAAAATATCTGATAAACTGTTTTGTTTATCAGATATTTATATCAAGATTAATCAAATAGCTCACTTAATTTTTTACCTAAAGCTTCGCCTCTTAGATTTTTCGCCATGATTATTCCATCAGGACTTATTAAAATATTCTGTGGAATAGATCGGATTCCGTAGAGTTTGCCAGCTGCATTTTGCCAGCCTTTTAAATCAGAAACTTGTGCCCACATTAAACCATCGTCTTTTATAGCTTTCAACCAATTTGCTTTTTTCTGGTCAAAAGAAACACCTAAAACATCAAAACCTTTATCATGATATTTTTCATAATTAGCTACCACATTTGGGTTTTCTTTACGGCAAGGACTACACCATGCTGCCCAAAAATCAACCAGTACATATTTACCTTTAATAAATTCTGATAGTTGAACAGCATTTCCAGTTGTATCGTTCATAGAAAAATCGATTAGGGGTTGTCCTATAGCTGTTTTTCTTACAATTACAATTCGTTTATTTAGTTCTTCACCCGATGAAGTTGCTAAAGCTTTTGGGCTTAAGGATTCGAAGCTTGTTATCATATCATCTCCTAGCGCACTTTCATTATCTAATAATAATTGGGCACTTCCGGCATTGTCATTATTTTTTTTCAGATAGTCCAAAAGGAAACTCTTTTTTTCAAGCTGTGCTGAGTCATAAAGAATGTTCACTTTATTTTCATTTTTTGCTTTTTCTTCATCTGTCATATAGCGGAAAATGTTATAATAAAAGTCTTGCCATATAGCATCAAAAGAATCCATTTCATTTTTTGCAAAACTGTAAATCTCTTGTGATTTAGAACCAGTAATGCTTGCTTTTCCAACGCTATCTTTGTGCATTTTTATATTAATATCCACGTTCTCCACAAATACTGGAACACCACCTCTAAATAAAGGAGATGTGATATATGCAAATTGAGTTTGTTCCACTCGGCCATTCAATATAAACTTTCCGTTCAGTATTTTTGCAGAGTCTAAAGTTTCATAACCCGTTTCACCTCGTGTTTTTAAAAATACATCGCCCTCTGTTGTGCCAATAATCTCACCATTAATAGTATAGGATTGGATACTGTCATTGTTACATGATGCTAGTAAAATGACACTAATTAGGCTTAAAAATAATAATTTGAATTGTTTCATAGGTTTATTTTTGAATTTTATTGTATGTTAATAATTGAGCTACAATAATAGTAATAAAAGTTACAATACTACTGATAAGTATTCGATAAATTGTATTTATAAATGAAGTAAAACTAAATACCTCTATGAAGAAGTATAAAGTATGATGTAGAATTATCATTATTATAGTGTACGAAATAAACCATTTAACCCCCATATTGCCCATATTGGGTTCTAAATCTTTATTTATTTCACTTGAAGTTTTGAGCGATAATATTATCGAAGGTCTGATAAAGGCAATAAAAACGCTTGACGCAGTATGGATTCCTGGGCTTTGAGAAAAAATATCTATGGTAAAACCAAGAAGAAAAGCCAATCCCATACCTAACCATGCTGGTGTTTTTATAGGTAATAATAGAATAAAAATAATATAATAATAAGGATTGATATAGCCGGAGAATTGTATTTGGTTAAGCACAAATACCTGAATGAGGATGACAAAGAGAAAACGTAAAATATTTCTAAGGAACATAAGCTTTCCTCCTTTCTAATTCTATCTGTTCTTCGTAGAACCGATTTCTTATTATAGTTACTTGATTTAGTTGACTAAATTTTGTGCTAAGCAGAACCTCAATAGTATAGGTATTTTCTGAAGCTTCAATATAAAAATCTTTAATAGTACCTAAAAGGACACCTTCCGGAAAAATATGAGAAAATCCACTGCTTACTACGCTATCACCTGTATGAATAGGAATATATGTTTCAATACTGGTCAGGTGTGCAATTTGAGGGTTTCTTCCATCCCATTTTAAACTTCCTAATTCATTACTTGAAAAAAGCTTAGCACTGATATTTGTTTTGGTATTTAATAAAGAAATAATGGTACAGAAATCATCCGATACAGCGTATACTATTCCCACTCCTCCTTGAGAACTTATAACGCCCATATTTTCTCTTATTCCTTGTTGATAGCCTTTATTCAGCATTAAATAATTCTGTTGTTTATTTACGGAATTGCTAATCACTGTTGCATTAATATATTCAAAAGTTAAACTTGTAGTATCATAGTAAAATACTATGCTATCAGGTTTAATAGTCTCTGATTTTATTACAATATCATCAAAGCTATTGTGATCACGTTTTAAGTAAGATTGCTTTAGTTGTGATCGTAAATAGATATTTTCAGAAACCAGTTGTTCGTTAGTTTCGCTTAATTTAAAATACTGATGAATACTTTGGTAACTGCTAAATGCTTTTCCTCCCCACTGATTACTTGCATACGAAAACACAGCTCCTTGATGACCTGATGACATCACCATACTAAATGCAATGGTTTCAAGTATTAGGAACAAGAAGATGGCATAATTTTTCCAAAGAAAATTTAGCAGATTACGCATTTTTTATCCTTTTATTTAATAAGGAAAGTAAATCTATTAAAATTCTTAAGCGCAATTCCAGTACCACGAGCTACAGCTCTTAATGGATCTTCTGCTACATGTATAGGAAGTTTTGTTTTTTGATGAATTCTAACATCCAATCCTCTAAGCATAGAACCACCACCTGCTAAATAGATACCAGTGCTGAAAATATCAGCTGATAATTCAGGAGGAGTCATTTCCAAAGCATTCAAAATAGCTGACTCAATTTTTGAAATGGATTTATCTAAAGATTGGGCAATTTCTGCATAGTTAACATGGATTTCTTTAGGAATACCTGTGAGCATATCTCTACCATGAACAGCATAATCTTCTGGAGGATTCTCAATTTCAGAAGAAGCAGCACCCACATTTATTTTTATTTGTTCAGCCGTGCGTTCTCCAATGGTTATATTATGTTGCTTGCGCATATAATCAATAATATCCATATTGAAATCGTCTCCAGCTACTCTTATTGATTTGTTGTTTACAATTCCTCCAAGTGCAATAACAGCAATTTCACTTGTTCCACCACCTATATCAATAATCATATTTCCAGTAGGTTCCATCACGTCAATGCCAATTCCAATAGCAGCTGCCATAGGTTCATGAATAAGTTTCACTTCTTTAGCTCCTGCTTGTTCTGCACTGTCTTTCACTGCTCGTTCCTCAACAGGTGTAATACCAGAGGGTATACAAATAACCATCTTTAATGAGGGTTTGAAAAATTTTGATGGTGCTTTGGTGAGTTTAATCATTTCACGAATCATATATTCTGCCGATTCAAAGTCAGCAATTACACCATCACGTAATGGACGTATTGTTTTAATGTTCTCGTGAGTTTTCCCATGCATCATTTGGGCTTTTTTACCCACTGCGATAATTCGTCCAGTATTTCTCTCTATAGCCACTATCGAAGGTTCGTCCACTACTACTTTGTCATTGTATATAATGATAGTATTGGCAGTGCCAAGGTCAATAGCTAATTCTTGTGTTAAAAATGAAAATATCCCCATTGTGTTGAGCTAATTAATGTTTAAAATGTCTGTTTCCTGTAAATACCATGCTCATATTGTTATTATTACAATATTCAATGCTATCTTTATCTCTTACTGATCCTCCAGGTTGAATCACAGCTTTTACACCCGCATCATTCGCTATTTCTACTGAATCAGCAAATGGGAAAAAAGCATCTGAAGCCATTACAGCACCATTTAAGTTGAGCTTAAAGGATTGCGCCTTTAAAATAGCTTGTTTTAAAGCATCAACTCTGCTTGTTTGTCCTGTGCCACTACCTACCAGCTGTTTGTCTTTAACCAAGACTATGGCATTCGACTTGGTATGCTTAACTATAATATTGGCGAAAATTAAATCATCCAACTCTTTTGCAGAGGGTGATGATTTAGTAATAACCTCTATGTCGTTTTTTGTTTCGCTGATATGATCACTACCCTGTATCAAGCTTCCATTCAATACCGACTTGAAAGTTTGATTTGGAAAATCATAAGATTTTGCCTGTAAAATTATTCTATTTTTTTTGCTTTTCAACAATTCTAGTGCATTTTTTTCAAAAGAAGGTGCAATTATTATTTCAAAAAACAATTTATTGATTTCTTTTGCAGTGTTTTCATCAACTTCTTTATTGCAAGCTAAAACTCCTCCAAACGCAGAAATAGGATCCCCAGCAAGGGCTTTTTCCCAGGCAATAGATAAGCGGTTATCAGAGGCTAAGCCACAGGCATTAGTATGTTTTAGTATAGCAAAAGTAGGTTCTGTGAATTCTTTTATCAATTTTATGGCAGCATCTAAATCAACTAAGTTATTATAAGATATTGCTTTACCATGTAGCTGCGAAAATATCTTTTCCATATCACCAAAAAAGATTCCTTTTTGATGAGGGTTTTCGCCATAACGTAAAGTTTCACCTTTTTCCTGACTTATTTTAAAAACTTCTATTTCGTTGTTTTGGTTAAAATAGTTAAAGATAGCTGTATCGTAATGAGAGGAAACTTTAAAAGCTTGTGCAGCAAACTTTTTACGATCTTCAAGACTGCTTTGACCCTCTTGTTGGTCAAGAATTTGATATAAATCAGCATATTGTTCTTTTGAGGGAACAATAAGTACATCCTTGAAGTTTTTTGCTGCAGCTCTAATCAAACTAATACCACCAATATCTATTTTTTCAATTATCTGGCTTTCGTCAGAAGTTTTGGTTAGGGTTTCTTCAAAAGGATATAAATCTACAATAACTAAGTCAATAGCTGGAATTTTATATTCGGCCAATTGAGAGATGTCGTTTTTATTATCGCGGCGGTGTAATATGCCACCAAAAATATCTGGATGCAAAGTTTTTACTCTGCCACCAAAAATACTTGGATAGTTAGTTATCGATTCTACAGTTTTTGCTTTATACCCAAGCTTAATAATATGATCATATGTGCCACCAGTTGATATTATTTCCACTTTTAGGTGGTCCAGTTTTTTTAAAATATCATCTAATCCATCTTTGTGAAATACAGATATTAATGCACTTTTTATTCTTTTCATCTTAAAATTCTTTTAGGATTTCTAGGTGGTTTTGGAAAACGACAAAGGTCTTAAAAAACTATAACTTTTGCAATGAAAATTAAGAATTTAAAAATCTTGTATTCTTGTCAGATTGTCAGGCGTTAATAATTGGTATCTTTTTTGTAAAAGCAATATCAAATTTGAAAAATTAAAACATATAATACAATGCAAAAAGGTAAAATTAATGTTCAAACGGAAGATATTTTTCCTATCATTAAAAAATTTTTATACTCCGATCATGAGATTTTTCTCAGAGAGTTAATTTCTAATGCTGTTGATGCTACTCAAAAACTAAAAACTTTAGCTTCTATGGGTAAAGTTAAGGATGAGTTGGGTGATTTAACTATTGAGGTTATCGCAGATAAAAAAGCCAAAACTTTAACTATTCGTGATAAAGGAGTTGGTATGACTGCTGATGAAATAGATAAATATATCAATCAGATTGCTTTTTCAGGTGCTGAGGAATTTGTGAAGAAGTTTAAAAATAAAAGTGAAGCGGAACAAAATGCTATTATCGGTCATTTTGGCTTAGGGTTTTATTCGGCTTTCATGGTTTCTGATAATGTAGAAATAATTTCTAAAACCTATAAAAAGGGCGGTGCTACAAAAGCCGTTCACTGGCAATGTGATGGTAGCCCGGATTTTACAATCGAAGATAGTGATAAAAAGGAAAGAGGAACTGATATCATATTGCACATTAGTGATGATGAGAAAGAGTTTTTAGAAGAAAGTAAAATCCTTGAACTTCTGACTAAATACAGTAAATTTTTACCTATTCCTATTCAATTTGGAAAAGAAAAAAATCAAGAGAAAGTAGAAGGAGAGAAAGATAAAGACGGAAATGATGTTTATAAAGAAGTAGAAACTGATCGGATTATAAACAATAGTGATCCTTTGTGGAAAAAATCTCCAACTGATTTAAAGGATGAAGACTACAGTAACTTTTACCGTGAGCTGTATCCTATGAATTTTGAAGAACCATTATTTCATATTCACTTAAACGTAGACTACCCTTTTAATTTAACAGGAGTTCTGTATTTTCCAAAGTTGAAAAAGAATCTTGAAGTACAAAAGGATAAAATCCAATTATACAGTAATCAAGTATTTGTTACCGATTCAGTTGAAGGAATTGTACCTGAATTTTTAACTTTGCTTCATGGTGTTTTAGATTCGCCTGATATTCCACTTAATGTATCTCGCTCTTATTTGCAAAGTGATAGAAATGTAAAGAAAATCTCTAATCATATTGCTAAAAAAGTAGCTGATAAATTAGAAGATATCTTTAAAAATAATCGGGAGGAGTTTGAGAAAAAATGGGACGATATTAAGGTGTTTATTATTTATGGAATGATATCTGATGAGAAATTCTATGAAAGAGCTACAAAATTCGCCCTATTCAAAAACACAGACGGTAAATACTTTACTTTTGATGAATACAAAAAACATGTAGAGGCAGCTCAAAAAGATAAAGACAAGAAAATTGTTTATTTGTATGCAACAGAGCTTGATGAACAATATAGTTACATTCAGGCAGCTAAAGATCGTGCTTATGACGTATTGGAGATGGACGGTGTATTAGATAATCACTTTATTAATGCACTGGAACAAAAACTAACAGATGTGCAGTTTAAAAGAGTAGATGCTGATACCATTGAAAAGCTGATTGATAAAGATGAGAAATTACCTTCTAAATTAGATGAAAAGCAGCAAGAAGCTATAAAGCCTGTAATTGAAAAAAACATCAACAAAACTAAATTTTCTGTAGTTTTCGAATCTTTAAGCGAAACAGAAGCTCCTATAATGATTACACAATCGGAGTTTATGCGCAGAATGAAAGATATGGAAAAACTTGGAGGTGGCGGAATGATGGGAATGGGAGCTTTACCTGAAACCTATAATTTGGTAGTGAACTCTAATAATCCATTAATTACTGATATTTTGGAAGATAAGGATGAAAATAGCCAACAAGAGAAAGTGAAACAAATGTATGATTTGGCGCTGCTTGCACAAAGTTTACTAAAAGGTAAAGATCTGTCTGATTTTATCAAAAGAAGTTTTGGCTTGATAAAATAGTAAGGAAGTTTTAAAAAATTTCATAATAATTATTGGGGTTAATCTTTTGGGTTGCCCCATTTTTTATATCTTTATGGCCTGAAAAAGATAAATAATACGGATTAGTAAAATTGAAATATAATGAAGAAATCTTGGATTATAATAATAATAATTGTTATAGCTGTATTTGTTATAGGAGGTTGGTTTGTTGGCAAATACAATACTATGGTAATAGCTAACGAAACGGTAGACGAAAAATGGGCGCAAGTGGAAAATGTGTACCAACGGCGTGCCGATTTGATACCTAACTTAGTAGCTACAGTTAAAGGTTATGCTTCTCATGAGCAAGAAACACTTCAGGGTGTAGTTGAAGCACGTGCAAAAGCTACCTCCACTACTATTGATGCAGGCAATATGGATGCAGCAAGTTTGCAAAAATTTCAAGCTGCACAAAGTGGTTTGAGTTCAGCATTAAGTCGTTTAATGGTTGTGGTGGAGAAATATCCAGATCTAAAGGCTAATGAAAATTTTATTCAACTACAAGCCCAATTAGAAGGAACCGAAAACCGGATTACGGTAGAACGTATGCGCTTTAACGAGGCGGCCAAAGTTTATAACCTTTCCATTAAGGTATTTCCTAATAATATGCTAGCCGGAATGTTTGGTTTTGATAAACGTGCTTACTTTACAGCTGAAGAAACGGCCAAAACTGCTCCTAAAGTTGAATTTTAATAATTGGTTATAGAGATGGAAAAAAGAGCTGAAGGTTTTTTTAATAAGGCAGAAGAATTTCAAGTTTTAGATGCTATTCGTCAGGCTGAAAGTAATTGTTCTGGCGAGGTAAGAGTGCATGTGGAAAATCACTGTAAGGGTGACGTGTTAGATCGAGCATCGGTAGTTTTTGATCTGCTAAAAATGCAAAAAACAAAATTGCGTAATGGTGTGCTTTTTTATTTAGCAGTAAAAGACCATAAATTTGCCATTTTAGGTGATGCAGGAATTAATGCCAAAGTTTCGGAGGATTTTTGGGATGAGATAAAAGATTTTATGCTAACTTATTTTAAACGAAATGAGTTTTCTTTTGCGTTGTCTAATGGTATTATTAAAGCAGGAGAACAATTGAAAATACATTTTCCTCATCAGGGTGAGGATGATATTAATGAATTGCCAGATGATATTTCATATGCTTAAAAACTATATTTAATGATTAGAAAATTTTATAATAGACTATTTATTACACTTTTTGTGATAGCAACAGTAGCTCTTCAGGCTCAAATACCTGAACGACCTGTTCCTCCTCGCTTAGTTAATGATTTTGCTCATATACTAACTCCAACTGAAACAGCAAAATTAGAACGTAAACTAGTCAACTATAACGATACAACTTCTACACAAATTACTATTGTTACTGTTCCAAGTTTGTCAGGATTTGATATTAATCAGTATGCAGTAGAAATGGCTCATAACTGGGGTGTAGGACACAAGGGTAAAGATAATGGAGCTTTAATTTTAGTAAAACCTAAAACATCATCAGGTAGAGGTCAGGCATATATTGTTACAGGCTATGGCTTGGAAGCATTTATTCCAGATGCTACAGCAAAAAGGATTGTAGATTCTGAAATGATTCCATTCTTTAAACAAAATAGGATGTATGCAGGTTTAGATGCTGCAACGACTACTATGATATCGCTTTTGTCTGGAGAGTTTTCTGCTGATGCTTATGCTCGAAGGGGTGCTGATGCAGGAGATATTGCTGGTATTATCGTGTTTATTGTTATTATAGTTATCTTTTTGTTTGCAGGTAGAGCAAAAGGATCACAGCATGGTTTGTCTTCTCGGGCATCAGGTTTTCCTTGGTGGATCTTCCTTTTTTCTGGTGGAGGCCATAATAGTGGGAGTGGTTGGAGTAATTTTTCTGGTGGAACAGGTAGCTTTGGAGGCGGAGGTGGCTTCGGTGGCTTCGGCGGAGGCGGCTTTGGCGGAGGCGGAGCTGGTGGAAGCTGGTAAAGTGGATAGTTTTCAACAAAAAACATTTTCTATGAAAAACATTTATCCTTTTCTTGTTGTGATTTCTTTCGGATTACTTTTTGGGGTACCATCTGCTTTAGCTCAATCCAAACCATCTATACCTGATAATTTTTGTATAACTCAGCAAGAATATCAACTATATTCCTTGATAAACTCTTATCGGATTCGTTTGGCTTTAGACCCCATTCCTCTGTCTAAATCCTTATGTTATGTGGCTAAAACTCACGCTTTTGATTTGGCTAATTACGATAATCCGAATGACAAATGTAATATGAGATCTTGGTCGGACAAAGGGCACTGGAAAGCTTTTTGTTTCCCAAAAGATCAGAACAGAAAAAATGATGTAAAAGAAAAAGCCAAAGAAATAAGTAATTATCCTGGAAAAGCTTGGGAAATAACTTATTGGGAAGATGACATACAGGATATGAGTAGCGTTTTAAATTTCTGGAATGAAATACCTTATTCTGCTGATATGATATCTAATACTGGAAAATGGAGTAGTGTGGAATGGAAAAGTATAGGTGTGGGTATTCAAGATGGATATATTTTGCTTTGGTTGGGTAAAATGGATGATGTAGAGGCTCAAACAGTTATTTGTGAGACTGGAGAGCGGATTAATAATTCAGCTGTCATAATGGCTACAGCTACGGATGCATCCTCTTCAACGGATAAATATTATTATATTATCATAGGAAGTTATAATATTACAACAGATGCTAAATCAGCAGTTACTAGCTATAAAGAAATGGGTTATCAGAATGCTGAAGTTCTCGAGAATGGTGGCAGATTAAGGTTGTCTATTGATCGATTTAATTCTCAGGAGGATGCTGATAAGGCATTGCCCTCATATCGGGAGAAATTTCAAGGGGCCTGGGTTTTCTCAAAGTAATAGTGTAATAGCACCACGTAAAACTTGATTATTGCCTTCTAGGTCAGTTAATCTAATGACCCATGCATAAGTATCTTGATAGGCCAAATCTCCAGTTTCTGTTTTGCCATCCCATTGCTGATAAAAATCATTGGTATGAAAGATTAGTTTTCCCCATCTGTTATATATTTCAAATGAGTAAGATGATAGTTCAAAATATTTTCCTATAGGGCCAAAAGTATCGTTTGTTCCATTACCATTTGGTGAAAAGCCTGTTGGCACATAAAAGCTAAAAATAGGAGTTATTTGAAAAAACTTACTGGTAGAATCAATACATCCAAAATCATTTATGGTATACATTTTTAATTCATAAGTTCCAGTATCCATTATAGAGTCGGCAATATTAGGTTCATATTCATTTTCCCAAGAAATAGTATCAGAAAGTGTCCATTTATAACGAGCATTTTCTGATACGTAATTAGTGATTGTCAATTCTTCGATTTCATATATATTAACCCTTTCAGGAGAAATATCAAAGTCAGCATTTATTACAGGATTTATTAAAAGATAATCTTGTAATGTAATGCTATCACGACAATGTTCATCTGTAATGTCTATAAGCTTTATGGAGTAAACTCCTTCATCATATTGATGGCTAGCCGTATCTGCTGATGAAAAGAAAACGTAACCATCACCAAAATCCCAAAGGCGAGTAGCAATGCTTCCGGAATTTATTTGACTAGTATCAGTAAAGCTAACAATTCTGTTGCCGCAATAAACTGTGGTGTCAGAATAAAATCCCATTGATGGCATAGGGTAAACAAAAGTGGTTTTGATTAAGCTATCAGTACAGTTATTATTGGCTTTCATAATGAGTTTGGTCTCATAGTTGCCATCTTGCTCGTAATAATGATTAATAATAGTATCTTCTATGTGGTAAGCGTAAATAGTATCTCTATTGTCACCAAAATCCCAATAGGCAAATTCTATTTCAGCGTTTTCATGAATATTGGAATGATCTGTAAAGGTGGTCGTATGGCCAAAACAAATATTTTCGAAACTAAAGCTAGGTTTTGGTGTAGCTAATATAGTAACTGGCTTTATAGAGCTGTCTTTTAAGATTAAACCTTGACCTTCGACGCGTACAAAGAGTTTAACATCGAAATCCCCTGCTTCTAAATATTGATATTCAACAGTATCAGTATTTACTGAAACGTTCATCGAATTTCCATCTCCAAAGTGCCAAGTTTTCTCCGTTATCACAAACTCGGAATCAACTTTTGTAGTGTCAATAAAAACGGCAACAGTATTGTCGCAAATCCAATTCGTGTCAGTATAAAATTCAACAAAAACACAAGGATAATGAATGACATCTTTACTAATGGAATCTCTACAGCCATATTCATCAATAGCTAATAAAGAGCTTTGATAAGTTTGATAGTTCGGCGGAAAAAAATGTAAATGATTTGGGCTGCTGGGACTGTAAACTTCTAGGATTTCACCATCTCCATATTCCCATTTCCAATAATCAAATTCACCATCACCAGTACTTAAGTCAGTAAAAGCTGTACCATCTTCGCAATAACTTTCTATAAAAGAGAAATCGGCTGTTGGATTGTGTCTTACCCATATATTTTTTCTAAAAACATCAGTACATCCTATAAGATTAGTAGCCTGAAGCTTTACTTCATAAACACCTGCATCAGTAAAAGTATGGTGTACTGTTTTGTTGGGAGTTGTAATCTGTGGACTCCCATCATTAAAAAACCAAGTAAAATACCTGATGGAATCTTCTTGAGGTTTTACAATATAGGCCGTTAGAGAGGTTTCTTTAGAGAAACAAACAGTATCTGCATTAAAACTGATTTGTAAGTCAGGTTCAATATATATGTTCTTTGTAATTTCATGGCTACAACCATTATTATCTGTCACTTCAAGTGAAACATCATAGTAGTATTCAGTGTTTAAAAACACAAAATAGGTATCCTCATCGTAGGAGTAATGATCATCAGGAAAAGTCCATAAATAATCTGTAATAGTTCCTCCATTAGGTGTAGAATCATCATAGAAAAATACCAAGCCAGTAGTACATGCAGTATCAGATTTTGTAAAGTCGGCTATAGGAGGTTGTGTAATGGCAATGTTATGAGTTACATTACTAGAATTCCCGTCAGTATCTACGATGCTAAGTGCCACATTATAATTACCCAGACTTGAATAGGTATGGCTTGGGTTTTGATTTGTACTGGTTCCTCCATCGCCAAAACTCCATGACCAAGAAACAATATCTGATGCAGGTAAAGATTCATCAGTAAAGAGTGTTGCTGAACCATAGCAGGGATTGGTATAGCTAAACTCGGCAATAGCTTTGTTTTCTGGAAAGAAAATGTTTGTATTTTCTCCTATTTTAGAGATTCTGTTTGAAGCTAAGTTGTTATGATCTGCTGATAGTGTAATTTGGGAAATAAAAAAAAATACCAAAAGGTAGAAAATACCAAAAGGTAGATTATTGATTATTATTCTAATATTCTTTGTTGATCTCATATCTAATAAATGCTTCTCAAAACTACTTATATAATTATTGTTTTTAATCTATAACTGATTTTCAGTCAACTAGCCTAAAATACAAGTATAGTATGTTTCAAAAATAACAATCATTTAAGTTGGAAATATAGGAATACAAACAATTTGTTAACAGTTTTTATTGAATAAGAGAAGTAGTTTTAGGTGGTCACAAGTTTATTTTTTTACAAATATTAGCTTTTTTTTCTAAAGGTGGTTTTATAGTAGGAAAATAGGTTTATTGGTCTCAATCGTTAGTTAAAACCCTGCCTTGCCATCCCTATCGGGAGGA
>JAOZUW010000202.1 GCA_029938465.1 Bacteroidales bacterium | reverse complement strand
TATAAATAATAAAATTAATGTACATTTGCGTATGCCCAATAAACAATACAGCAACCAAATACTTTTAGCCATTATTATTGTGGTCGCGGCTGTTTTGCGCTTTTATCACTTTTTTTCTTTACCTTTTAGCTGGGATGAATTAAGCGCTTGGAATCGCTTACATTTTGATAGCTTTTCAAGCCTGATTCAAGAAGGTGTAAAACCAGATGGGCATCCGGCCGGTATTCAGGTTTTTCTTTATTATTGGATTAAATTATTTGGTGATACCGAATGGGTTGTAAAGCTTCCTTTTAATATTTTAGGATTATTATCGGTTTTTGTTTTTTATAAAATAGCTACAATCTGGTGGAACAAAAGCACCGGAATTATTGCGGCTGCTTTTATGGCTAGCTTGCAGTTTTTTGTTTTGTTTAGCCCCATTGCACGTCCATATGTTAGTGGTTTGTTTTTCACACTGGCAATGGTGTATTTTTGGAGTAAATATATGTGGCAGTCACCACAAAAAAAACACTTAGTAGGGTTTGTGATTTTTGCAGCTTTATCGGCATACAACCACCATTTTAGTTTGCTTTTCGCCATCATTGTTGGGCTCTCAGGATTGTTTACTATTTCTAAAAAACAAATGACAGCCTATATCATTTCAGGTTTGCTTATTTTTGTTTTATATATTCCTCATCTTCCCATTTTCTTTCATCAATTAGAAATAGGCGGAATTGGAGGAACAGGAAATTGGTTAGGAGCTCCGTCTCCAAATTTTATATGGCAATTTTTGTATTGGAGTTTTCATTTTTCACCTTGGATAGTAGCATTAGTTGTTTTATTAAGTCTCTTTGGATTTATTAGCGAGAAAAGAAATGCAGCATCATATTCCATTCAAATAAAAAAGCGTTTATTACTATTCTTTTGGTTTATCTTACCCATAATTATAGGATATTACTATTCTGTTTTGGTGAATCCAGTGATTCAATATTCCATGCTTATTTTTAGTTTTCCTTACCTCTTACTGCTACTTTTTGGACAAAATGAAAATATTAAAAGCAAGTTTCTTATTCCTATCACACTTCTGATTCTTATTGTAAACATCAGTACTCTAGTTTTTGCACGACAACATTTTCAAATTATTTTTAAGCAGCCCTTTGATGGAACGGCAAAAAGTATGATAAAAAATAATAACATCTCACCAAAGGATATATTTTTAGTTTACAACACTATACCATCCTACCAAGAATACTATCTAAAGAAATATAGTATTGCAGATGTTTTATCATTAAGTGTGTATAGTAAAAACTATAAACTCCATCAAATAGATAGTATTTTACAAAATACCAATCAAAAATATCTATTGGCTTCTTCATTACCAGAAAGCTATTTGCCCTTAATAAAAAAACACTTTCCTTATCTTATAAAAAAAGAGAATGGCTACACTTATGAATCCTATTTATGGAGTAAATCGCCTATAAAAAACACTCGAGAATTTCATTCCATAATATCTAAAAATGATTTCTCCGAGCCTATAGATCTTTGGAAAGTGGATAGAAAACGTATTATACTAGACAGTATTGATGAGGCTGCTTTTGTTTTTTCTTCTCAGCAAGAATGGGGGTTTAGTTATAGCGATTCCTTAAAGAATATTGGGGAATATGGTAGTATTATTGATGTTCAAGTGGATATTACTGCTGAGAATCTACCAGAAAATGCTGTTATAGTGGCTATTATTAGCACCCAAGGCAAAAATGACATTTGGCGAGGTAGCGATTTTCATAAGCAAAGTATTCCCATTATAAATGGACAAAGAGTATATTATAGCATTGATACTCGTATTTTATTAAGTAAAAATGAATACGAAAATGCATATTTTAAAACTTATATCTGGAATAAAACCAAGGAAAGTTTTCAGGTATTAGAAATGGATATATATCAGCGCTCCTATAATCCTATAAAGTATGGCTTGACTCAAAAGGTGGAATAGCTATTCTTTTCAGCCAGTATAAACCTAAAGCTATAAATAATAAACTTATTAATGCATAATAAGAATTAGGTTCTTCATTAATTATTCCTTCCAAATTTATATCGTATAAAGGCGTATTGGTAAAATATACATAGGATACAGCCATAGCATTATTGAAAAAATGAGCCAAAATTGGAATCCACAAGTTTTTGGTATAAAAATATAAATAACCCAATACTGCTCCAGCAAATAAACGAGCAAAGAAACCATAAAATTGAAAATGAATAAAGCTAAACACAAAGGCTGTTAACCAAATAGCCAAATGCTCATTGCCAAATTTTTTAATAAGAATTGGTTGCAGAACACCTCTAAAAAGAAGTTCTTCCCCTAAAGCAGCTAAAATCCCAATCATAAATAAGTTAAGCATATAATCTTTCCAGGAATGCATATCAAGTAGAATATTGGTCATTTCAGCAGCTTTTTCTTCAGCATCACGCATCCATTGCTCTATGCCAGAAAGGGCTTCGGGTAAGTGCATTAAATTATTATGATAAACCAGCCATTCGTTTACTGGATTAGCTATAAGCATAATGACAATACTTAAAAGCATAATACCCATTGGAGGAAATTTTTCTATGGAAAAAAAACGCCCTATATTTTTATCTACTAAAAAAGCAAAAAACAAAGGTGGGCTCACAAAAAAACCTATCTGACTTATAATCTGAAAATATTTCATTAAAGAAAGATCACCTGGATGTTGTAATAAAGCCACTTCTGATAATCTAGATAGGATATTTCCATCTACAAATAAGGAGGCGATTAATATGCCCAAAAGCATCACAAAAATACCCACCCCCAAGGTTATAAGCGCTAATGCCAATATCTGATTCCAAGGTTTTGCATTTTTTAAAATTTGTAAATCCACTGTTTTTTTTAGCAAATGTACATTAATTTTGTTCCTTTGCTGTATGGAACTACAATAACACAAAAAAGAAAAGCAAAAACTTAAAAAAATGAAAATAGGAAATATCAAATTAGATGGATTCCCTTTGGCTTTAGCACCTATGGAGGATATTACAGATCCCCCTTTTCGAGCTATTTGTAAGAGAATGGGTGCTGATTTGATGTATTCTGAGTTTATTTCGGCTGAGGGCTTGATAAGAGATGCTCAAAAAAGTATTGAAAAATTAGATGTTATCACAGCTGAACGGCCGGTAGGCATTCAAATATTTGGACATAATGCAGATTCTATGGCGGAGGCTACCAGAATTGCTTCAGAAGCCAAACCCGATTTAATAGATCTGAATTTTGGTTGTCCAGTAAAAAAAGTCGTCAGTAAGTTTGCTGGAGCAGGAGCTTTAAAAGACATACCTCGATTATTAAAAATTACAGAAGCAGTAGTAAAAGCTACAGATTTACCTGTTACCGTTAAAACCCGCTTAGGCTGGGATGAAAACAGCAAAATAATAGTAGAACTGGCTGAGCAATTACAAGATTTAGGCATAAAAGCTTTAACCGTTCATGGCCGCACCCGTTCGCAATTATACAAAGGCAAAGCTGATTGGACTTTAATTGGTGACATTAAAAATAATCCCAGAATGCATATTCCAATTATTGGCAATGGCGATATTAATTCGGGAGCTGCTGCATTAGAAGCTAAAAACAAATACGGTGTAGATGCTATAATGATTGGTCGTGCAAGCATTGGAAATCCCTGGATATTTCAAGAGATAAAACAATATATGGCTGGGCATATTCAAGAACTCAACATTAGCATTAATGAGAGGGTTGCTGTTTGTCAAGAGCATATAGAAACTTCCATTGTATGGAAAGGCGAAAGACGCGCCATTAACGAAATGCGTAAACACTATAGTAATTATTTTAAAGGGCTTTCTCATTTTAAAGAGTATAAGATGAAACTCATGCTTTGTAATTCTCCTGATTGTTTATTTGATGTTCTAGAAGAAATAAAAACCAGATATTAAACAGCTTATAATATCTCTTTTAAG
>JAOZUW010000201.1 GCA_029938465.1 Bacteroidales bacterium | reverse complement strand
TTCTAACGCCAATGATGCACATTGATCCTGAAAATAAAGAATGGAGCCAAAAGGCACTTCGTCTTGGCGAGCTGACGAGAAATTCCTGGACAGGAATCAATGAGCGTGGTTTATTGCAGTTTAAAAGCACCTATTTTAGCTCGGACAGTATTTCACCTGAACCGAAATTAGCTTGTGGTACGGTATATCATCCCCGGGCTGTACAACCAACTCTCCTTTACTGGCAGCGAACCGGAGATAAACAACTGGAAAAACTTTTTACAGCGTGGATGGATACCTGGGTCGATGCAACTGCTCGTGCAGAAAGGGGTAAACCTGCGGGTATCATTCCCAGCGCTATTCACTGGCCTGACGGTCAAATTGGCGGCGTAGGAGAAAATTGGTGGAATCCTGAAAATCACAAACTTGAATTTGACAATCATCTTTACCGGTGGCCCAGTGCAATGCCTATGATGCTGAATACTTTACTGTTGACAAATCATATCACACAGGATCCAAAGTACCTGCAACCCATCTTATCAATGGCAAAAATAAGGATGGAGTATCTAGAAAATCCGCCAAAGCAGCAGCCTGCCCCGGGAAGTAAAGCCTGGTGTGGCTCAAGCTTAGGCATGATATCACCTATTATTGCTAAATATATGATGCTTGGTGGAACCACTAAATACAATCAACTGATAAAAGCCGATGCTAAGCCATATACTGCCTTTCGTTTTAATGGTGATCAAGAGTCTCTCGTAGCAGCACTGCGTGACAATGCCGAAGCCCTTCGAATAAATTTTCCGGGCTACACCAGTGAGGTTCGTTACACCGATAGGGTATTGCGTTTTTCAGTGGAATTTGGTGATAACGGTATTTATCCGTCGGCCATTATTCCAACAATTCCCGAGCCCAATACAAATGTGCTTTACGCAAGCTTAACAGGCGATCCGGGCGATGCAGGATACTTCCCCATTAATGCTGTACGTTGGATGACCACATCACGTGATATTGCTGCACTGGTGACTAAGACAGGTAGAGATCGTTTTCAGGCTGAGCTTTTTCATTTTGGCGAAAAACCACGGGACATGTCCGCTCTGTTTTATTTGCTTGATCCCGGAGAATATATTTTCAAACTTTTCCCTAAAGGAACAAAAGAATATTCTACTAAACGGATTGTCGTTTCGGATAAAAAAGAGCCCATAAGTTTTCAATTACCGGCAAAGACACTTTGTATTTTGGAGATTAGTAAAACAGAAAAATAATTAATTTATACCATTCCATAAGTAATAATGGATATGGGGCGATATGAGAGTACCATTTAGAACTAATGACTGAAAAGATTTAATTTATGGGGAGAAATAAATTCTATTATTGAATTGCTAAATTATTTTATTGCGATAAGACAATCTTTAAAATACAAAAACAGTATAAGTATAAATAAACCAATGATGACTATTCTAAATCAAGAAAAATACAATCAACATTTAAATGCAAGAAGTGCAGGAACTTACTCCCTACTCTACGAACTATTATTTCCAATTCTATTATTTGGGAGCATTGGGGCTATCGCCTGGGCAATCCGAGGTACAGCTGGTTGGGGTGGTGTTGATGGAACAGTCGTTCCCGGATTGATGTGGGGAGTGTTGTGGTACTATTTGGCTTCCCGAAAGGGGATTGATGCTCGCGGTATTGTTCTTTGGTTAGGTCTTGGAATAGCACTTGGTGGTGAATTGGGATATGGACAATATGTATCGTGGATACGTGGCATCTTCAACGTTGGTGATGAAATCATTGCCATTGAACCTTGGTTGGGATATTTTTGGTTCATAATATGTGGTATTGGTTGGGCAGCACCTGGAGCTATTCTATTGGGATGGGCTTTAGGAAAACGTGTTTCTACAGGTCGATGGATTGTTCGATCACTTATTCTTAGTGCATTATTGATAATACTCTTTGCAGGATCTGTAGTTGATTTCTTAGGAGAGCTGCTCCTTAAAACAAATTCCTCAATACTTTTTCCTAATGCCGACCTTGGAATTTATTCTGCAGAACTTGGCAAACATCTTAGCCGAACCGTCTATACCAACACGCAAAATTTTGCTGTTTTAGTTTGGTGGATTCTTGCATTACTTGAAGCAGTTTTTCAACGAGATAAAATTACCGTAGTAACAGGGCTGATAATTGGAGGTGGCTTTGGACTTGGATTTATGCTAAGTGCATTGTGGGTGCTAGGCTATGGTTTTGCACCTAATTATATCGATTGGTGGAAGATATGGGAACTTAATTCTGGATTTAATCTTGGACTCCTTTACGCACTTGCTTTCTTTTGGGCGATACGAAATATGGATAAAACAATTCAATCCCAAAAGACTATTACTAAGGAAGCAGAAGTTAGAACAAAATACCAAGAATTATACAATACTTTGTTTCTTGCATTCGGAGGTTTTCTGTTACTATTTTTTGTTGGGTTTGAATACTTTTTCTGGACTGGGCTTGCACTGAGCCTCTTTTATTTCATTTCTATGAGCTTAACAACAATAGGTAAATTAGATTCAAATCACATTGCAGAAAGACGAAAGAATATTCTCCTAATATACAGCTTCTTTTTCCTCGTATTTATTATGTTTCATGGAGGATCAGAGAGATTAGGAACTATTTTTGGACTCTACTCTTTGGATGAAGTTAGCCAGTACTCTTGGCCTTTAAAACGCATCTTGTTTTTTGCGCCAGTTGCAGTTGTTATTTCAGGTGTAACAATATTCAGAATGTGGAATGTTTTACGTCCGAACACTGAACAAAATAATTTGAATTTTATGGCTAAGCAGTCAATGAGAATTATCGATCTTATGACTGTAATGGGATTTATAGGAGTGCTATCAATATGGCCTGCAAAAATTTCTGTTTTTTACGCATTATTTTTAATATTTGCTGTTTTTGCATTTAACCGTATAGAGTATAAATTTGATTCGATAGATTTTATAAGAAAAAAAATTAGTTGAAAACAATTTCAAAGTTAGCCCAAACGTATTTAGAAAAAATTGAAGTGCTGGAACAGCTTAGAATCTTGGAAAAGGGCTATAAGATTAAAGTAATTGAAACAAAATGTGATAGCATTTCAGGAATTAGTGTAGATACACCTGAATACCTCATAAAGGTTGAGGAAATAATGAAAAAAATGGGGGAAATCCCTTGGCTTTTCAATAACAGTCAATTAGTTTTGGATTGTATGCATGTAGTCCGTTAGTCTCATCATTTACGGCTACTGAAGTTGTGAAATATGAGAAGTGTAAATAGATAGCACATGCTTAAAACTTAATTTAATATATGAAAAATTTAATGCCCCACTTTTATCAATTGTTCAGAACATCTGCGCTTGTCCTAATTGTAGTAATTTCATTTACTGCTTGTAGTGAGCAAAAAGAACCCGTTGACTATGTTGACCCCTTTATCGGGACAAATTTTTTCGGACATACATTCCCTGGAGCCTCCGTTCCATATGCAATGGTTCATTTGAGCCCAGATGTTGGCACTAAGGGATGGACGTATGCTTCTGGTTACAACTATCAGGATAATTCTATTATTGGATTTAGTCATACTCATTGGAGTGGTGTTGGAATGACCAATGGAGGTGAAATTCTCCTTATGCCTACTGTAGGAGACAAAAATCAAGTTTTACCAGGTTCAAAAGAAAATCCAGATGAAGGATATAGATCGAGATTTATCCATGCAGATGAAACAGCTTCAGCTGGGTATTACTCCGTTTTATTAAAAGACTACAATATAAAAGTTGAATTGACTTCAACACAAAGAGCAGGTATTCATCGCTACACATTCCCAAAAGCTGAAAATTCCGCACGAATTGTTTTAGATATTGGACACCAATTAGGCGACATGAAATCGGAAGGCAAATCAATATTAAAAATTATTGATAATAATTCTATTGAAGGTTCAAAGAGTGCTGGATTGGGAAGAATATATTTCGTTGCCG
>JAOZUW010000259.1 GCA_029938465.1 Bacteroidales bacterium | reverse complement strand
ACGGCAAGTAATTATTGAATTTTCTTAAAAATTATTTCTACCTTTACATCTTACGAATCAACAACTTATCTTATGTCTAAAATTATATATAATTCCCATATCCACACTTTTCGTGATGTGGATGTTCCTCGTAAATTTTTACCCTTGGGTATTATCAGGCTATTAGCCAGCAATTTTGGCGCCAATATGTTTACTCGAGCGCTCAATAATATCAATCCTTTTTCGAATAATGATTTATTGGATAGGTATGTGAAATTTATTAAGACAGGTAAAATAGATTCTCAGCAGAAAATATTGGAAAATTGCCAAAAGTTTTATCCAAAAGACACTCGTTTTGCTATTTTACCTATGGATATGGCTTTTATGGGAGCAGGTAGAGTGCCTAGAGATTATGAAAAACAACTCGATGAATTGGCAGAAATGAAAAAGAATCATCCTACTACTATCTTGCCCTTTGTTCATATCGACCCGCGACGACCAAACTACGATTTACTGTTTAAAAAATATATTGAAGAACACGGTTTTAGAGGTTTGAAATTATATCCACCATTGGGGATATTTCCATATGATGAACGCCTATATCCTATTTATGAGTATTGTGAGAAAAACAAGCTTCCGGTTATTTCGCATTGCAGCCCTTATAATGCTGTTCACTTTAAAGGAAAGAAAAAAGAATTCAAGAAACTAATTGCTTTATCAAAAACACCTATTGACACCAAAGGCAAATCGCGAACAAAAATATGCGCACATTTTTCCGATCCTACTAATTTCAAATATGTAATGAAAGATTTCCCTAATCTTAAAATCAGTGTAGCACATTTTGGTTCTGGTTATTTTTGGAAAGAGTATTTGGAACAGCCCGGAAATAAAAACAATTGGTTGAATGTAATTAAAGATATGTTAGAAGAATATCCGAATTTTTATACTGATATTTCTTTTACTATGAGCGACACTAGCTATTTCTCTCTCCTTAAGATATTGATGAGCGACGACAAAATAAATCATAAAATACTTTTTGGTTCCGATTATTATATGGTAGAAACCGAAACCGATGAGCGGCGTTTTGGTATGGATTTACGCGCTTTCCTTGGTGAGGAGCTCTTCTTTAAACTAGCTAATGAGAATCCTCGGGTGTTTTTAAACTGTGATTAAAATACTTAACTCTAGATTAGAAGTAAATCCAATATAAAGTTTGTTGTATTTCTCAGAAAATAAG
>JAOZUW010000078.1 GCA_029938465.1 Bacteroidales bacterium | reverse complement strand
ACTAGTTTTCTTTATTTTTATACTGCAAAGATAGATTGTTTTTTTCATAATCATAAATATTATAAATCGCAGCTTGGGAAGTATATTTTACACCTTGTGATGTAAGCTTCCCAGTCTGCGATTTGTAAGCAAAATCCGTTAATAATATACCTATAATATACTAAAAACTCTTCGTTTATCCTGCTATGTCCTGTAGTGTTTGTATAGAAATTAGTTATATCATTGTTTAATATCTGTTAATCTCTAATTGAGAGATCGCAGCATTGATTTCTATTTCTATTATTTGTTCACTTTCATTATAATTATCACTGATATAATAACCATCTTCACCCTTCGTAAAATTTTCCAAATCTAAATCTACTAAAAAAGAATCCGATTTTACTCTACAAGCAGCACTTCTTGGTATATCTAGTTTTATTGATGCTGCAGCCGCATCTATCTTTACAGTAATCTGTTTTAACAAATCTCCTATTTTTATTCTTACAGAAGAAGCTCCACCATCAATATCAATATTGCTAATCTTAAATTCTCTAAAATCTCCACGAAAATCAGCTGCACCTATATCAAAATTCAAATCCCAATTTACATCAGGATTCAGTTTAATAGTCGCTCTATTGCGATTAGTTCCTTTTTTTATGGTAGCACCATCCATACTGATAAATATCTCTGCTTGATTCCCATTAGTTACCATATTGCTATTGTATGGACCAATATTACTATAGGCATCAAAACTAATCAGATGATCCAATTCGGGTTCATCAATTCGGAATTTTCCTGCCGCTACATCCATTACTAGTTTTACTTCAGTAATAGTTGTGTCCATATCTTCATCAAACTTAAAGGTATAGAAAGTTTCCTCATCAGATTGATAATCATCTCTATTTACATGAATATCTGCATTCTCCAACTTTTCCCATATATTATTTTCCCACCAAAAGCTTTTATCAGAAGTAGCAGCATAAGACAAAGCAAAAACAGCAATAGCCAAACTAGCTATAGTCTTATAAATAGGTTTTGTTGGTAGAATAGATATCCCCCAACCTACTAATAATAATGGCCAAAGATCAAATAATGCCGAGAAACTAAAATTTAGAATATCCATATTATCTAAGATAAAAAGGGCTCCTATAGTCACTAAAAGCACTCCCCAAAATATATTCCTGTTTTCCATAATATTTTTCTCCATGTTTGTTTTCTTTATGTGCAATAAAAGTTTCTACTTAAAAGTATACTAATTTACTATCACTTATTTTTTCTTTTTATTATCGTAATTAATTTTAATAATAGCCAAACCTGCAATAATAAGAGCTATAGGCCATAAATATTCCCAATTAAACCAAGGGAAGAAATCATCAGCAAGGAAAAATGATCCAGCAATAATGAGAATAATTCCTCCTATAACATTTCCTTGTATCTTACGATTGTTTCTGGTGTTATCATCTGTTACCTTTTCATTTTCAGGTTTTATATCATCACCTTGTGCTTCTGCACTTACATCAGGATTATTCGTATGGTCTTGAGTTTGATTATAATTAGGACTGCTTTCAAATTCTCTCTCACTTTTTGGGATAAAAATCCACATTAAGAGATATACAAATACACCTCCTCCTCCGGTTAGTGTAAGCACAACAAAAAGGATTCTGAAAATAACAGGATCCGTATTAAAATACTCTCCCAAACCACCAGATACTCCTCCTATAACTGAGTCTTTTACACTTCTTCTTAAGTTTTTAGTTTCCATTGTTTATTGTTTTAATTTGCCATTTTGACGTTACTTTTTATCTCAGGTTACAATTTCAAAAACATGGGTTTTTCCTTTTGATAAAAACAAAAATAAATATTTCTTACAAATACTAACCACAACAAGCATCTTTGGCACGAATTTGGTATCTTGATTGAATAATAAGAAGCATTATTTATAATAACTTCACAAGAAAAATATAAATAGGTAAATACTGCCAAAACACAGAAAATTTTAATAATATTGCATTCCTATTAAGAAGAATATTTTATAATTTATAAATCGTTGAAAATGAATATTATAGAAAATTTAAAGTACACTAAGGATCATGAATGGATTCGTGTAGAAGGAGAAGAGGCCTATATTGGAATCACTGATTTTGCCCAAGGAGAGCTTGGTGACATTGTTTTTGTTGAGGTTGAAACCGAAGGAGAAACACTTGATAAAGAAGAAGCTTTTGGAACAATTGAAGCTGTTAAAACAGTTTCGGATATGTTTATGCCTTTTGATGGTGAAGTTATTGAATTTAATGAAGAACTTGAAGATGCTCCAGAGCTGATCAACAGTGATCCTTATGAAAAAGGATGGATAATAAAAGTTAAGATCTCCAATCTTTCACAGATAGATGATTTATTATCTGCTGAAGAGTACAAATCTTTGGTGGAAGGATAGGGATTATTATACAATCGAAAAAAATCCTTACTTTAGCAAAATATTTTAAATAAGAATAATAACGCCTTAAATAATAGCGATATGGAAAGAAGAAAAACCGAAAAAACCAATTTGGAAAATAAGAAAACTATTTTTTTAGAAATTGGTTTTGTTATTGCTTTGGCCGCGGTATTTTTTGCCATGGAATGGAAAAGTTACGATAAACAAGAGTATACATTGGTTCAACGTGAAGTAGACGATACTCCAGAAGAGATTATACCCATTACCGAGCAAAAAGTAAAACCACCTCCACCAAAACCTCCACCACAAGTTACTATCATCAACGTTGTAGAAGATGACGTAGAGGTAGAAGATGATATTGAGATTGATGTGGATATGGACGAAGATTTCGAAATGGAAGAATATATTCCTGTAATAGAAGATGAGGAAGAAATGGAGGAAGAAGAAATTTTCTTAGTAGTAGAAGAAATGCCCTCTTTCCCAGGTGGAGAGCAAGAGATGTATCGTTATATTGGAAAAAATATCGAATATCCACGTATGGCAAAAGAAAGCGGTATTAGTGGTCGTGTATTTATAACTTTTGTTGTAGAAAAAGATGGTAGAGTAACCGATGTGAAAATACTCCGTGGTATTGGTGGCGGTTGCGATGAAGAAGCCGTAAGAGTTATTAAGTCCATGCCAAGATGGAAAGCCGGTAAACAAAGAGGCAAACCTGTTAGGGTTCAATACAGAATGCCTATTAAGTTTACTCTTCAATAGGATTTAACACAGATAATAAAGCCGATTCATCATTTGAATCGGTTTTTTTTAACTCTTTTTTCAGAGGCCCAAAGAGATTTTATTTATCTTTACCTAAAATCAAACAATAGTATTATGGACAAAATAAAAGTCTTGTTGGTGGATGACCACCAAATAGTTAGAGATGGGATTTTTGCCTTATTAATTAAAGAGCGAGAAATTGAAATTGTTGGAGAGGCTTCTAATGGAGATGATCTTTTCGAGAAATTGAAATTTATTAAACCTAACATTATTATTCTAGATATTTCTTTACCAAAAATGTCAGGAATTGAAATTGCTGAAATTTTAACTAAAGATTACCCTGATATTCATATTATAATTTTCTCATCTTATACTGATGAAGAAACTATTTATAAAAGCATTAGAGCAGGAGCCAAAGGGTTTTTACCCAAAGATAGTGTTCGTGGGGATTTGGTTGAAGCGATTAAAAAAGTAAATCAAGGCTTTGAATATTTGAGCAAAAAAATCCCCAATACCATTATAATAGATTATATTAAAAACTCAGAGAATAAAAAAAACAAATACAATAATTCGAAATTATCGAATTTAACCAAAAGAGAAAAAGAGATACTAAAGCTTATTGCAGATGGATTGTCGTATAAAGAAATAGGAGAAAAACTATTTATTAGTGTTCGAACTGTAGAAACGCATAAAAACAATATGCTTCAAAAATTAGATCTAAAATCAACCATTGATTTAGTAAAATTTGCTATTAAAAACGAATTGATTAATTTATAAAAAACACGCATACATGATACTTGAAGAAAGTAAAACTGCGGCAAATAGTATTTTTCATGAAGAAAAAAATGATTTTTGTATAAATGAAGAATCTCTTAAACATATTAAAGAAACAGCACAATGGGCTAAGTTTTTATCTATTATTGGTTTTATATTTATTGGCCTAATGATTATTTTGGGTGTTGTTATGATCTTTGTCATACCCACACTTAACCAAAAAATATCTGGGCTAAGCGGTACTTCTCCTATGGTTAACTCTATGTATTTTTCGATTTTTTATTTTATTTTGGCTGCTGTATATTTCTTTCCAGTTTTATATTTATTTCGATTTTCGAACCAAAGCCTTAAAGCCTTAAAAAACAAAGAAAATAAATTTCTTGCTCAAGCCTTTAAACAATTAAAAAACCATTTTAAGTTTGTAGGTATTTTGGTAATTGTTAGCTTTTCCTTTTATGTTTTAGCTATTCTAGGTATTATGATTGGTGGATTATTGGGAAGCATATAAAAAACTAATGCTCAAATGCATATTGAATAATATTAGCACCCATTTTATAGGCCTCTACTCTTTTTTCATCAGAATCGTTGTGCACCATAGCACTCTCCCAGCCATCGCCCAAATCACATTCGTAGGTGTAAAAAACCAATAAACGACCTTGATATATTAAACCAAACCCTTGGGGTGGTTTATTATCGTGTTCGTGTATCTTGGGTAATCCATCAGGGAAATTAAATTTTTGATGATAGATTGGATGATCAAAAGAAAGCTCAACAAATTCCAACTCTGGAAACACTTTCTTCATCTGTGGGCGAATATATGGATCCATCCCATAATTGTCATCAATATGCAAAAAACCTCCTCCCAAGAGATAATTGCGTAGATTTTCGGCTTCACTATTAGAAAAAACAACATTGCCGTGCCCTGTCATATGAACAAATGGATGATTAAAAATATCTTTATTTCCAACTTCAATGGTAGCATATTCTTCGTTTAATTGGGTTTGTAAATATTGGTTACAAAAAGCAATTAAATTAGGCAAAGCAGATGGATTAGCATACCAATCACCGCCTCCATTATATTTCAATAAGGCTATTTGAACTGGCTTTTGAGCTTTGCTTGCTGCTATTGAAACAATAATTGCAAATACTAAGAGGATAGATCTTATCAAAAAACTTCGTCTGTAATTTATAAAAATACTGCTCATTATTTATTTTTAGGATTGGTTGATAAAAGCTACACTATGACAAGCTACCATAGCCGCTGTTTCAGTTCTCAAACGAGAACTTGATATACTTATAGGTTTAAATTCCTTTTCTTTCGCCATATTTATTTCCTCAAGAGAGAAACCTCCTTCTGGTCCTATCAAAATAAAAGCATCTTGCCCAGCCTTCAAGTATTTTTCCATTCTTTCCTGCAGAGGAGCTTCACAATAAGCAATGAATTTTCTACCTGAAAAGGGTATTGCTATTATTTCCTCAAATCTGGTAATTGGTTCTAAAACCGGATGCCAAGCCTTTAAAGATTGTTTCATAGCAGCTGTTATCACCTTTTCTAAACGAGAATTTTTAATCACTTTTCGTTCGCTATGCTCACTTAAGATCGGAAATATTTTATCAATACCTATTTCCGTTGCCTTTTCCAGAAACCACTCGAAACGTGAAATATTTTTAGTTGGAGCTACTGCCACTTGCAATTTATAAGCTCTTGATTGATAATTCTCTTCACTTTTTATTATAGAAATAAGGCAACGTTTGGGGTGATTATCTACAATTTCACCTTGCATCCAACGACCTTTCCCATCAGTAAGCATTATAAGGCTTCCCAGATTTAATCGTAATACTTTTATGGCATGTCTCGATTCCTCTTCAGTGAGTTGATAGGCATTACCAATAATATCAGGAGTATAAAACAAATGCATTATTGCTTAATGATCTTTAAAGTTTCTAGTTGATTTTTACTCTGAAGATGAAGAAAATAGACGCCTCTTTGTAAACGAGTAAGATCTATTTTACCCGAAAGTCTATTTTCTTGCTCCTCAACTAACTTACCACTAATATCAAAAATTCGACAACTGTATGACTCATTAGTTTTGGTGCTTATTGAAATATAATCATTAAAAGGATTTGGTTTAACGGAGAATAGAATTTCCGTAAGTTCAGATGTAGATCCACAAATAACAACTTCAAATACGTCTGTATAAACTGGGCTGGTATATACATCTTCCTGAACTTCCAGATAAATGCTATCTAAACCTAAATAAGAATCATAAATGATTTCATATGGCCCTTGACCTTCGCCACTGATCACATTTGCATTTAAACCAAAATTCCAGTTATACGTAGCATCGACTGTGGCATTTCCTTGATAGGTAACAGAATAAACATTATCCATACAAAGAAAACTACCTTGTTCATAATCAATAGAAAAATCAGCATGCAAATGAGGTTCAATAGTTACTTCTGCTGATGAATCTGTAAGCTCTCCCAAATAGATTATAGTACCATATAAATCAATCCAAACTCCTAAGGTAATTTCAAGTTGATATGTTCCCCAAGAATCCACTTCAGGCGTACCATAAATACTAATACATCTGGCTATACCCGGCCAAAATTCACAATTATCATCCTGACATTGAAAATTCATTCCAGGAGGGATGTTATTTATGGAAAACACTTCAATATGGTGTATGACTTGGCCTTGAAACTGTATAGGAGCAATAATAGTAATCACTTCATTATAGGGCTCTGCTTCTACAGCATTAGGCAATTCAGCAGGACAATATTGACCATCACCTTCGGGATCGGTACAATCTGGATCTGGTGTACATTGAGCTTGCACCATATTCCATTGGAATAAAACTCCAAAAAACAATAAAATAAAAAGTAGGTGTTTTCTCATAATTATAAAGTGTTTTGTGAATAAAAACAAACTCACAGTTTTGTAATAACTCATTTAGTATTGTACAAAAATACAGAAAATAAATAAGGTGTAAGATTTTAAGAATAAAAATTGAGGAAATCTTTGAAAAACATTAAAAAGCAAAAAAATTAAAGGAATACCATATCTTTGCCACCTTAAAGAAACTATATTTTATGTTGCTATTTGAGCTCAGTACAGGTATTATTCAAAAGTTTATTAAATTTGGAGTAGTTGGATTCTCGGGTTTATTTGTAGATTTTGGTTTTACTTATCTATTCAAAGAAAAACTAAAAGTACAGAAATATCTGGCAAATGCTTTTGGATTTTTAATAGCAGCATCCTCTAATTACATTTTAAACAGGATATGGACTTTCCAGAGTCACGATCCAAAAGTATTGGTAGAATACTCACAATTTATGGTTATAAGCCTTATAGGTCTTGGTATAAATACTCTTGTATTATGGCTGATTGTAAGTAAGTTACGTTGGAACTTCTATTTTTCCAAATTAATAGCCATAGGTGTTGTTACCCTTTGGAATTTTATAGCAAACGCTATGATTACTTTCAGTTAAAGTTTATATCTTTAGCTATTCCTATATTACCTACCGATTATTCTACAGTAACCGATTTGGCCAAGTTACGTGGCATATCCACTTCGCAATCTCTTCTAACCGCAATATGATAAGCTAAAAACTGTAAAGGAATAGTAGCCAAAAGCGGTACAAACATTTCTTCTGTCTCTGGTATTTCTACCATAAAATCAGCTAATTTCTTAACTTCAGTATCCCCTTTTGTTACAACAGCAATAATACGTCCTTTTCTAGCTTTTATCTCTTCAATATTACTCAATACTTTTTCGTAGGCTCCTTTTTTTGTAGCAATAACCACTACAGGCATTTCTTTATCTATAAGTGCAATTGGTCCATGCTTCATTTCAGCAGCAGGATAACCTTCAGCATGGATATAACTAATTTCTTTTAGTTTTAATGCGCCTTCTAAAGCTACTGGAAAATTATATCCTCTTCCCAAATACAAGAAATTTCTAGAGTAGGTAAATATTTTGGAAAAATCTAAAATTTCATCAGCAAGTTTTAGGGTTTCTTCCACCTTCTCTGGTATAGTTTCCATTTCGATTAACAACTGGCGAAAACGACTTTTTTTAATATTCCCTTTCAGGCTTGCAATTCGAAGCGCCATTAAGGAAAGAACCGTAACTTGAGCTGTAAAGGCTTTAGTAGATGCTACACCAATCTCAGGACCAGCATGAGTATAAACACCAGCATGAGTTTCTCGCGCAATGCTACTACCAACAACATTACATACACCTATAATAGTTGCCCCTTTTTCTTTGGCCATTCTTATAGCTGCCAGAGTATCTGCCGTTTCTCCTGATTGTGATATGGCTATTACAATATCATCTTCGTTAATAATAGGATTACGATAGCGAAACTCTGAACCATATTCTACTTCTACAGGAATACGAGCTATATCTTCAAATAAATACTCTCCCACTAAAGCCGCATGCCAAGATGTACCACAAGCCACCATAATAATGCGCTTAGCTTTAGCCATTTTTTCTTCATAATCTATAATTCCACCCAGTTTTACAGTGCCTTTATCAATATCTAATCTGCCACGCATAGAATCCTTAATAGAAGTGGGCTGTTCATATATCTCCTTTAACATAAAGTGATCATATCCTCCCTTTTCAAGAGCACTGAGATTAAGTTCTAGTGTTTCTACATATGGTGTTTTTTTCTTATTCTTAATGGTTTTTATCTCTAAATTGCCATTTCGAGGAATAATAGCTATTTCTTCTTCATCAAGATAAACCACATTTTTGGTGTATTCTACCAATGGAGTAGCATCAGATGCCAAGAAAAACTCTCCTTCTCCAATACCTATCACCAAGGGGCTACCTTTTCGTGCTGCAATAAGTAAATCAGGGTTGTCTACTGAAACCAATGCAATGGCATAAGCACCTATAACCATATTTAACGCAATTCTTACGGCTTCAACCAAATCTACATTTTCATTCTTCTTTACATCTTCTATCAAATGAACCAATACTTCTGTATCTGTTTCACTCTCAAACTTATGTCCACGTTTTATCAATTCTTCACGCAAACTGGAATAGTTTTCAATAATTCCATTATGGATTAGAGCTAAACGTTTGTCTTGTGAAAAATGAGGATGGGCATTAACCTGATTAGGTTCGCCATGTGTAGCCCAACGTGTATGAGCTATTCCAATATTACCAGCAAGATCTTTACCTTTTACGTATTCTTCTAAATCGGCAACTTTTCCATAGTTTTTATAGAGTTTTAAGTCACTGTCAATTAAAGCCACACCTGCACTATCATAGCCTCTATATTCTAATCTTTGTAATCCTTTTATTAAGATTGGGTAAGCGTCTTTAGGACCAATATATCCGACAATTCCACACATATTGAATTATTTTTAAGTGTTATCTGTTTTTTTTACAAATGAAAGCGCCTGTAATTCAGAGAAATGGATGCTTTCTGTGATTTTAATTTAAAAAGCAAAGTTAGAAAAATGAAGTTGTTTTCAAACAAATATTTTTGTTTTCACAGCTTTTGCATCCTTTTGAGATATATATTGAGGTTTTTTTTAACTTGCACAACAATAAAAACCGATACTCCTATGCTGATGAAAGATAAACTACTCCTTGCTGTTTTTATACTGCTTTTTAGTTTTGCAAATGCGCAAATTGGAGATGAGATAAAAACCTATGTTGATAGTACTGAATTAATTATCAATAATGGAAGAAAGATGTTAGTGAATACAATTTCTGCAAATAATATTGAGAAATCAGAAAAAATATATGATTATGTTTCTTTAGAATCAAAAAAAAGTAATTACCAGGCTTTCCATTATTCAGAAGAGCTTGCTTTAAATACATTGTTTCAGGATTGGGAAAAGTGGCTTGGCTGTGCATTAAATTACAATCAATCAAAGCAATGGGTTCTATATCCAAATATGATGGATATTTTACCACTGCTCTATCAAGAGATCGACAATAGAAAAAACAGTATTGAATTAAGTGTAGCTACTTCAACATTAAGTGAGGATGAAATAGATTTGATAAAGCTATATTTACATTTAATAGAAACAGGAGAAGTGGATAAGGAATATAATGAGCTCTTGAAAACTTTTCGTAAAAACTATCCTACATCTAAGTATAACGGATTCCTAAAAAACTATATGCCAGCTATTCGGCGGAATACATCTTGGGCTTTTGCATTAGGAGCTTCATATATCTCTCCCCATAAAAAAGATCAAGACCTTTTTAAACCCAATTTTGGATATACTCTGTCTTTGGATTTTAATGTGGGTCATCTATTTACATCTGTATACTGGACACATGCCAATTTGCATACAAAAATAGCCTTTAATGATTCTACGGAACAACATGTTTTTAGTTTTGAAGAAAATGAAAAATTCACTTATTTTGAAGGAGGAATTATAGCTGGATACTCCATAATCAATAACAAAAAATTTCATTTTGCTCCTTATGTTACTATTAGCGGCACGAGTATTAAAAGCAATAGATTTGAACAAGAAGATGATAAATTAGAACTGAAAGTTTATAATTCATTTACTCCAGGATTGGGAATACATAGCGAATTCAAACTTTTTACCTTTGCTACTGAAGAAACCATTTACTATACACCAAATAGTTATTTAAGTATTAAGTTTGATGCAGGGTATAATTTTATTACAAATGTAGGAAATGCAGGAATAGCCTATGGCCGAATATCATTGGTTTATGGTTTCGGAGATTTCTAAATCCTTGTCCTCATTTTCCTCATTTTCTTCTTTTCTTAAATCTGTGCTCCTTTTATCCTTAAACCAGGAATAATTCATTTGTATAACCACATTTAGAAAAACAATTAATAAAATATTCAGCCATTCAATAGTTTGCATAAACAATAAAGAAATAATAAGAATTAGGCTAAGAAATTGAAACAAATGAACCGCATATACTTTTTGACGTAACATTTGAATAATCGAAAACATAATGATTAAGATAATAAACACCAAAAAATACAAGAAACTCCCATAAGGATTAAATCCTTCTCCCAAATGAAAGGATTGATATATCTCATCCAAATTATCAAGACTAAAAAACAAGCTTATAATACCCAAAAAAAGTACTACTTGAAGAACCAATAGGCTATAAAGAACAACCGACAGTAACAAAGGTTTTTTTGGTAGGTGTTTTATCATTTCATTATTTTAAGATATCGTGAATACATTAAAATAAAAGCTCCTGTTAATAATAAACCCGGAAGAATAGATAAATCTCCACTAATAAAAATTAAAGGCATTAAAAGTAAAGCTATTTGTGCTATGGCATATAAATGAATACCATTCTTGCGTAAATGCCACATATAATAAACTCCCAAAACAGAAATAAAATACAAAACTGCAGTTAATAAAAAATACATCCTTCCTGCTGACTGCACAAAACTTAATAATACTTCAGGATCAAATGTTTTAGATATTTCTTCTAAATCATTAACAGAAAAAAAGTCCAAAAAACTTGGAAATATTAAAAAAACAAGCAAATTTGAGAATAAAGATAAACCTGAACCTATATAACTCAACACACATAAAACCTTTAAACCTTCGGGCCTTGTTGGCTGTTCTTGCTTTTCATTATCAAAAATATCTTCCATAAATATACTTTTAGCAAAACTAATAAATTTCTTAGTTTTGCGCTCTAAAAAAACCAGTTTACTTATGGACAATGAATTAAATGAATTATCACAGTTACAAAACGCTATTACCAACGATGAAGCGCTGATTTCCTATTTTTATAGCGATAATTGTGCTCCTTGCCTAAGTCTAAGGCCTAAAGTGAAAGAAATGATAGCTAGAGCATACCCAAAAATGAAGCTTTATTTTATCAATTCAGAAAAGTATCCTGGTATTACTTCAGAATTTGGTATTTTCTCTAACCCCACTCTATTAATCTTTTTCGATAGAAAAGAATACCTTAGGAAAAGCAAATATGTTTCAATTCCTGAACTGGAACAAGGTATCGACCGTTTGTATGATATGATGTTTTCATAAGAAAATAGAATCGGTTTTTTATATTTTTAAGCTCTTAAAAGTTTTATTTATTCCTTTTTCTTTTTTTAACATTTATTATATGAATTGAAAATATTTTCTATATTTGCAAAATACTACTTCAATATAGTATATATATTACTTATTGATTTTCAACTTGTTAATAAAAAAGTAGCTCATTATTACCATGAAATTATCAAAAACATCAGAATATGCCATTAGAATTTTAAGCTTTATGGCTCGTAAGCCTAAAGAAAAATATCCGGCTAAATTTTTGGTGGAACAATTGCATATCTCTGATAAATACCTACGACGCATTCTCACCAATTTATCGAAAGAAGGCATAATAGTAAGCACGCAAGGTAGAGGGGGAGGTTATACTTTTAACAAAAAAATTCAAGATATATTTTTAGCTGATATTATTGATGCTTCGGAAGGGATGGAGAAGTATTTAGGCTGTGTATTAGGTTTTAATGAATGCTCAGATGAGCATCCTTGTGCTTTTCATCACTCTTGGGTTTCGGTACGAGAAAAGATCTCAAACCACTTAAATTCAACATCTTTAGCTGATATCAATATGGGCAACAATATAAAAAATTAAAAAATATTCTAACAAATTATCAAAAATAATTATTAATTAAAATCATATTATGAAACAGACATTACTTGACAAGTTTATGAGCAAAAAAGGGCTTTATACCTCTTTTTGGTTTATAGCTATTTTTATGGTTACCGCTTTGATTTACTTCACTGCCAACCTACAAAAAGAAGTCCCACCGATTGCCAAAGAGGTAAAATCGGTTTCGGGCGAAGTTCTTTATACCTACGACGATGTAGCTCAAGGTAAAGGATACTTCCAGCAATTCGACCTGATGGACTGGGGTTCTATGTTAGGAATGGGTGCCTATATGGGTCCTGATTTCTCAACAGAGTTTTTCCACCACAGAGCTGTGTATTTGTATGAATACTATTCTCAAGAAATGTTTGCTAAATCGGAAAAAGATTTAACAAATATTGAAAGAGGAGCCGTTAAGGAAAGGGTAAAACAAGATTTCCACGAGCAAACAAAGCTTATGGAAGAAGGTGTTACTTATACCAATGCCTCTGCAGAAGCATATAAGAGAAATGTAATTCATTTAACCAAAATGCTTGTTGAAGGCGAGCCAGAAAGAGCATTTCCTGGTGGCGTTATTCTTCCAGAGGAAGCAGTAAAAATTGCTGCTTTTGTGGATTGGTCGCAAATGGTAGCTTCCTCTATTCGCCCGGGAACCGAAGGAACTGCCAGTGAAAGAACATGGAGTAATAACTGGCCACCAGAACCTCTAGTGGACCAAGATACTTCGTATAATAATCACATTGTATCTCTATGGGAATTTTTACTTTTATGGGTTCTATCTATAGTGGTTATCTTTTTAACTTATGAGTTTCTACTCAAAAAAGACAAAGCAGAAGATTTACAACCTGCTATGAAAATCACCAAACTATTCCCTTCTCAAAAGAAACTACTAAAATATGTACCTATAGTTTCCCTATTATTTGTTGTTCAAGTGTTTTTAGGAGCATATTTGGCTCACCTATATGCCGATCCAACAAATGATTTTATTTTTCCTCAAAGTTGGCTACCATTTAACGTCATGCGTTCTATTCACACGCAATTAGCTATTTTATGGGTTGCTGTAGGCTGGTTAGTAGGAGGTTTATTAATAGCTCCTTGGATTGCCAATAAAGATCATAAACTACCATCATTAGTTGATGTGCTATGGGCAGCTTTATTAGTGGTTGCCGTAGGATCGATGGTAGGTCTTTATATGGGAGCTACTGGTCAAATGCGTGAAACTTGGTTCTGGTTAGGAAACGAAGGTAGAGAGTTAT